>CAZTFC010000008.1:0-68129 GCA_964612075.1 uncultured bacterium
GGCATCCTGGTGGACGTCGGGGGCCAGGACACCAAGGTCGTCCGGGTCGGCCCGGGAGGCGCGGTCCTCGACTTCGCCATGAACGACAAGTGCGCCGCTGGGACCGGCCGCTTCCTGGAGGTCATCCTCGCCCGCCTCCGGATCCCGCAGGAAGAGGTCGCCCGCTGCGCGGCGCGCTCCTCCCGCCCGGTGCCCGTCACCAGCACCTGCACGGTGTTCGCGGAAAGCGAGGTCGTGTCGCTGGTGGCCCGCGGCGAGGCGGTGGAGGACATCGTCAAGGGGCTGCACGCCGCCCTCGCGAGCCGCGTCGCGTCGCTGGTCGGCCAGGTCCCTCCCGGGACCAGGGTGTTCATGAGCGGCGGCGTCGCTCTGAACCCGGCGATGGTGGAGGCCCTTTCGAAGGAGCTCTCCGTCCCGGTCTCCGTGGTCCCCGATCCCCAGCTCGTGGGCGCCCTCGGCGCGGCGCTGTCGGCGCTGGCATGAAGACGCTCCTTTCGGGGATGACGACGCTCCCCCGCGCGTTCTACGACCGGGACACCGTGGAAGTCGCCCTCGGCCTGCTGGGGAAATGCCTCGTCCGGTCGAACGGCGCGGCGACGAGGATCGGCAGGATCGTGGAAGTCGAGGCGTACGTCGGGCCGGAAGACCTGGCGTGCCATTCCTCGAGGGGGATGACGGCGAGGAACCGGACCATGTTCGGCCCGCCGGGGCACGCTTACGTGTACATGGTCTACGGCATGCACCACTGCCTGAACGCGGTGACGGAGTCCGAGGGGCATGCCTCGGCCGTGCTGCTGCGGGCGCTCGAGCCGGTCGCGGGTATCGAGGTCCCCACCAACGGCCCCGGTCGGCTCTGCAAGGCGATGGGGATCGACCGGCGGCTGGACGGGCGCGACCTGACCGGCGACGGATTCTTCATCGCGGAGGGGCCCGGCGATCCCCCCGCCCCGATCGTGAAGAGGCCCCGGATCGGCGTCGATTACGCCGGCCCCCGCTGGGCGGGGAGGCTGCTTCGGTTCTACATCCGGGGGAACCCGTTCGTTTCCAGACCCTGAAAACAGATCCCGGGATATCGGAGAGAAGAAATGGCCTGGTTATACCTTTTTCTGGCGGGGTTGTGCGAGGTCGGCTGGCCGGTCGGGCTCAAGATGGCCCAGCGGGAGGACATGAGGGCCGCGGGCCTCGCCGTCGCCGTGATATTCATGGCCGTCAGCGGGCTGCTTTTGTACCTTGCCCAGAAGCAGATCCCGATCGGGACCTCGTACGCGATCTGGACGGGGATCGGGGCGGCCGGGACGTTCCTCGTCGGCGTGCTCTTCTACGGCGATCCCGCCAGCCCGGGAAGGTTCCTCGGCGTCGCCCTGATCGTCGCCGGAGTCGCCGCCCTCAGACTCTTCCCCTGAAGAACGCCTCTTCCGCCGCCCCTCAGAACACCCGGGTGTCGAATACCCGGCGGGTCTTTTTCTCGGACCGCGGCAGCGACCCGTAGGGAAGGACCTTGACCGTGCAGGAGACCATCAGGTTGTGCTTGATCTCCCCGGCGACCGCGGAGCCGATCGGCCCGTCGGCGCTCTCCGTCATGTGGGCGGCCCGCTCGATCTTCAGCGTCATGTGGTCCTTGCCGTCCTCGCGCCGCTCGATGTGCGCCTGGAACTCGCTCCCCGCGCCGTCGATCTTCGACAGCACCTCGTCGAGCTGCCCGGGGTAGATGTTGACCCCGCGGAAGACGATCATGTCGTCGGATCTCCCCAGGATCTTGTCGTGCCGGGGAAGGTTGCAGCCGCAGGGGCACTCCCCGTCGATCAGACGCGTCAGGTCCCGGGAGCGGTACCGGATGAGCGGGGCCGCCTCCTTGCCGAGGGTGGTGTACACCATCTCGCCGATCTCGCCCGGGCCGACGGGCTTGAGCGTCTCCGGGTCGAGCACCTCGAGGATGTAGTAGTCCGCCCAGTAGTGGATCCCCGACTCGTGCCGGCACGACAGCCCCGTGCCCGGGCCGTACAGCTCGGTGAGCCCCGGGATGTCGTAGACCTCCTTCACGCCCAGCAGCCCCTTGATCGTCGAGATCATCGCCTCGCTGGTGCGCTCGGCGCCGCAGATCACCTTCTTCAGGTTGAGCAGGCCGCGGATGCCGCGCCGGTGGACCTCCTCCGCCAGCAGCAGCCCCATCGAGGCGGTGCAGCACAGGACGGTCGACCGCAGGTCGAGCAGGAACTTGCACTGGAGATCGAGGTTCCCCGGGCCGATCGGGATGGCCATCGCCCCGTACTTCTCCGCGCCGAGCTGGAACCCCACGCCGGCCGTCCAGAGCCCGTATCCCACGCAGATCTGCACCCGGTCCTCCCGGGTGAGCCCCGCCATCTCGTAGCAGCGCGCGAACATGCTGACCCAGTCGCCGATGTCCTTCTGCGTGTAGCAGAGGACCTTCCGCTTCCCCGTGGTCCCCGACGACGAGTGGATCCGGACGACCTCCTTCAGGTCGACCGAGAGCAGCGGGAAGGGATAGCCCTCCCGCAGGTCGTCCGCCGTGGTGAAAGGCAGCCGTCGGATGTCGTCGAGCGACCGGATGTCGGCGGGCGTCACCTTCGCCTCCTCCATGCGCTGACGGTAGAAGGGGGAGTTCCGGTACGCGTGGGATACCGTCCACTGCAGCCCCTTGAGCTGGTATCCCGGAAGCGCGCCGGGCGTGACGTATTTCGGCGGGAATTGCTTGAGCATTCGCTGCACCTCATCCCTTTCCGTGGCGTATTCCCAACGCGAGCGCCTCGAGCGATTCCTCGAGGGCCCGCGGATACTTTCCGAACCGGTTTTCCAGCGCCCCCCGGAGGTCGTCCGGGCCGCAGAAGAACCGGCCCCCGCTCTCGAGGGACCCGAGCCGCGCGAGGAGGAAGCCGAGGAGCACCAGGTTCGCCCCGCGAGGGTACCCCGCCTCCCTCGCGATCCCCTCGGCGTCGATCGCGTGGACGGGGAAGGGGGATCCCTCCGCCGCCGCGGTCGCCGAATTCACGACCGCCCAGCCGGAAGGCGACAGGAACCTGCCGTGGGGCAGGAGATTCTCCTCCCGGAGCACGATGATGCCGTCGGCGTGCCCCTCGCGGATCAGGGGGCTGGGGAACCCGCCGACCTTCAGGTGGGAAACGACGGTCCCCCCGCGCTGCGCCATGCCGTGGATCTCGGAAGTGATGACGCTCAAGGACCGCCCGATGGCGGCCTCGGCGAGCAGGCGGGAGACGAACAGCACCCCCTGCCCTCCCACGCCGCTGACCAGCATCTGCATGCGCGCCGCCGGGTTCTCCTCCTCCGGCCGGTCCAGGCACCCGAACTTCATCGGGTCTCCTCCCCTTCGCCGCCGCGGATCGCCCCGACGGGGCAGACGTTCCGGCAGACCCCGCACCCGGTGCACAGCGTCGCGTCGATCGACGCCCGGCCCGCCGCGTCGTCGAAACCGATGGCGGGGCACTCGAACTGCGTGATGCAGTGCCTGCACCCCGTGCAGGCGTCCGTGACGGAAGGCTTCGCGGGCGAAGGCCCCCTCCCGGCGACGCCCGGCGCCATCACGCACGGCTCCCTGGCGATGACCGCCGCCACGCCGTTTTCGCGGCTCCAGGCGAGCGCTTCCTTGAGGAGCCCCACGAATTCCTCGAAGCGGCTTGGGAGCCCGACCTTGCAGAACCCCACGCCGCAGGCGCGCACGAGCGATTCCATGTCGACGACGCCGGTCGGCTCCCCCGCCGCTCCCGTCCCGGAGGCCGGCGTCGGCTGGAACCCGGTCATGGCCGCCATGGAGTTGTCGAGGATGACCAGGACGAACCGCGCGCCCTGGACCGTCGCGTCGATCAGCCCGGGCACTCCGGCGTGGTAGAAGGTGGAATCGCCGATCGTCGCGACGATGTCGACGGTCCTGCCCGACTGTCGGTATGCGTGGTAGAACCCCGCCGCCTGCCCGATCGCGGCGCCCATGCAAAGCACCGTGTCCACGGCCCCCAGGTTCAGCCCCAGCGTGTAGCAGCCGATGTCGCTCGGGTAGATCCCGTCGGGGGCGGCCCGGCGGACGGCGTAGAAGCTCGCCCGGTGGGGGCATCCGGCGCAGAGGGTCGGCCGCCGCCCCGGTGGCTGCGGCCCCTGCGCCACCGGCACCGCCGGCGCGGTCCCGGCGAACCCGGCGATCACGCGCTCCACCGTTTCCGGAAGGAGCTCCCCCGCCTCCGGGACGGCGCCGGTCGCCTTCCCCCGGACCCGGCGCCGGTCGAGCAGCTGCATTTCGATGACCGCCGCCGGCTCCTCCAGCACGAGCAGCTCGTCGTACCATCCGAGGATGTGGTTGACGAAGGAGGCGTGCAGCGGATACGGCTGCACGACCTGGTAGAAGGGAACCTTCTCCCACAGGCCCAGCGCTTCCAGAACCTCCCGGGCGTGCGCCGCCGCGACGCCGGAGGCGACCACCGCTTTTTCGCCGGACGCCTCGGGGTTCCACAGCAAGGGCGCCGTCGGCCCCCAATCGGCGATCCGGGCGAGCTTGCCGCAGAGCTCCCCGTGGAGCCGGTTCCGGAAGACCGGCGTGGCGGCCCAGCGCGACGGCTCCTTCACGAAGTCCGCCTTCGCGTCCCGCGGCAGGACGTCGCCCGGCAGGATGTCCTGGCAGGCGTGGCAGACCCTCGTCGACGGGCGGATCATGACGGGGACCTCGAACCGCTCGGAAAGGTCGAACCCCGCGGCGACCAGCTCGCGGGCCTGGGCCGGCGAATCCGGGTCGAGTACGGGGACCTTCGCCAGCATCGCCATGAGGCGGCTGTCCTGCTCGGTCTGGGAGGAATGCGGGCCGGGGTCGTCGGCGGAAACGACGAGGAAGCCGCCCTTGACGCCCGAGTAGGCGGCGCTCATGAGCGGGTCGGAGGCGACGTTCAGACCCACCTGCTTCATGGCGACCGCGGCGCGCAAGCCCGTCACCGCCGCCGTGTAGGCGACCTCGAAGGCGACCTTCTCGTTCACCGCCCATTCCGCGTGCATCGGGACGCCAAGCTCCCTTCCGAGCCGGGCGACGGACGAGAGGATCTCCGACGCGGGGGTCCCCGGATAGGACGCGGCGACGCGGCAGCCGTTCTCGATCAGGGCGAGCGCCATCGCTTCGTTTCCCAGCATGAGGGTCCGGTTTTTCAAGGGGCGTCCCGTCTTCCCGCTACCGCACCATGTCGGACAGCGCCATCACCGTCCAGTGGGGGAAGATCATGAGGATGGCGATGGAGACGACGTAGGCGGGAAAATAGTAGAAGCATCCCCGGAAAACGGTGGCCAGCGGGATGCCGGACATGCCGGAAACGACGTAGCAGCAGATGCCGATGGGCGGCATGATGGCTCCCATCGTCGTGACGATCGTGACCGCCTGGGCGAACCAGATCGGGTCGTAGCCGAGCTGCAGGACCAGCGGGTAGAAGATCGGGAGCGACACGAGCAGGAACGCCAGGGCGTCCATGACGCATCCCCCGACGATGTAGCACAGGAGGATCAGCCAGAGGACCATCCACCGCGGGAGCGTGAGGCCGCCGATCCACTCCGCGATCTCGAAGGGAAGCCGGGTGAGCGTCAGGAAGCGCGCGAAGATCACCGCGCCCGCGACGATCATGAACACCATGCAGGAGATGCGCAGGGTGTCCTTCATGGAATCGGCGAACTTCTTCCAGGAGAGCTTGCGGCGCGCGAGGCAGATGACGTAGGCCAAAAAGCAGCTCACGGCGGCGGCTTCCGTCGCGGTGACGACCCCGGTGAAAAGGGCGTACATGATGATCCCGAAGAGGACGAGGATATCGACGGCTTCCGGCAGCGCCCGGAACCGCTCCTTCCATCCGAACCGCGGACCCGCCGCCCCCCATTCGGGGTGGAGCCTGCAGACGAACGCGACCGTCGCGAGGATGGCGAGCGTCAGGATGATGCTCGGAACGATGTTGCCGAAGAAGAGCTTCCCGATGGACTGCCCCGTGTAGAGGCCGTACACCACGAGCACGAGGGAGGGCGGGATCAGCACGCCGAGCGTCGCCCCGGCCGACACCGCCCCGGCGTTCAACATGGGGTGGTACTTGTACTCCTTCATGGCGGGGATCGCGACCGCGCTCATCGTCGCCGCCGTCGCGGTGTTCGACCCGGAGATGGCGGAGAAGGCCGCGGAGGCCATGATCGTCGTCATGGCCAGCCCGCCCCGGAAGTGCCCGAACCACTTGTAGGTGGCGTCGTAGACGCTGTAGTTGTACCCGGCGTAATGGACGATCTCCCCCACCAGGATGAACAGCGGGATCACCGTCAGGCCGTAGTTCGAGAAGATGTTCCACATCTCGGTCCCCGCGATCGAGAACGCCGCTTCGACGGAGGTCACCATGGCGATCCCGGCGAACCCGACGAGGGCCATGACGAACGCGGCCGGTATCCGCAGGAAGAACAGGGTGGCGAACATCGCCGCGATCCCCAGGACGCCGACGACGGGCCCGCTCACCGCTTCCCCCCTCTCGACCACATGGATTCGAGGAAGTCGAGCAGGATCGTCAGCGCGAGGACGGCGAACCCGAACGCGACCAGGAACACGAACGGGTGGAACGGGATCTTGAGCGTCTCGGACAGCTCCCCCGCCCGGATCAGCCGCCTGCCGTACACCGCCGTCTGCCAGGAGACGACGGAAAACAGGAAGAACATCACCAGGTGGCTCGCCCGGTCCACCGCCGCTTTCAATCGCGGGGGGTACTTGTCGGAGAGGATGTCCACGACGATGTGGTGCCTGCGCTTCTGGGTGTAGCCGAGGGCGCCGGCGGTGACGATCGCCCCGAGGAAGGAAACGACCTCGTACGCGCCTCCCAACGGGATCCGGAAGATCCTCAAGGCGACGTTGGCCGTCGCGAGGAGGGTGACCCCCAGAAGCGACGCTCCCGCCGCGTACATGAGGATCTTCCGGAGCAGCTCCGCGAATCGTTCCAGGCCCATCTCTCGAGGATCCGGCTACTTCCCTTTCTTCTCGTTCTTCTTCTTGAGCGCCAGCGCGTCCGCCAGGATCCTGTCGGCGGGCAGCCCGAGGGCCGAGACCCGCTTGACGTATTCGTCCGTGATCGGCTTGAGCAGGTTCTTCACGGTCTCGGCGTCCTCCGCGGAGAACGCGTGGACCTGGAGGCCGTAGCTGTTCTTCGACCAGGCCAGCGCTTCCCGGACGTGGTTGTCGACGTATTCCCCCGTCCACTCCGCCTGCTCGCGGCGCAGGTCGTCGAGCACCTTCTTCACGTCGGGCGGAAGGGAGTTCCATTTGTCCCTGTTCATCACGACGGCGAACGACACCACCGGCAGGTTGACGACCGTGGCGTGGGGCGTATACGCCGCGAACTTGAAATCCTGGAGGATCTCCATGGAGGAGACGATCCCCTTCACCACCCCCTTCTGGATGGCCTCGGGGGTTTCGGACTGGGGCATGGCGACCGGGACACCGCCGAGCCGCTTGACGATTTCGGCCGAGGTCCCCGCGACGCGCAGCTCCATGCCCTTGAGGTCGGCGAGCGACTTCACCGGGGTGCGGGTCATGAAGTTGGTCGGCGGGCAGGTGAACAGGGTCAGGATCTTGACCTGCTCGAACTCCTTCGGCTGGTATTTCTCCACGAGATCGAACAGGGTCAGGCTGGCGACGCGCGAGCTCGTGAATCCCAGGGGCAGGTCGACGACTTCGGACACGGGGAACCGGCCGGGCTGATAGCTCATGGCGAAGTTGCCGATGTCGGCCATGCCGGAGACGACGCCGTCGAGGATGTTCTTGGCCGGCAGCAGCGTCCCGCCGGGGAAGGTCTGGACCTTCACCCTGCCGGCGGTCCGCGTCTCGACCTCCTTCGCCCAGCGCTCCATCTGCACGCAGGGGAACGTGGCCGCGGGCGGGAAGTTGGCGTAGGTGAGCTTGATCACGGCGTCCGCGCCCGAGGGCGGGGGAGCCGCAAGGAAACCGACCAGCAGGAGGGCGAGACACAATGAAACGACCGTCTTCGTCTTCATGCCTTTTTCTCCCTTTTATTCTCCGGGGTTTGATCGATCCGAAAAACGCGTCGGCACTCCAGGCGCAAAGACCCGGGATTCCCAATCCATCGTCCCGGATATCCGCGTTCTGAAGCATCTTCCGGGGGTCGCCAAACGAGGGCGTACGGATCTTAAGGGGTATAACATACACCCCTAGAATGCAATTTGGAAGTCCGGGAAGGGGGTTCCCGTGAGGTCAGAGCAGTTCCCGGACCTTCTTCAGCAGGGAAATGTTCTGCGAATGCCCCGTCATGCGCGCGATCACCCTCGCCTGCAGGCGGCGCCCCAGGAGGTACAGGTCGCCGCAGGCGTCCATGATCTTGTGGCGGACCGGCTCGTCGGGAAACCGGAGCTCGCAGTTGACCGGGCCGTCTTCCCCGAACAGGACGAAGTTGTCGAACCGGCCGCCGAGAGCGAGTCCCTGTTTCTGCAACGCACTGATATCCTTGACGAAACCAAATGTGCGGGCGGGCGCGATCTCCTTCCGGTAGACGGACGGGTCTTCGAGGCGGAACACGAACCGCTGCCGTCCGACGGGCGCGGGGTACTCGAGGGTGTAATCGATCTCGAAGCCGTCGAACGGCTGCAGCTCGATGGAGGCCTTGCCCGTTTCGACGCGGATCGGCTCCCGGATCAGGATCCGGTGCCAGTCCCCTTTCTGGTTCGTCAGCCCGACTTCCTCGAAAAGGTTGCAGAATTCAAGCGACGAGCCGTCCAGGACGGGGACTTCGCCGTCGCACTTGATTAGCAGGTTGGAGATCCCGTACGCGTTGCACGCGGACATGACGTGCTCGATGGTGGTCACCTGCGTGGTCCCGATCCGGATCGTCGTGGCATAGCCGGTCGACCCGACGAAATCGATGTGGGCGGGGACCGCGCGGTTATCCGACACCCCGACGAAGTGGATCCCCGAACCGGGGCCGAGCGGTTCCAGGATCAACCCGCTCTTCCTCCCGGAGTGGAGCCCTTGCCCGTACATCACCGCCGCGCGGGCGAGCGTCTTCTGCGGCATCGCGGCTCCGCGCAGAAGCTGCCGCTCGAACACGACGGCCTTCAGGGCGGGGACGTCCGTCGCCGGCTTGAGGTCGGTGGAGACGGAAACCTCGCTGGTCCCTTCCCCTTTCCCCGCGGCCAGGGCCCGGCGTATGGAGGAAAGCACGGTCTCGATCTCCAGCGGCTTCTCGATGAAGTCCGACGCCCCTTCCTTCGTCGCCCGGATCGCGGTGGAGATCGTCGCGTGCCCGCTCATCATGACGACCGGTATCCCGGGATCGAGCTCCTTGATCCTCCGCAGCGTCTCGATGCCGTCCATGCCCGGCATCCAGATGTCGAGAAGCACCAGCGAGGGGCGGGCTTCACTGATCCGCGACAGCGCGTCGGTTCCGTCCTTCGCGTGGACGCAGGAGTACCCCTCGTCGGCCAGGACCCCTTCCAGCGACTGGCGTATGCCCGCCTCGTCGTCCACGATCAGGATCGGCCCGGTTCCGGACATTGGAATCTCTCCCCTCCGAGATAAATCGTTCTCACATGAGAATACACCATCGGCCGCGATCATTTTATAATGATGGCGGAATGGAAACCGACCGCGGTATCGACAGATCCGTCCCCGCGGGGCCGATACGGATCCTCATCAGCTCCTGCCTGCTGGGGGAGAAGGTCCGCTACGACGGCGGCCACAAGAGGGACGCGTTCCTCGTGGAAACGCTGGGGCGGTTCGTGGAATACGTCCCGGTGTGCCCCGAGGTGGAGTGCGGGTTCCCGGTCCCGAGGGAGGCGATGCGCCTCGTGGGCCCCCCGGACGCCCCCCGCCTGGTCGGCGCCGTGTCGGGCACGGACTTCACGGAGCTGATGCACGCCTGGTGCCGCAAGAAGCTGCGCAACCTCGAGGACGTCGACCTGAGCGGGTACATCTGCAAGAAGGACTCCCCCAGCTCCGGGATGGAGCGCGTCAAGATCTACGGCAGGAACGGCATCCCCGCGAAGATCGGCGCGGGCGTCTTCACGAGGTCGTTCATGGAGCACTTCCCGCTGATCCCCGTGGAGGAGGAAGGCCGGCTGCAGGACCCGGTCCTCCGGGAGATGTTCGTCGAGCGCGTGTTCACGCTGCGCCGTTTCCGCGATTCGTTCCGGAAGGGCATGTCGCGCGGAGGCCTCGTGCGGTTCCACACCGACCACAAGCTCCTGCTCCTCTCCCACGGCCGGACCCGCTACACCGAGATGGGGAACCTCGTCGCGCGCGCGAAGGACCTCCCCGTGGAGGAGGCGTACGACCGGTACCAGAAACTCCTCATGGATGCGCTTTCCCAGCGCGCCACGCCCGCCAAGTGCGCCGACGTCCTCACCCACATGCTGGGGCACCTGCGGACGTTCCTTTCGCACGAGGAGAAGATGGAGCTGCTCGACGTGATCGACCGGTACCGGAACCGCCTGATCCCCCTGGTGGTCCCCGCCACGCTGTTCCGGCACTTCATCAGGAAGTACGGCATCGCCTACCTGGAACGGCAGGTGTTCCTGAACCCCCACCCCGCGGAGCTGATGCTGCGCAACCACGTTTAAGCCGCCCGCGGGGAGCCGGAACCGGGCAACGACCCCGGAACCTCCCACCGGCGGCGCTCATCATAAAAAAAAACACGAAGGAGCACCCCTTGGGCATCGACATCAACATCCGCATCACGGGCAGGGCCGGCCAGGGCGTGCACATCGCGGGGGGCATCCTCTCCCGGCTGGCGGTGGCGGCCGGGCGCCACTTCCACGCGACGCAGGACTACATGAGCCGGATCCGCGGGGGACGGAATTCCTATTCCGTCCGGATCATGGACGCCCCGGTGCGTGCGGGGCGCGCGGACGCCGACATCCTGCTCGCCCTCGATCCCGCGCACCTGCCGCATTTCCTCCCGTCGGTCCGGCCTGGGGGCGCCGTTCTGGCCGATCCCGCCGGCGAGGGCGCGCAGGGAGCCCATCCCGCCGTCCCCCTCAAGGAGCTGGCGACCGCGACCGGAAACCCGATTCTGGCGAACCTGGTGGGCGTGGGGATGATCTCGCGGCTGATCGGCGTGTCCCCGGGCATGGTGGAGAAGCTCCTTTCCCACGACTTCCGCGGCGACGTCCTCGAAAAGAACCTCGCGGCGTTCCGCTCGGGCCTCGCGTGGGCCGAAGAGCGACTCCCCTCCTCGCACCCGCTCCCGACCGGGGAGTTCCGCCCCCGGGTGATCCTGTCCGGAAACGAGGCGGTCGCGCTGGGGGCGCTGGCGGGCGGATGCAAGTTCGCCGCCGGCTACCCGATGACGCCGGGGAGCGGGATCCTGGCCTCCCTCTCGTCGGACGGCCCTCCTCTGGGCCTCGTGTTCGAGCAGGCGGAAGACGAGCTGGCCGCGCTCAACATGGCGATCGGCGCATCCTACGCCGGGGCCCGCGCCATGGTGTCCACCTCGGGCGGCGGCTTCGCGCTGATGGCGGAGGCGCTGTCCCTGGCCGGCATGATGGAGACGCCGGTGGTGATCGCGCTCGCGATGCGCCCAGGCCCGGCGACGGGCATGCCCACCCGGACCGCACAGGAGGACCTCTCCTTCGCCCTGTCGGCGGGGCACGGGGAGTTCCCCCGGCTCGTGCTCGCGCCGGGATCCGTGGAGGAGGCGTTCGCCCTCGCCCACCACGCCATGGAGATGTCCGAGGAGCACCAGGTTCCGTGCATCCTCCTCACCGACCAGTACCTCGCCGACACGATCGTCGACGCGGGGCCGGAGGATTTCGTCGCGCCCCCTCCGCGCCGCAGGATCGTGCGGGGGGAAAACGTTCCGAGGAACGCCGACGGGAAGTACCTTCGGTACGCCTTCACCGGCAGCGGCGTCTCGCCGATGGCCGTGCCGGGCGAGCCGGGGATCACGGTGGTGTCCGACAGCGACGAGCACACGGAGGACGGCCACCTGACCGAGGACCACGAAACCCGCCTGCGGATGGAGGAGAAGCGGGAGAGGAAGGGAAAGACCCTCGAGGCGGCGACGATTCCCCCGCTCGTCGACGGCCCTCCGGAAGGCGAGCTGGCGCTGGTCGGCTTCGGCTCGACGAAGGGGGTCGTCTCGGAGGCCCGGGAGATCCTGGCGCGTGACGGCGCCGCCGTAGCCGCCGTGCACCTGCGGCAGGTGTGCCCCTTCCCTTCCCCGGAGCTCGACGGGGTCCTTTCCCGCTACCGCACCGTCCTCACGGTGGAGAACAACCGGACCGGGCAGCTCGCGCGGCTGATCCGCGCGGAGACCGGCAGGAAGGTCGATGGAACCGTATCCCGGTGCGACGGCCTGCCCTTCACCCCGGACGACCTGGTCCGGCGGATCAAGGAGCGCAAACCATGAACGGGACATTCGAAACCGGCGTCGAAAAAGCCTGGTGCCCCGGCTGCGGGAACTTCGGCATCCTCCAGGCGGTCAGGATCACGCTCGAACGGACGGGGAAGCCCAAACACGACATCGTCCTCGTCTCGGGGATCGGACAGGCGGCCAAGCTGCCCCACCACGTCGACGTGAACGTCTTCAACGGCCTGCACGGCAGGGCCCTTCCCGCCGCGCTCGCGATCAGGATGAGCAACCCCTCGCTGACGGTGGTGGTGACCAGCGGCGACGGCGACATGTACGGGGAGGGGGGGAACCACTTCATCCACAACATCCGCCGCAATCCCGACATCGCCGTCTTCGTCCACGACAACCGGGTGTACGGGCTGACCAAGGGGCAGCCCTCCCCCACCAGCGATCCGGGCTGGACCGGGGCCCTGGCCCGGACGGGCGTGATCTCGGCCCCTTTTCCCCCGCTCGCGGTGGCGATCGCGCTGGGGTGCGGCTTCGTCGCGCGGGGGCTTGCGACGGACGTCGAGCTGACGGCCGGCCTGATGGAGCAGGCGATCGCCCACAGGGGGTTCGCGCTGGTCGACATCCTCCAGCCTTGCGTCACGTTCAACAAGAAGAATACGGCGAAATGGTACGCGGAGAAGACCTGGCGCCTGCCGGCCGACCACGACCCGTCCGACCGGATGCGGGCGCTCGAGCTCGCGATGGAGACGGAGGAGCGGATCCCGCTCGGCGTCCTCTACCGGAAGGAGCGCCCTTCCCTCGAAGAGGCGCACCCCGGCGTGGGGGACCCCCCGCTGCATTCGAGGGAGACCCCGCCGGAGGCGTTCCGGGAGCTGATCCGGAAGCGGACCCTCTCCCCTTCCTGACGGAGAGGGGCCGAGCTCCCGGGCCCGGATGTGTGGTACATTTCCATTTTCGAATCGATGGAAGACGGGAGGTGGCCATGGCCGTCGTGTTCGTCACAGTGGTTCCCCTGGGGACCGCGACCCCGAGCGTGTCGAAGTACGTCGCGGGGGTGGAACGGGTCCTTAGGGACAGCGGGCTCAAGCACGAGCTTACGGGAATGGGGACGATCATCGAGGGCGACCTCGACGCGATCCTTCCCGTCATCAGGAAGATGCACGAGCAGCCGTTCGGCGAAGGAGTGCAGCGGGTGTCGACCTCGATCCGGATCGACGACCGCCGCGACAAGGCCGGCTCGATCGAGGGAAAGGTCCGCTCTGTGAGGGAAAAACTCGGGGAGTAGCCGGGCGCGCCTTTATGCGCAGGCCAGCATCTGCAGCGCGGAGCTCAGGTCCGAAACCCGGAACGGCTTCGAGATGACCGCGTTGAAGCCGTATTCCCGGTAGTTCGTCATGATGGGATCGTCGGGGTACCCGCTCGAGACGACCGCTTTGAGGTTCGAATCGATCCGGCGCAGCCGCTCGACGGTCTCCTTCCCTCCCATCCCGTTGGGGATGTTCAGGTCGACGATCACGGCGGAGAACGGGGCGTCGGATTCCCTGGCCTTGAGGTACTTCTCGATGGCCTCCTCGCCGTCCTTGGCGCACTCCACCTCGTGGCCGAACATCTTGAGCATCTCTCCCACGACGGCGCGCACCATCTCTTCGTCGTCCATCAGGAGAACTTTGCCTTTTGCGCCGATTGCCAATCCCGCCTCCGGTATACAATCAATAATACGTATCGGCACGAACCGGAAAATCTTTAGCGAATCAACAGGTTCCTCTGGCTGCAGCAGAGAGGGAATCGCAATTCATCGATATTGCTAGGTTTTCAAAAAAGGACCCGCGTCCCCGTCCGCTGAACGCCGGCGCTCGCTTCCGGAAATCGGGTTGCGGACTGAACCCCGCCACGCCAGGAATTAATCTTAATAATAAATGGACGGCATGACGTCAACCCACGAAAACCCAGACACCGATGCAGGATACGGAGGATTTCCATGTCAGGCCTGTCTCAGGTCAACGTTGCGGAAAATCTCGTTCAGGCGTTTGCCGATAAAAACTGGGCCGAACTGTGGTCCCTCGTCGACCCCAGGGTCCTTTACCACGAAACACCGACGAACCGGAGGATGCGCGGTATCCGGATGTTCATGACGATCATGCGGGAATGGGAAGAGGCGTTCCCGGATTCGAAGTTCACGATCAAGAGCACGAAGACCCTGGGCAACACGGCGGTGGTCGAGATGAAATGGACCGGCACGCAGCAAGGCCCGATCATGACGCCGGGCGGGGTGATCCAGCCGACCGGCAAGAAGATCGACATCCCCGCTAGCATGGTGGTCGAGTTCGGGGAGAGCGAGACCGGCATCTATGAGTTCGGAGACTTGAGCCCCGTCGAACTCGGATCCTTGCAGCCCAAGGCGGAAAAGATCTCTTTGAGCTTCGACATCGACGAGATGCAGAAGCAGATCGAGCTCACGGAGAAAGAACGGGCGGCTTGACCGACCCGCGGCCGCGGCCGGGTCCGGCATATCCCCTTCGGATCGGCAGACCCGGCCCTCCGGCCGCTCTCCCATGAACTGACATTTTTCGGCAACGGAAAGGCATCACGATTCGGCAAATTGCCGATTTACGCCCCGGCCCGCAACCATGGCGTAACCGGAAGGTCCCGTTTTCATTGAAGATCGTCCTGAAACACGATTGGCACGGTTCTTTCACTATACCCCTGAGAAAACAGGGCCCGAACGCGGGCACATCCGGCTCCGGACGGAGGAAGGCATGAAACGCCTCTTATTCATCACGATCCTGCTGGCGTCGATACCCGCCATGGCATGGGGCGCGGCCGAGGCGGTCCAGGTTCAGGACATCATCGGCATCGTGAGGACGTCCGAAGGGATGGCGAGCATCAACCGCGGGTCCCAGGTCCTTCCCGCCTCCGTAGGGGCGAAACTGGTGACCGGAGATGTCCTCACCACGGGCCCGGGCGGGTCCGTCGGCGTCACCCTCCGGGACAACTCCAGCCTCTCGATCGGGCCGCAGAGCAGCATCTCCCTCCAGGACTTCCTCTTCTCGCCCGCCGAAGGGAAGCTGTCGCTGGTCGCGCGCCTCGCGAAGGGAACGATGGCCTACATGTCGGGGATCATCGGCAAGCTCTCGCCCGAGTCGGTCCGTTTCGAAACCCCCGTGTCGACGATCGGCATCCGGGGGACCTGCTTCGTCATCAACGCCGGGGAGCCCGTCCCGAACTAGCCCGGGACGCGGACTCCGCCACCGGCACCTCCACGGCCTTGCGCTCGACGCCCCGCAGGAGAGTGATCCGGGCGATCTCCCGGACCGCCGCTTCCGAAAGCAGACGGTGAAGGTCGTCGACGCTTTCCACCGGGGTGCCGTTCATCTCCAGGACGATGTCCCCCGGAGCGATCCCCGCCTTCGCCGCCGGGCCGTCCGGGTCCAGCGTCATCACCTCCACGCCGCATTCGCGGGCGAGTTCCAGGAAGCGCACGAGCTTCCTTGCCAGCCGCCTCTGTCTTCCCGTGATCCCCAGGTATCCCCTGAGCACCCTCCCGTGCGACAGGATCTGGGAGACCACGTGGCGCGCCGTGTTCGAGGGAACGGCGAAACCGATCCCCTGCGCCGCCGGGATGATCGCCGTGTTGATCCCGACGACGCGGCCCCTCGAATCCACCAGCGGCCCGCCGGAGTTCCCGGGGTTCAACGGCGCCGTGTGCTGAATGACGTTCTCGATGAGCCGGTGGTCCATGCTGCGCATTCCGCGCCCGGTGGCACTCACGACCCCGGTCGACACGCTGGACTGGAACCCGAGCGGATTCCCGATGGCGATCACGAGCTGCCCCGCCTTCAGGGCCGAGGAGTCGCCCAGCGAGGCGTACGGGAAACCCGAGCCGTCGGCCCGCACGACGGCGAGGTCGTTCGGCGGGTCCGACCCGACGGCCGCGGCGCCGATCTGCGTGCCGTCCATGAGCGTCAGCCGGACCCGGCGGTTTTCCCTCACAACGTGATGGTTCGTGAGGACGTACCCGTCGGGCGTCAGCAGGACCCCCGACGCCGCCCCGACCGGCTCCAGCCCGTTGCCGTCCGGCGTTTCCCTGTCGATGTTGACGCTGACGACCGCGGGGCCCACGGCCTCCGCCACGGCCGTCACCGCGCGCGAGTAGGCGTCCAGAAGGTCGGTGTCGTTCCTGCCCGAAGGGCCGACCTCGCACCGCCCCGCCGGCCCCGATCCCTCCCCGTTTGCCTGAATGAACCGAAGCGCTTCCGAACCCGATCGCGTCATCGAGCCCACCTCCTTTTTGATTGGATGCACGGAGGCGGGCGCCGGATCCTTCTACGCGGACTTCAGTACGGGTATCCCTTCAGCCCGCGGGTCCCCTTAAGCGCGGCGATCTCCCCGGCATGGCAATAGACGTGCCCGATCACGACGTTGCTCAGAACGAACGCGATGGTGCACGGCCCGATGCCGATCGACATCAGGTCGACGGACTCTTTCAGGACCGCGTCGTTCTGCGTGGCGAGCCACGCGTCGGCCGCTTCGAACACCGCCGCGGCATAATCGTGCAGCGCTTTCAGGTCGACTTTCACCTGCCGGCACCAGTCCGCGAACACCCGTCCCCATTCCTCCGGGTCGAAGGGCCCGCCGCCGGTCGATCCCGGGTGCAGGGAGGACGTCCCCGTCTTCCCCGCGTAAGCGGCGGAGAACAGCGGACGCTTCCCGCGGACCAACCCGTTGACCACGCCGTCCATCGCGAGGACCACGTGGGCGTAGGCCGCTCCTATCGGAAGAGCGGTCCCCGGGGGGATCCATCGGGCGGTTTCCGGCGTCAGGTCCTTCGTCGTTCCTTCCAGGGTCTCCCACGCGCCGCGCAGCTGTTCGCGGAGCAGTTCGACAGCGCCGTTCTCTGGAGGATTCATTCGGATCTCCCTTCGGTTTTCACTCTCTCTTCATCATAGCGGATGCCGCCGGGCACTCCCGCGCCGAAAAGGCGACGGCCGCCGCGTGGGCGCGGTTCCTCCAGAGGTTCCGCTCCCGGTCGATGCGCCGCAGGGCGGGGCCCAGCGGTCTTCCCCCCGCGTCCACGACGAGCCTCCGGTCCGCCAACAGGGAGGCGTACAGACGGAGAGCTTTCCCGGCGCACCGCCGCATCGAGAACCGCCGCGCCGTCTCCCGCACGGCTTCCCCCATGGCGCGCAGCTCCGCGGGGCCCGAAAGGGCGACTCGCGAGAGAGCGCCGGAGAAATCCTCCACGTTCAAGGCGGGCAGGAGGAAACCGTTCCGCCCGTCGACGACCGATTCCCGCACCCCTGGCGCGTCCATCGCGACCACGGGGACGCCCGCCGCCATCGCCTCCGTGAGGACCATCCCCTGCGTCTCGTTACAGGAGGCGAACGCGAACGCGTCCATCGCATGATACGCGTCCGCCAGCTCCCCGCCCCGGAGGACGCCGGCGATGCAAAGCCGGTCGGACATTCCGCTACGCCCGAACCGCTCCCGGATCTCTCCTGCCGAAACGCCGCTCCCGACGACCAGGAACCGGGCGGAAACGTTCGTCGAAAGGAACGCGATGACGGCCTGGACCAGGAAATCGAGGTTCTTCTCCGGGACGAGCCGGCCCACGTGCCCGACGACGAAGGCGTCGGGCGGAATGCCGACCGAGGCGCGGAACCCTTCACGGTCGCCGCCGCGGAACGCCTCCAGGTCGACACCGGTGGGGATCACGGCGATGGGCGACTTCACCCCCCGTTCCCTCAGGATCCTCTCCATGCTCGCGCTCGGGGCGATGACCTGGTCGCAGAGGTTCGCGTACCCGGTAGAGAGCTCGACGACGAACCGCCGCACCGCTTTCGAATCGACCAGGACATACCGCGCCAGCGTCTCGTACATGGTGTGATGGGTGAAGACCAGCGGCGCGTTCCGCGCCGCGGCGATGCGCAGCGCCATGTCCCCCAGGACGTAAGGGTGGTGCGAGTGGACGATATCCGGGCGGAACGCGTCGAGGGCGGGAAAGAGGAACGCAGGGATCGGGAGGCCGAAGGAGAAGTCGCTGCCCTTGAAGCGCCGGATGGCGGGGACCCGGATCACCCCTTCTTCCTCTTTCGGCGCCCCGGGGTACGACGGGGCGACCACCAGCACCCGGTGCCCCCGGCGCCGGAATTCCCCGGTGAAGGACTGGACCGACCGGACGAGCCCCCCGACAAAGGGGGTGTACGTGTTCGTCACCATCAGGAGATTCATCCGGAAGACCTCCCGCGGCCGGGGGCGGCTACGCTTCCCGCCCTCCCATGCGCTCCTCGAGCGTGGAGCAGACGCGCTCCCTGGAACGGTAGAACAGCGAGAAGCGGAGATCGACCGCCGTGGGGAACAGCCCGTACATCTCCCGGGCGACGTCTTCCGGGCGTCCGTACGGGTCCCACCTCGCCCTGGAACCCGGCCGGACGAACCGGCCGCTCAAGAGCATGCGGAAGAACATCAGGTCGCACAGCATGCCTTCCAGCCAGGGCGTCCAGTTCTCGTATCCCGCCACCCATTTCAGGTACGGCATCCCGTCGAGGAGGACCTCGGCCGTCTTCCGGTTGACGAAGTCGCAGGCGCCGAGGTACAGGCCGTCGTAGCTGGACAGCGGGGCCAGGATGTTTTTCAGCTTCGTCCGGCTGATGTCCTGCACGGCGGTGATGGCGCCGCGCTTTCCATGGCAGGCGAAATATGCGATCTTCGCGCGATTGTCGACGCCCTGGTCGTGCCCGTTCAACGCGGATTTCAGCCCCTCGGCGTTCTGGAAGACGATGTAGCTGAACAGGGCGTCATGCCCCGGCCGGTCCCTGCGCCGCCCGTTTCTCCGCGTGTAGGTCTCCTCCGTGTCGCGCTTGAGCTGCTCGAAGAACGGCTTGACCGTCTCGTCGTGGAGACGGTCCCACTGCGCCTCGAACACTTTTATGATGTATCGGAACCCGTTTCTTTCCTTCATGCCGCCACCCTTGCCGCCTCGGGGTCGTCCGGGGTCACCTATGATTTTCCCGCCCGCCCGCCCCCCGCGTCAAGCATGCTTTATCCCTTTCGAATCAGGCATTTTTACCGATTGTCCGACCCGGATGAACGTTGCCCAACTTGCGGAACGGCGGCGAAAAAAAGTCGGAAAAAGGAAAAAAACAACCCTGGAAGGAAAAAAGTGCCCGGAAGGAGGGGGTCGCCTCCCCGCCTTCAGACGTAGATGTCGACCAGGGCGCCGCCGGCCTGTGGCGCCGAGGCACCGTACAGCTTGTCCCTCACGAACCGACCGTAGCTTTTCTCGAGCCCGAAATCGTTCAACGATATTTCGAGATGGAGGTTGCGGAAAGTGTCCCTGCGGAAGAAACCGCCCGCGTCGGAGCAGGTGACGACCGGCCCGGCGTCGGGACGGACGACCATTGGCAGCCTGCCCTGGCGCCCGTTGAGGATTCTCGCCGCTGCGATCCCTTCGATCAACCTTTCGTTCCCTCGTCCAGGTCTTCGACCCGTTCCTTCGCCTCGGAAAACCCGAGGTTATATATAACACGCAAAAGACGTTCCAACGCGTGAAATCGTAAGTTCCCGTTTTTTCAATTGATCCTTATTAAAAATCGTTATTGCCGGAATCGAAGTGCCCATATTCGGCAAAATGTTTCTCATGCCCGGCGGATTTCGATCCCCCAACCTCCCCGTGCCGATGGAACCCTTCCGCGCGCTTATTCTCCCGATACCTTCCGCTGCGCTCCCCCGAAAGGCATGCGGTGCCGGTTCTCCGAAAGCCACTCCTCGAACGTCTTCATGCCAGGATGCAGCCGCCTCGCGGCGGCGAGGTCCCGGGCCGCGCAATATTCGCGCTCGAACAGCCGCTTGAACAGGAACATGTTCGCGAGGTCCGCGGCGCCCGGCGCCCCTGAACTCCGGTACGCTGCCGGCGTCACGTCCTCGTATCGGACCGTCCGGCCCAGGGCGCGGGTGAGCGCCTCGGCCATGCTCTGCCCGGTCAAATGGTCGCCCGCGACGCCGATCGTCCGGCCCAGGTATTCCAGCCGGTTCCGGATGATGTTGTACGCGCACCGGCCGATATCGCCGACGGCGATGCCGGGAAGCTTCGCGTCTCCCATCGGGAAAGCGATCGCCAGTTCGCCGTCCGGTCCCGCCTTGGGTCCCATGCCGAAATGGATGAGGTTCTCCCAATAGAACGAAGTCCGCAGGAACGTCACGGGAAGCCCGAGCCCGGCGAAGTACCGGTCGGCCTCCCCCTTCGCGTCGAAATGCGGCACCTTGTAGCTTCCCATCAGCGTCGGGATCCGGTCGTCCTGGAGCGGGACGAAGCCGCGCGTGTCCTCCAGCGTCGACCAGACGACATGCCCGACGTGGGCATGTTTCGCGGCATCCGCCATGTTCCTCGCCTGGGCCAGCTCCCTCTCCGGGGAGAGATGCTCCCAGTACGGGGTGACGCAGAAGGCCGCGTGGGCGCAGTGGAACGCTTTCTTCAGGCTTTCCGGATCGTCGAGATCGGCCGCGACGACCTCCACGCCCATCCTTTCGAGTTCCTTCGCCTTGTCCGAAGCGGGATTCCTCGTCAGGGCGCGCACCTTGTACCGCCCGCCGCCATCTTCGAGAACGGCCCGGCACAAACCCCCGCCCTGTGCTCCCGTCGCGCCCGTCACCGCGATGATCCATTTTGCAGCCACGGCGAACCTCCTTTCCCCTTATACGATGGGCCGTATTTTTCGCCCGTTATGCGCACCTCATGCAATTTCGATCCACGCCGCGGCGGCGCGGATTCCCTTTTAAAGAAAATACAACGGCCCGCCGATACGATTGCTTGTATGGTTTACTATTAGGTGGTGCCGGCCTTCGGGGGTTATCGGGCGTTCGCATCCCCTATGAAGAAACGGGGGACCCTTGAGAAAGATCGCCTTCCTGGTGTTGGTGGCGCTCCTGTCCGCGGGCTGCGGCGGCGGGGGAGGGGGCGGCACGAGCGGGAGCGCGACTTCCGCCCTTTCCTTCTACGTCTGGGACTTCGTCGAGGAAGACAAGTACACGATCCTGGCCGACAAGGTAGCCGAAGGCGACCATTGCTACGTCTACCTCGAACAGGGGTTGTCGGGCCTGGTTTCGGATTCCGCCATCGACGACCTGGTGAACCAGTTCGACAACGCCATCTACCACGGCGTCCGGAATGCCTTCGGGAGCGAACCGAACCCCGGCGTGGACGACGATCCGAAAATCTACATCCTCCTGATGGACATAAAGGACGGGTACACGGGCGGAAGCTACATCGCCGGCTACTTCGACTCCGACAACGAACACCCGAAGGATTCGGGCTACTGGTCGGAATCGAACGAGAAAGAGATCTTCTTCATGGACATTTCGCCCGGCGTCGCCTCCAGCATCACTTTCCGCAGGGTGCTGGCACACGAATTCCAGCACATGATCCACTGGGAGCAGAAGACCAACCGCCTCGGGATCTACGACAACACCTGGCTCGACGAGGCCATGTCGGAGATCGCGCCGTACTTCGCCGGCTACGGGCCCAACTACTCGAGGGTCCTTACCTTCGAAAGCGGGGACAACCGGTCCGATTCCCTGACCGACTGGCCTTACGCAGCCGGGCTGAAGGATTACGCCGTCGTGTACATGTGGGCTCAGTACATCGCGGACCGCTTCCCGGCGGACGCTTTCCGGAACATCCTCGCCAGTGATCTGCGGGGCGTCGCGTCAGTCGAGGAATACCTGATATCTCAAGACCCATCCCTCAGTTTTTTCTCCGTTTTCCGCGACTGGTCGATCGCGGTCTTCAGCGGATCGAACGAAACGCTGACGGACAACGCGGCATGGAGCTACCGGACCATCGACACGTGGGCCGGCGCTCACTACGACATCTACGGAAACAGATACGATCTCCCCGGCATGTTCACCTCGGCCAACCGGAACCGTCTGTCCCTGCCGTCGCTTTCCGCCTACTCCATCGACATGTACTGGTACGACGACACTTCGTCCTCGTTTACATGGACCGTGTCGTCGTCCTCTCCGCCCAATGCATCGGCCTACGACTGGAAGGCGGGCGGCCTGCTGACCTACGACTTCCTCTCCGGCACGACGTATCCGTACGACAACGCGGCGATCCTGATCCTGCAGAACGCCAGCGGAGCCAACACATCGACATCCGCCGCGAACGTCTCACCGGCCGTGGAAGCCACGGCCATGGCGAAGCTGCGCGCCGTCGCGGAAACCGACGTCGTAAAAGCGCTCGAGAAGGCGACCGGCGAGCCGGTCCCTGTCTGCATCCACGACATCCTTTCGCGCAGGTACAGGGAAAAGATCAAAAGGATCCAACGGGAGAGCCTGAATGCGCCTTAAGCCGCACCTGACGGCCGTTCTGGCCCTGTTCCTGGCGATGACGTCCTGCGGCGCGTCGGGGAACGGGGTGAAAAAAGACAGCGGAACTTTCCTTCTTACGGGGACGGTGGGCGTGGTCGGGAACGAGCCGTTCGCCCGGCTGGTCCTGGCGGTCCCGCTCGCCGAAGGCGGCGGCCGCCCGACGGACCACGTCGTCGAGGGACCGCTCTCGGAGGAATTGCGGAGCCGGTACCAGGGAAAGACCGTGACCGTGGAATGCAGACGTTGCGGTGAAAGCGCTCCCGGCCGTCTTCCTTGCATCGAGCCGGTGAGGATCGTAGGAAGCGAATGATCCCCTTTCCGGCCCCGGCCGGACGCGGCGTCAGTGCTTGAGCTTCGAATATCTCCCGTCGGAAGTCTCGTCGGCGCTCTTCCGGGACGCGCGCTCCGACAGCTCGGCCAGCTTTTCCAGCTTGCCGTTCAACCGCAGGATGCCCGCGTGGAACTGCTCGGCGGCCTCGCCCAGGCGCTTCATCTGGTACTCATACATCGCGGCGTTTTCCCTGGCTTCGGTAATGGTGAGGGTCAACGCCTCGTCCCGCCGCAGCGCGTCCTCGATGAGCGGCTTGTACAGGATCCTCTCCTCTTCCGAGAGGGAAGCGATATATTTTTTCAGGCGGCTCTCCATTGATCGTTCCTCCTGCCGGTGCATGAGCAATATCCATTCCATGAAATGCGCCTTATAAATAATCGATATAACACGGCATTCCAAACCAGTAAACATTCTCACGGAAGCCTGCACGGCAACACTGGGCAAATATTTACCCATGGATGCCGGATCGACGCCCCCGGTGATCGAACCTGCCCCGCGCCGGTGTATACTCCTTTCGTTGTCCGGAAACCGATGATATAGGACGGGAGCTTTTTTTAAAAGATGGCAACCGGGATCTCCCCCGTGCTTTCGGTCGACGGGGTGAAAAGGGTATTCGGCGGCACGGTCGCGGTCGACGGGGTCTCGTTCGGGGTGGGGCCGGACGAGATCGTCGGGCTTCTGGGCCCCAACGGGGCGGGGAAGACCACCACCATCAACATGATCCTCGGGGTCCTCTCACCCACCGCCGGGACGATCCGGATCGAGGGCGTCGACGTCGTGGCGGACCGCGCCCGGGCGCTCCATCGCACGAATTTCGCGGCGGTGTACGCCCCGCTGCCCGGGAACCTGACCGTCTTCCAGAACCTGCGCTTCTTCGGCCTGCTGTACGAAGTCGAAGCGCCCGGGAAACGGATCGACGAGCTGCTGGAATCGTTCGACCTCGCGAAGATGAAGGACGTCAAGTTCGGCCTCCTGTCGTCCGGCGAGCAGACGCGCGTCTGCCTCGCGAAGGCGTTGCTCAACCGCCCGCGCCTCCTCCTGCTCGACGAACCGACGGCGTCGCTCGACCCGGCGACCGCCCGCGACATCCGCGCGAAGATCCTGGAACTCTGCGGCCGGGACCGGATGGGAGTCCTCTGGACCACCCACAACATGCACGAGGTGACGGAAGTGTGCGACAGGGTGCTCTTCCTCTCGCACGGAAGGATCCTGCTGGAAGGGGATCCCTCCTCGCTCCCCCGGGCGCACGGCAAGGAGACGCTCGAGGATCTCTTCATCGCCGTCGCGCGCGAGCCGCTCGCGCTCGGCGGAGGCTGAAAAAAGCATGATGGGCGGTCGACTCCGCCGGGCCGCGGGGATCGCGCTCCGGCAATATTACCTGCTTCGCGGCAGCCCCGCCCGGGTGCTGGCGCTCTACGCGTGGATCCTCGTGGACATCGTTCTGTGGGGGTTCATCACCCGCTACCTGAACACCCTTGCGTCTCCCGGAACGGATTTCGTGCCCATGCTCCTGGGAGCGGTCCTTCTTTGGGATTTCTTCACCCGGGTCATGCACAGCGTGACGACGGGTTTCCTCGAGGACGTGTGGTCGCAGAACTTCCTGAACCTCTTCGCCTCGCCCCTGTCGATACGGGAGTACCTGGGCGGGCTGGTGCTGTTCAGCGTAGCGACGAGCCTGCTCGGGCTCCTGGTCATGGTCGCCCTGGCGTCCACGGCCTTCGGCCTGCGGTTTTTCGCCTACGGGCTCATGCTCGTCCCCTTCCTCCTCGTGCTGTTCCTGTTCGGGATCGCCCTAGGCATCCTGGGGGCCGCGCTCGTCCTGCGGTTCGGGCCCGCGTCCGAGTGGCTCGTCTGGCCCATCCCCGCGGTGGTCACGCCGTTCGCGGCGGTCTTCTACCCGGTGTCCACCCTGCCCGGGTGGATGCAGGCGGTCTCGGGGCTGCTGCCGCCGTCCTACGTGTTCGAGGGGATGCGCGCGATCGTCACGGGCGGCACGTATTCCGGGGAACCGTTGATATCAGGCCTCGGTCTTTGCGCGCTCTACATCCTACTTGCGGCGTGGGTCTTCGCGCGGGTTCACCGGACGGTGGTCCGATCGGGGCTGCTGGCGCGGTACAAGGCGGAAAGCTCCGCCTGATCCCGCCCCGCCCGCCCCCGTCTAATCCCGCCCGTCCTTCACGATCCGCAGGAACGCCCTGTATTTCCTGGCGTCCTCTTCCCCCTGCGACTGGAGATAGCTCTTGGTCCCCTTTATGGAATAGCCGCAGCTTTTCACACTCTCGATGTCCTGCGTGAGGCCGGCCGTGCCCATCGCCCTGTCCTCGGCGTGGAGGTGCTTCCAGTGCCTCAAGAGGTACATGGTGGTGCTTCTCATCCGTTCCAGGCTGCTTTCGGCCAATTCGGGGAGATGCTCCCCCTCTTCGTCGAGCTTCTCGAATTCCCACCTGTTGGCGCCGAACACGATATACAGGTACCCCTTGCCGTCCTTTATGTCGAATTCCTCGTAGCTTCCGCCTTGATTCATCGTTTCGATCCCTCCGTCCGCTTTATTTCCATCATCCGGCCGACGTTCCGATGGTATTGTATGCCTCCCCGCTCACGTTCCCGCAAATGTCCCATATAAGATGCGGAATCGGGCAAGAAGGTTTTCAGGACGGGGAGGGACGTTCCGCTTCCGGGCGGACCTGCCGACGCAACCCCCTCCGCGCTTTCCTCAGGAGGCGGCGTCCAGGACCTCCCGCACCTTCCTCGCGAGCTCGGCCGGGGTGAACGGCTTGGCAAGAAGAGGGACCGGCGGCAGGAAGTCGGGCGATTCGTGGGCGGCGCCGTCCGCGTAACCGCTCATCAGGACGCCTTTGAGCCCGGGGGAAATCCGCAGCATCGCCTGGTACGCTTCCCTTCCTCCCATCCTCGGCATGACGACGTCGAGAAGCGCCAGCGAGACGGCGCCCCGTTCCCGCTCGAGGGCGGCGACGGCCTCCGCTCCCCCGCTCTCCGCCAGCACGGTATAGCCCAGCTCCTCCAGCGTCGTCTTCACGAGCGCCCGTACCGCTTCGTCGTCCTCGGCGACGAGGACGGTCTCCCTCCCCCCGGGGATCGTAGCGAGGCCGGGGGCCGCGACCGCGTCCGGCGGGACGTCCACCGGGGGAAGGAATATCCGGAAGACCGTCCCTTTTCCCAATTCGCTGTCCAGGTTGATGTAACCCCTGTGCTGCTTCACGATCCCGTACACCATCGCGAGCCCCAGCCCCGTGCCCTTGTCGGGCCCCTTCGTCGAGAAGAACGGGTCGAACACGCGCTCCATGGTCCTCTCGTCCATCCCGGTCCCCGTGTCGGCGACCGACAGGACGACGTACCTGCCGGCTTTCATGAACGGGTAGCGCGCGACGTATCCTTCGTCCGCGTCCACGATGCCCGTCTCGATCAGGAGGTCGCCGCCGGAGGGCATCGCGTCCCGGGCGTTGATGACCAGGTTCATGAGCACCTGCTCGAGCTGGCCGACATCCGCGAACACGGAAGGAAGCCCCTTCGACAGCGAGGTGCGGACCCGGACCTGCGCCCCGACGATCTTCGCCGCCAGCTTCATCAGGTCCGTGACCACATCGTTCAGGTCCAGGTTCACGGGGCTGATGACCTGCCTGCGGGAGTACGCGAGAAGCTGCCGCGTCAGCGTCGCCGCGCGGTCGGCGCAGCGCCGGACCTCGTTCAGGTTCGAAACGACCTCCCCGTTTCCGCCCGCCTTCGCCAGCGCGATCTCCGTGAACCCGAAGATCCCCGTGAGGGCGTTGTTGAAGTCGTGGGCGATCCCGCCGGCGAGAGTGCCAACCGCCTCCATCCGCTGCGCGACCTGGAGCTGCTTCTGCAGCAGCGCCTCCTGGGTGACGTCCCGGATCGCCCCGACGACCTTGATGATCTTCCCGGCGCGGTCCCGCACCGGGGAAATGATGGCGTCCTCGGTGTAGACGGCGCCGTCCTTCCTCCGGGTGGTCCTCCTGCCGTTCCAGACCAGCCCCTTCCGGATGCTTTCCTCCGCCTCGACGTGGTACGGGTTCTCCTGCCGCTCGTCGTCCACGGACTGGACGTCCCGCCCGATCACTTCGGAGCAGGAGTATCCCGTGATCTTCTCGAACGCCGGGTTCACGTATTCCATGATCCCGTTCGCATCGGTGACGATGAACCCCTCGGCGGCCTGCTCCACGGCCATCCCGAGCCGGACCAGGTCCTCCTCCGCCTTCTTCCGTCCCGTGATGTCCGTCAGCGACCCCACGACCTCGTACGGAACGCCCGCCGCGTCCCGGACGAGCACCCGCTGGTCGAGCACCCACAGGTACTCCCCGCTCTTCGCGCGCAAACGGTATTCGACCGTCGCGCGCCCGGAGCGCAGCAGCCCGGTTTGGCACGTCGCCGACTCCGCGTCTTCCGGGTGAACGTTCTTCGTCGCCCAGCCGGGCTCCCCGAGCAGCTCGCCCGGCTCGTATCCCAGCAGGTCCTTCACCCGCTCGCTCAGGAACACGGGGTAGCCCTCCTTCCCGCTTCCCTCCGGCGGGAGACGGTACGCGTAGATCACCGCCGGGCTCGCCGCAAGGATCTGCGCGAGCCGGGCCCTCACCTCGGACAGGTTCTTCGAGTTCCTCTCCAGCGCGAACGCCATGTCGTCGAACACCCGCCCCAGGTGGCCGAGCTCTCCCTTCTCCCCCGGAAGGTCCGCGCGCGCCGACAGGTCGCCCCCGGCCAGTCTCCTCGACGCCTCCACGATGCGGGTGACCGGCCTGACGACGAACCTCTCTCCGCCGCGCCATAGCAGCAGGACCGTCGCCGCGGCGACCAGCGCGAGGATGCCGAAGCTGCGCGCCAGCTCCTTCCCGGATTCCGTAAGCAGCGCGCCGGTGGGGATCCCGAGGAGGACGTGCGCCTCATACCCGTAGAGCGTCCCCCACAAGGTGGAATACAGGTGCAGCCGCTCCACGCCGTCGGAGTCGACGGACGTGAAGCTCCCCTTCTTCCCCCGATCGATCATCTCGAAAACGGCGTCCTCGAGCGGTTCCCCCACGCGATACAGCGAGGATCCGGGTATGCCCCCGATGACCGTCCCGCCGGCGTCGATCTTGACGAAGGTGGAGCCGGAGGGGAGCATCCCGGAAACCTCCGCCTCGAACTCGGTCACGTAGGAGAGGTCCAGCCCCGCGAACACGACCCCGGCCAGCTCCTTGCGCCCGTCGAAGACCGGGTACCCGAAAGTGATGAGCGGCTGCCCGGTGATCCGGCCGACCAGGTAATCCCCGATCGTGAACGTCCTGCTCTCGACGACGCCTCGGAAGAAGATGCGGTCCCCCAAAAACAGGGGCCGCTTGAACGGAACGGCGCTGCAGGAGAGGTACCCGTCGGGGCGGACCAGGCCGAAATTGACGAACCGGGGATGGTTCGGCAGGAGGGAGGAAAGGTACGAGCTGCAATCCCTGCCCCCTGCGACGTCGGGATTCGTCGAGAGCCGCTCGAGAAGCTCCCGGGTCTCCAGCAGGAGCCGCTGCTCGTTCATCACGGCGAACCGGAAGATGGTGTCCGCCTTCTCCTTCGCCTGTGCCAGCGCGCGGGCCCGCTGCCCCCGGACGTTGTAGCCGATCAGCAGAATGATGGGAACGAGCGCGACGAAGAAGATGAGGATCAGGCGGGTCCGGATGCTGGAGAAAAAGAATGTCCTCATTAGGGGCCCCGATGCCTCCTTCATCGGGACAATTATACTCCCGGCCGTGAATCCAGGTTCACCGTGGTGGATTTCCTCTATCCGTACCTTGTTTTATTGAGCAGAATGAGGCGAGGGCGCCGGGAACAGCCCCGGTTCTTACCGCAGCTTTCGCGCGATTTCCTCCTGAACCGCCTTCGGGTCGGCCTTCCCGCCCGTGGCCTTCATCACCTGCCCGGTGAACAGGCCGAGCAGGCTGGTCTTGCCCGCGCGATACGCCTCCACCTTGTCGGGCATCGAGGCCAGCGCCGCGTCGACCGCAGCGGACAGATCGGCGGCGTCGACCGCACGGTCGAGCCCGAGCCGGCGGATGATCCCGCCCGGGCTGCCGCCGCCGGACATCATCTCCCCGAAGACCGTCTTCGCCGCCGACGTCGTGACCGCGCCTTCGTCGATCCTGCGGACCAGGTCGGCCAGGTCGCCGGCGGTGAAGGGCAGCTCCGCGATGGAGCGCCCCTTCAGCTCGCGCAGCACGTCGTTGGCCGTCCAGTTGGCAAGCGACTTCGGGTTGCCGTGGGCCGCCACGGCGGAGTCGAAGAAATCGGCGACTGCCCGGTCGCCCGTCAGCACGTCCGCGAGCTCGGCCGGGAGGCGCAGCTTCCGGACGTAGGCGTCGTACCTCGCGGCGAGCGACGGGTCGCCCGACCGCGCCCTGGCGCGTTCGTCCGGAATCGCCGACCCGCGCGGGGCCGCGGCCGCCTTCGGCGCCGCGTGCTTCGGCTCCCCGGCCCGCCGCGCCGGCTTCTCCGCGGCGGCCGGCGGTCGTTCCCCCTTGCCGCCCCGCCCCTCCCTGTAAGTGTCGCGCAGCTCGACGATCCGGTTGAACACGGGCGCGCCCGCCCTGAAGTCGACGGCGTCGGCAACGAAGTAGCCGTGCCGGACGAACTGGAAGCGGTCGCCGGGGCGGACGTCCGCCAGTTCCGGCTCGAGCATGCAGCCCGTCAGGACCTCTGCCGATGCCGGGTTCAGGTAATCCTTGAAGGTCTTCCCCTCCTCGCCCGTCTCGGCGTCGGGCACGGTGAGGAGGCGGTCGTACAGGCGGACCTCGGCCCGGACGGCGTGCGCGGCCGACACCCAGTGGATCGCGGCGCTCCTGCGCCGCTTCGCGCCGTGCGCGCCGCCCTCCCCTTCGGGAACGCGGCTTGCGCGCAGCGCGACCGTCTCCCCGGTGGCCGGGTCCTTCACGACCTCGTCGCACCGGATGAGGCAGGCGTTCCGCAGGCGGACCACCCCGCCGGGCTCGAGCCGCATCCAGTCCGCGGGCGGGTCCTCGCGGAAATCCGACCGCTCGATGACCAGTTCGCGGGACAGCGGCAGCGGCCGCGAACCTTCGCGGGGAACGTCGTGGGGCCAGTACGGCGCGTCGATCCACTCGACCTTCCCCTCGGGCCAGTCCACGATCGTGACCTTCAGGGGCCGCAGGACGGCCATGACCCGCGGGGCCCGCGCGTTGAGATCGTCCCGGATGGCGTCCTCGAGCAGCTCCATGCTCACGCGGCTGTTGGCCTTGTCGACGCCGATGCGGGAGGTGAACAGGCGTATCCCCTCGGGGGTGTAGCCGCGCCGGCGCATGCCCGCGATCGTAGGCATGCGCGGGTCGTCCCAGCCGGACACCTGTCCTTCCTCGACGAGCTGGAGCAGCTTGCGCTTGCTCATCACCGTGTAATCGAGGTTCAGCCGCGCGAACTCGTACTGCCGCGGGCGCGGTTCCGGGAAGAGGTTGTCGACCAGCCAGTCGTAGACCGCCCGGTTGTTCTCGAACTCGAGCGTGCAGATCGAGTGCGTGATCCCCTCGATGGCGTCCGACAGCGGGTGGGCGAAATCGTACATCGGATAGATGCACCAGTCGCCGCCGCGGCGGTAGTGGCTTACGTGGCGGATCCGGTAAAGGAGCGGGTCGCGCATCTTCATGTTCTTCGCCGACATGTCGATTCGGGCGCGCAGGACGTGCGCCCCGTCGGGGAATTCTCCGGCGCGCATTCTCTCGAACAGGTCGAGGTTCTCTTCCACCGCCCGGTCGCGGTACGGGCTTTCGCGCCCCGGCTCCGTGACGGTGCCGCGGTACTGCCGGATCCGCTCCTCGTCGAGGCTGTCCACGTAGGCCTTGCCGTCGCGGATCAGCCGGACCGCGAGCTCGTACAGCCGCTCGTAGTAGTCCGAGGCGAAAAACATCTTGTCGCGCCAGTCGAACCCGAGCCAGCGCACGTCGTTCCGGATCGACTCGACGTACTTCATGTCCTCGGTCTCGGGGTTCGTGTCGTCCATCCTCAGATGGCAGACCCCCCCGAATTCGTTGGCGATCCCGAAATTGAGGCAGATGGACTTGGCGTGCCCGATGTGGAGGTAGCCGTTGGGCTCCGGCGGGAACCGGGTGACCACCTTCCCGCCGCACCGGCCGGACCCGAGGTCCCGGCGAACGATTTCCCTAAGGAAATCGGTTGATTGCTTGCTCGCAGCTTCCCGAGTGTCTGAAGGCGAATCCGGCATCTTCACGAATGGGTCGGCCCGCTTCGCCGACCTTTCCCGTAAAATGTGAACAATACGAATAACACGACCCCGGGACCATGTCAAAGCGGCGCCGCAACGACGGGGTTGACCTTTCGTCTTTAAACCAGCGATAATATAAGACTAAATTTGTAACGACGGGGGAGGAATGCGCAAAGCGGCGTTCCAGGGGATTCTGGGGGTTTCCATAGCGGTTTCCGCTATTTCCCTCGGGATCATGCTGACGAGGTTCCTCGCCCTGCGCTCGTACTCGCCGAAAGCCCCCCCGGCCGCCGCTTCCTCCGCCGCCGCCCCGCCCGGCGCCGCCCCCGTATCCCCCGATAACTGGAAGAATATCTTCGCGCCGTCCGCCGGCATGCAGCTGCCCTCCCGGCTTCCGGCCGTCACCGGCAGGACCGCGACGGCGGGCGCCCGTTCGAACTATACCCTTCTCGGGACGATCGTGTCGACACGCTCCGGGGATTCGCGGGCCATCCTCTGGGCGGACGGGATGAAGCTGCCGGCGGTGATCCGGATCGACACGGAGGTGGAGCCGGGCGCGGTGCTCGTTTCCGTCACCCGGGACAAGGCGTGGATCGCCAGGGGCCCGGTCCGGGAAGAGCTCGACCTCCTTCCGGTGGGTTCCAAGGCGCGATCGCCCGTATCCGGCGCCCCCCCGGCCCCTGCCGCCAGGGCCTCCTCCGCCGCCGCGAGGCGGTCCGCGCCGTCCGGCCCGGCCGACGCGACCCTCCAGGTGGAGCGCCTCGGGGAGAACAGCTTCTCCATCGACGAGGCGGGCGTCGCCCAGCTTACGAACAACATCAACCAGTTCATGACGCATGTACGGCTCGTGCCCTACTTCGAGGGCAACACGTCCGCGGGATACCGGATCGCGGCCATCCGCCCCGGGACCGCCTTCGAAAAGCTCGGCTTCCAGGGAGGGGACGTGCTCCAGCAGGTGAACGGTGTGGCCCTGACCTCCCCCGAGAAGATGTACACGATCTTCCAGAACCTGAAGGACGAGAAGCAGGTGACCGTGGACATCATCCGCCAAGGGAAAAAGAGCACGCTCAAGTACGAAATCCGATGAGCAGGGAGACCCCCATGCGAATAACGGCCATGCTGTCCGTGGCGACGCTCCTGCTGACGGCCTCCGCCGCGGTCGCCGCGGACAAGAGGCTGATCCACGAAGCCCCGCCGCAGGAGCCCGCCGCCGTCCAAGCCACGCCGCAGGAAGCCGCCGCGGGGGAAGCGCCGCCGGCCGAGGTCTCGCCGCCGCCCCCGCCGCCTCCGGCGCCGCGGCAGCCCGTGGACCAGCCGCCCCCTCCGGCGCCCCCGGCCCCGGAGAAGCGCCGCGCCGGCGGCCCGGTGTACATGTCGCTGGATTTCACGGACGTGGACCTGCCCGTGCTGATCAAGTTCATGAGCGAGCAGACCCGGAAGAACTTCATCTTCGACGAGCGGGTCCAGGGCAAGGTCACGATCGTCTCCCCCAGGAAGATGACCGAGGAGGAGGCGTACAACGTCTTCCTTTCCGTCCTCCAGGCCAAGGGGTTCGCCACCGTCAGGGTCGGCAACTCGATCAAGATCGTCCCGGCGCGCGAAGTGCGCCAGGAGCCGATCCCCATGTCGGGCCGGGGGAGGGGCGCGGCCCACGCCGGGGAGTTCGTCACCCGTCTCGTGCCACTCCAGCACGCGGAGAGCCAGGAGATCGTGCAGCTCCTGACCCCGCTCCTCTCCAAGGACGGCATGATCTCCGCATTCCAGTCGTCGAACACGATCCTGTTGATCGACTCCCGGGCCAACATCGACCGCCTCCTCGGCATCCTCCGGTCGGTCGACGTGGAAAGCCCCGGCGACCTGAAGATCTTCCGGCTGACCTACGCGGCGGCGCCGGACCTCGCCAAGACGCTCGAGCAGCTGTTCCAGGCCGGCTCGGCCGCGACCAGCGCGCCCGCGACCCGCGCCGGCGTCCGCAAGCTCTCCGCCGGGCGCGGCACGGTCATCAAGTTCATCCCGGAGCCGCGGACGAACAACCTGATCGTCATCGCCCCGCCGGACGTCCTCCAGGAGGTGACGGAGCTCGTCGCGAAGCTCGACGTCGGCATCCCCTCCGGCGGAGGGAAGATCAACGTCTACTACCTCGAGAACGCGGACGCCGAAGAGGTGGCCAAGGTCCTCTCCTCCCTGTCCGCCACCGGCGCGTCGGGGCAGGCGTCCGCGGCGGCCCAGCCGCGGGCACCGGGCCAGGCCGCGTCCTCCCAGGCGACCCTCCGCAGCATCGTGTCGGCCGACCTCGAGGGCGGGGTGAAGGTCACCGCCGACAAGGCCACCAACTCCCTCGTCGTCGTCGCCTCCCCCAACGACTACGAGACGCTGGTCGGGGTCATCCGGAAGCTCGACATCCGCAGGCGGCAGGTCTTCGTCGAGGCGGCGATCCTCGAGATCGACCTCGACAAGTCGCGCCAGCTCGGGGTGGAATGGCGCGCGGCGGGGGAAGTGAGCAACGGCAGCGGGGCGCTCATCGGCGGCACGAACTTCGGCTTCCCCGGCGGCATCAACGAAATGCTGACGAACATCGCCGCCGGCAGCAGCCCGATGCTCTTCTCCGGCACCGGCCTCCTCGCGGGCGGTATCGGCGGGACGGTCAAGCTGCCCGACGGCACCGAGGTCCCCGCGATCGCGGCGATCCTTCGGGCGGCGAAGAGCCGCAACGACCTCAAGATCCTCTCCTCCCCCCACCTGCTCACGCAGAACAACAAGGAGGCGGAGATCATCGTCGGCGAGAACGTTCCGTTCATCACGAGCACCTCGCGCGACTCGACGAACCTCGCCAACGTGATCAACACCGTGGAGCGCAAGGACGTCGGCATCACGCTCAAGATCACGCCCCAGATCCACGAAAGCGAATTTTTAAGCCTCGACATCTACCAGGAGTCCTCGGCGATCAAGGACACCACCGAGAGCACGACGGTCGGGCCGACGACGACGAAGCGCTCCGCCCGGACCACGGTCCTCGTGAAGAGCGGCGACACGGTGATGATCGGCGGGATCACGCAGGAGACGGAACTCGTCAGCGAAAGCAAGGTCCCCCTCCTGGGTGACATCCCGCTCCTCGGGTGGCTCTTCAAATACAATTCAAAGGAGAAGAAACGGACGAACCTCGTGATCCTGCTCACCCCGCACATCGTCCAGGAGCCCGGGACGTATTCGAAGAAGCTCGGGGATCGGCAGCGGACGCTCATGGCGCCGTTCGACCAGGACCAGGAAGCGATCAAACAGGCGACCGAGCCGCTGATCAGGGGGGAAAAGCGGTGAACGCCCCCTCCCCCGCCGCCGCGGCCGTCCCCGGGGAGCTCCACCCCGAGACGCCGCTGGTCGCGAAGATCCCGATCGGCTACGCGCGGAAGCACCTGCTCCTGCCGTGCCGGTCCGCTTCCGGCGAGCTCGTCCTGCTCTCGGGGAATCCCGGGGCGCGGGACGCGATCGACGAGATGCGTTTCCTCGCCGGCCCGCTCCGGGTCGTCCCCGCGCCGCCGGAGGAGGTCCTCGCCCGGATCGACGCCGCGTACGAGCGCGCCCACGCCCCGGAGCGCGATATCGCGGAAGGGCTCGACGCGGAGTGGGACCTCGACGTGGCCGCCGCCATCGAGGAGACGAAGGACCTGCTCGACTCCCCCGACGAGGCGCCGGTCATCCGGTTCGTCCACTCCGTCCTGTTCCGGGCGATCCGCGAACGATCGAGCGACATCCACTTCGAGCCGTACGAGAAGGAGCTGGTCGTCCGCAACCGGGTGGACGGGATCCTCTACCCGATGGTCTCCGCGCCCAGGAAGTGGCACGCCCCGGCGGTCTCCCGCATCAAGGTCATGGCCGGGCTCGACATCGGGGAGCGGCGCCTGCCGCAGGACGGGCGGATCCGCATCCGCCTCGGGGGCAAGGAGATCGACATCCGCGTCTCCACGGTCCCCACGTCGTTCGGCGAGCGGGCCGTCCTGCGCATCCTGGACCGCTCCAGCATCCTCCTCGGGCTGTCCGACCTCGGGATGGAGCCCGCGGACCTGGCGCAGATGGAGCGGTTCCTCTCCCGGTCGAGCGGCATCCTCCTCGTCACCGGGCCCACGGGCTCCGGGAAGACCACCACCCTGTACGCCGCGCTGCAGCGGCTCGACTCCGGCACCAAGAACATCATCACCATCGAGGACCCCGTCGAGTACCAGATCCGGGGGATCGGCCAGATCCAGGTCAACCCGAAGATCCACCTGACGTTCGCCAGCGGGCTCCGGTCGATCCTGCGGCAGGACCCCGACATCATCATGGTCGGCGAGATCCGCGACCAGGAGACCGCCGAGATCGCGATCCAGGCCTCGCTCACCGGCCACCTCGTCCTCTCGACGCTGCACACGAACGACTCGGCCAGCGCCGTGACGCGGCTGGTCGACATGGGGATCGAGCCGTTCCTCGTGGCCTCCTCCGTCTGCGGCGTGATGGCCCAGCGGCTCGTGCGCCGCCTCTGCCCCGACTGCAAGGTCCCCTACGCGCCCCGGGAGGAGGAGCTGCGCGGGCTCGGGCTCCCGGCCGGCACGAAAGGCCCCTTCCACCGGCCCCTCGGCTGCCCGAAGTGCGCCAACACCGGGTATTCCGGCCGGACCGGCCTGTACGAGATCCTCCCCGCCGACGAGGCGATCCGGTCCCTCATCCTGACCCGCTCCGACGCGGACGGCGTGAAGGCGCTCGCCGTCTCCCGGGGGATGCGGACGATCCTGGCGGCGGGCGCGGAGAAGGTCGTCGCCGGGACGACCTCGGTGGAGGAGGTCCTCCGGGTCACCCAGGAGGATTAGGAGCCACTTGCCGACCTACCGCTACAAGGGGATCTCCAGGGCGGGCCAGACGGTCAAGGGGACCGTGGAAGCGGAGAACCCGCCCCAGGCCCGCAGGAAGCTGCACGCGGACGGGGTGTTCCCGGAAAAGCTGTCGGAGGACGCGGGCGGCGGGGGCGGCGTGTCGCTCCCCTCCCTGCTGGGTCGGCAGGAGTTCCTCCCGCTGTTCACGAGGCAGCTCGCCACGCTTTCCGGCGCGGGCGTACCGCTGGCCGGCGCGCTGAAATCGGTGGCCCCCCAGGTGGACGACCCGGCCAGCCGGAAGATCCTCGAAGAGATCCAGGAGGCGATCCACGGAGGGGCGACGTTCGCGCGCGCCGTCGAGGCGCACACCGGGACGTTCCCGGAGCTGTACGCCAGCATGGTCCGCGCGGGCGAGGAGAGCGGGACGCTCCCGCTTTCCCTCTCGCGCCTCGCCGACCACCTGGAGAAGCAGGCGAAGACGAAGAACCGCGTCCGGTCCGCCCTGACCTATCCCGTCCTGATGGCCGTCGTGGCGAGCCTCGTCGTGGTCTTCCTGCTCACCTTCGTCGTACCGAAGATCGTCGGCATCTTCGAGCATCTCGGCAAGGCGCTCCCGCTTCCCACCAGGATCCTGATCGCGATCACCGACTTCCTGTCCGCGGGCTGGTGGGCGCTGCTTCTCGCGGCCGGGGCCGCGGCGCTCCTCGCCAGGAAGCGCCTCAACACGGAGCGGGGCCGGCGGGCGCGCGACGCGGCGTACCTCAAGCTTCCGCTCGCGGGGCGGCTCGCTCACCTCTCCGCCCTGTCGCGCTTCGCCCGCACCCTCTCCACGCTCGTCGCGGGGGGGATCCCCGTGGACCGGGCCCTGCGGATCGTCGCCCCCGTCGTCGGCAACATCGTGATCGCGGAGAAGATCACGGCCGCCGCCGACCGGGTCGTGGAGGGCGCCACGCTGTCGGAAGCGCTCCGCGTCCACCCGGAGATCCCCGGGACGCTCATCCAGATGGTCGCGGTCGGCGAGGACAGCGGCACGCTGGGGGACATGCTCGCGCGGGCGGCGGACGCGATGGACGAGGAGATCGAGGCGCGGCTCTCCCGCCTGCTCTCCCTCCTCGAGCCGCTGATCATCCTGGTCATGGGCGCGGTCGTCGCTTTCATCGTGGTGTCGGTGCTGCTTCCGCTCCTGGATATATCGAACATCGTCCAATAGGAGGTTCCCCCATGAAAGGACGAAGGCGCCCGGGGAGGCGGTTGATCGACCGGGCGGGATTCACGCTCATCGAGATCATGGTGGTCATCGTCATCCTCGGGCTGCTCGCCGCCCTCGTGGTCCCGAAGCTGATCGGGCGCACGGAGGAGGCGAAGAAGACCCAGGCGCGCGTCCAGATCAAGCACATCGAGCAGGCGCTCAACCTGTTCAAGCTCGACAACGGCTTCTACCCCGGCACCGACCAGGGGATCGAGGCGCTGGTGCGGATCCCGGAATCCGGGCGCATCCCGAAGAACTACCGGAAGGACGGGTACATCGACCGGGTCCCGAAGGACCCCTGGGGAGAGCCGTACGTGTACGTCAGCCCGGGACAGCACGGCAACTACGACATCAGCTCCTTCGGGGCGGACGGCGTGGAAGGCGGCGAAGGAGAGGATGCGGACATCAACTCGTGGGACACGCAGTAGTCCCGGATTCACGCTGGTCGAGCTGTCCGTCGTCCTTTTCGTGCTCGGCCTGATCCTCTGGACCGTCGCCCCGCGCCTGTCGCGCGTCGGCGAGCCGGGACGGGACGCCGTGTTCCGCGACCTCTCCGCGGGATCCGAGGCGGCGTTCGACGTCTCCCTGTTCGAGAAGCGGGAAACCCGCCTCGTCCTCTCTCCCTCCGCGGGCACGTACGAGTTCCTGCGCCGCGACCGTCCCGTCGACGCCCCGTCGGCCCCGCGGGAGTTCGGCTCCCGGCTGAACGTGACCGGCATCCTCGTCGAAGGGGAGGAGCGGCCCCTGGACATCCCGACGGAGATCCGGTACCTCCCCGGCGGGCGCGTCCCGGCCGCGCGGATCTTCATCGAGGACCGGGGCGACACGCCGGAACCGAGCCGGTGGACCCTTCGCCTCAATCCCTGGGACGGCTCGGTGAAGGTCCTGGAAGGCACGGTCACGGACGATGGGTGACCGGAACGGGTTCACCCTCATCGAGGTGCTGGTGTCGCTGTCGATCCTGGCGGCCACGCTCCTTTTGACCTACCGGGTCATCTCCGGCGCGATATCGGCCGCGGACCGCTCGGAGCGGTGGACCGCCGCCTCCTACCTCGCCGAGGCGATGATCCTCGACGCCGTCGACGAATTCCCGGAGGCGACGGAGACCCGGGGGAATTTCCCGCCCCCGAACGAATCCTATTCCTGGAAGCGCACGGTCCGCCCCGCCTCGCATGCCGACGCGCGCGAGGTGGAGGTCGTCGTCCTCTGGACCTCGGGGGACCGGGAGGAGCGGGTGTCCGTCACCGGGCTCGCGGTGAAGCGATGACCCGAACCCGCAGGAGGGGGTTCACGCTCGTCGAGCTCCTTCTCGCCCTGGCCATCGTCTCGGTGATCCTGCTGCTCCTGCTTTCCGCGTTCACCGGGGCGGCCAGGACCCGGGAAGCCCTCACGGAGCGGTCGCGCGTTTTCCGGCAGGTGCGCGTCGCCTTCGACCGGATCGGCACCGACCTGCAGGGGGCCTTCTCCTCTTCGATCCGCGAGTCCTCCGCCCTCACGCTGAGGGAGGACACCCTCGCCGGGAACCCTGCGGCGACCCTGGTGTTCACCGCGTTCACGCTCCCCGAGGTCGGCACGGGGCGCCCGCCCGCGAGCGTTGTGAAGATCAAGTACTTCCCGAAGATCGGGGCGGACGGCGCGTCCATCGAGCTGCGCCGGGAGCAGGCCGACCTCCCGTTCCTCGAGAACCGGATCCCCCTCCGGGAGGCGACGCTCGCGGAAGGGCTGAAAGGGTTCCGGGTGGAGCTGTACGACGGGAACGAATGGCACAAGGCATGGCCCGCTCCCGGCAAGGCGAAAACGGCGCTTCCGCAAAAAGCCGCCGTCATCATGACCGGCCCGTACGGGGAGACGTACCGCCGGGAGATCCCCATGCCGCTGTCCGGCCGCGAATCGGTCCTGACCTGGTCCGGACGGAGGGGGGGGAGCTCCCAATGAGGCGGCCGCGCCCCGGCGAGCGGGGCGTCGCCCTCCTCGCCACACTGCTGGTCCTCGTCCTGGTCGTCGCGCTCGCGAACGAGATCTTCCGCCTGGGGGCGAGGGCCGCACAGACCAGCGCCTACGGCAGGGACTCGGTCCGCGCCGCGCTCCTCGCGGAGGCGGGCACCGGCGCGCTGCGCATCGCCCTGCGCGAGGACGCGAAGGACAACAAGATCGACACCCTGGACGAGTTCTGGTCCCGCCCGGCGCCCCCCTTCGACCTGGGCGACGGCACCGTCACGGTCTTCGTCGAGGACGAGGACCGGAAGATCAACCTCAACCGGCTCGTGATGCCGAACGGGAACGCGCCCGACGACCAGCGGCTCGCCGTGTTCCGCGCCTTCCTCGAGCAGCGGAGCATCGACCCCTCGCTGGCCGACGCCTTCGTCGACTGGCTGGACAACGACGACACCCCGCGCGTCGGGGGCGCGGAAAGCAGCTATTACATGTCGCTCCCCCGCCCCTACGCCGCGAAGAACGACCTGTTCGACACGCTGGAGGAGATGTTGCTCGTGCGCGGCGTGACCCCGGAGATCTACGAAAAGATACGCCCCTTCGTGACGATCACCTCCACGGGCAGGGTGAACCTCAACACCGCCCCGAAAGAGGTGCTCACCGCCCTGTCCGCCGGCACGGACGAGGCCGAGGCGGGGGCGATCGACAACGCGGCCGCGGACCGGCTCATCGAGTATCGCGCGGAGCAGCCCCTCCAGAAGGTCTCGGACATCGGCAACGTTTCGCCCTTCTTCCGGAACCTCCATTCGAAGACGCTCTTCAGCTCCCTGGTCGACGTGAAGTCCGCCTACTTCCACGTACGTTCCACCGGCGACGTCGGCGGCACGCTGCGCACGGTCGACGCCATCGGATTCCGCACCGGAAATAATGTAGTATGGTATTTTTGGCGGTTGGAATAAGCCCCCATAACGACTGGAGAAGACCGCATGAAGCCGTCCCGGAACCCCGTACTCCCGATCGTCCTTTCCATCCTACTCCTCGCGGCGAGCGCGAACGCAGCGGTGATTCTGCCCATCAACGGGGCGGGAACGGGGGTCTTCACGTTCGACCAGCCTTCGGTCGCCGTCCACGGGACCGCCGTCCACGTCGCCTTCATCGGGGACGCCGAGGGCGACAACACGTTCAAGCTCTACTACGCCGCCGTGAACGGATCGGCGAACTTCCAGAACTCGGGCACCACGCTGGCCGACGTCCTTCTCACGCCGGCCGTCGCCATCGACAACGGGGCCGCGTACGACGACGTCCGCCATCCGCAGATCGCCTCGTGGGACGCGAACCGGCTGGTCGTCGTCTTCCAGGGCGTCCCGGCCGGGACCGGGGCCGGGAACTACAAGCTGTTCCTCGCGGACATCCGCATCAGCAACAACGCCGTCACCTCGCACACCGTGCGCGAGATCGTCGACTCTTCTTCCGCCCGGCTGGGCGGGATCCTGGTCGACCCGTCCTTCCAGGTGGCGACCGCCGACAGCACCCTCCGAATCGCCTACTCGGACGCTTCGACCGCATTCGCCAACGTCTACTTCGCCCGGGTCTCTGTCGACAACGCCTCCGTCGCGGGAGGGCCCATCCTGCTCTCCTCCCTGTCCAGCAGCCAGGGGATCAAGCCGCTCCCGCGCCTGCAGATCGACGGGAACGGGTACAGCCACGTGGTCTGGGCGGCGAACAACACCGACAACACGCCCACCGGGATCTACTACTCCCTGGTCCGGAGGAACTCCAGCGGCACCCCGGACAACGTGGCGATCGGCCCGACCCAGGTCATCTACGGCTACTACCGCTGGGGGTTCCCGACGGTCGTCGTCACCGCCACGAACAGCGTCTACATCCTGGCCTCCCACCAGCCGTACGGGCTGCCCGGGGCCTCGGGCGCGCTGGGCTTCACCCGGATCGATCCCACCGCCGTCGTACAAGACGGGCAGCCGGTGAACTCCGGCAACCAGGCCGTGCTGGCCTTATTCTTCCTCTACCGGCCGGGAGGGCTGGTGGCTACCGGCACCTTCGACACGTACAATCCGGAAGTGTACTTCGACTGGTCGGAAGGGTATTTCCACATCGCGGGGTACGGCTACCGCAGCGCCGCATCCCCCTACCAGGGGACACCGGGAAGGTTCTACGCGATATCGCTCGAAGAGGTGCTGGACCAGTACTCCGTGGCTTCGACGCCCGACCTCGTCCTCTACCCGGTGTCGGTGGGGACCGGCGACCTCTCGTTCGGGATGCAGATCGCCGGGGACTACACCCGGGCCGCGTTCGCGAGCTTCAACCTGAAGGCGGTCCATTTCTGGTCCGGTCCCGACAACACGACTCCCGGGGCCAGCAACCTTTATGTGACCTCCACCGACGACGCGGACATCTCCTCGGGGGACAGCTCGGGCTGCTCGGTCGCGAGGGGCCCGCGCGACGGCGGCGCGGACCGGATCCCCGGCGCGCTCATCCTGCTCTTCCCGGCGGCCGTCCTCCTGGTCCTGAAAGCGGCGAGGAGATTCCTTGCGCGGCGGTAGCCGCACCTCACCCCGGACGCTGGCCGTCTACGCGCTGGGGGCCGCCCTCTTCGCCGGCGGGTTCCTGCTGACGGTCGCGCTCACCCTGCCGGGAGAGACCGTGCTCGGCCTGATCGCGCCCTCTCTCGAATCGCGCGGCGTGCGCCTCGCCGCCCGAAACGCCCGGCTCGTCTTCCCCCTCGGGATCCGCCTCGAGGAGGCGACGCTCGCCGTCGGGAGGGGCCGCCCGATCGACCTGGGCGAGGTCACGGCGACCTGGGAATGGACCGGGCTGTTCCGGTGGCTCCCTTCGCACCTGCGGGCCGTCCGGGGCGGCTCCGTCGCGGACATCCGCCTCTCCCCCGCCTTCTGGAACCCCGGCCGCGGTCAGGCGACCTTCACCGGCCTCTCGTCCGAGGACTTCCCGATCCCGGTGTTCGGCGCCTCCGGCGCCGGGTTTTCCGTGCGTCGGGCCGAGGCGCGCTGGCGCGGCAAAGGCAAGGAGCTCTCCGCGTCCGGATCCGGCGAGCTCGACTACATGAAGGTCCCCGTTCCCCTGCGGGACTCCCCCATCCGCGAGGCCCGGATCGACAACGCGGCTCTTTCCTTCGTGGTCCGGGGGGACATGCTGCGCTTCCCTCGGCTCCAGGGCAGCTACGAGGGTTCACGGGTGGAAGGCACGGGGGAGATCGCCCGCTTCCTGACGCCGGCCGCGGCCACCGTCACGTTCCATCTGTCGATACGGAACCCGTACGAAGGGCGGGTCGGAACGCTCTTCGACATGCTGGCGAAAAACGCAAAGAATGCTAATCTGAGGATCGTCGGGGCGTTGGCCGCCCCGAAGGCCGAGATCGAGCTCTTCTGATGCAAGAGGCGCCATGACGACCATCGGGATCGCGGTTTCCAGTGACAAGCTCCACGCCGTCGTCCTGGACGGCGCGCTCCCTTCCCCGCAAGTCGTCGCGACGGTTTCCGTTCCCTGCCGCGAGCCGTTCGGGGGGCCCGAAGACCCGGCGTCGCTTGCCTCGGAGCTGCGCGACGCCGTCCCCGGCGGGGCGCTGCCCGGCGCGGTCATCACGATTCCCCCGCCGCTTACCTACCTCCGCCAGGCGAAGCTTCCGGTTTCGGACCTCGCGCGCGCGCGGGCGATCCACCTCGCCGAGCTTGAGGGGAACCTGCCGATCGATGACGCCGAGATCCTGTCCGACCTCCTGCCCGCCGCCCCGGAAAATCCCGACACCTTCGTCGCGGTCGCCTCGACCCGGTCCCTGGTAGAGAAAACGGTGGAGACGTTCCAGGCCGCCGGCATCCGGGTCGACCTCGTCGTCACCGACCACGCCGCCCTGCTGTGCGCCGCCTCCGGGACCCCCCCCGGCCGCGCGCTGCTCCTCGCCGCGGTCCCCGACATCCTCCTCATGAAGGTCTCCGGCGGCGGCGTGGGCGCCGCCCGCCAGTTCCCCGCCGCCCTCGCCGACACCCCCGCGGAGATCCTTTCCGCCGCGAGCGAAATGTCGGGCGGGGAGGCGCCGGCCTTCTCGGTCGGAGAATTGCCCGCCTCCCTCGCGGGCGCCGTCCCGGGGCTCGCGCCGATCCCTCTGCCCGAAGGGCTCCCCGCCTCCCACCTGGCGGCGTACGGCGCCGCGCTGGCACCCTTCCTGCCGAAGGCCACCGGAGGCTTCTCGCTGCGCACGTCGGCGGAGGCCGCGGCCGAACGGGTGCGGTCGTCGCGCAGGGTGCGCGTCGCGGCGGCCGCCGCGGCCGTGGCGGCCCTGCTCGCCGTCTCGGCGCTCCAGTTCTCGGTCTGGACGAGCGCCCGGAAAGTGGCCAAGGCGCGCGCGCAGGTTCGCAAGGAATTCTCGGAGGCCGCGCCCGACGTGCGGCTGCGCGAGGCGACGGCCGGCGTCCAGATCCGCGAGAAGCTCGCCTCCGTCAAGCGCCTCCAGAAGGAGCTGGGCACCGACGCCCCGCCGATCGTGGAGCTCCTGTCGGCCGCCTCCGCCGCGATTCCCCAAGGACAGATCTCCGTGCGCGAGGCGTCGGTCGACGGGGGACGCTTGCGCCTCGCCGGCGAAGCGAGGGAGGCGGGCCTCGTGGAATCGTACCGAGCGGGGCTGTCCGCCGCGTTCGGCCCCGACTACGCCGTCACGCTGCAGGGCTCCGAAGGCAGCGCCGCGGGGGCCGCCGTCAAGTTCACGATCCTCGTCGAGAAGAGGGAGGCGCAGCGTGCTTCTTGAGAGGGAGAAGCGGGTCCTCGCGATCGGCGGCGCCGCCGTCGCGGTGCTGCTGATCGTGGCTTTCCTGGTCCTCCCGGCGGTCTCTCGCTTCAAGTCGCTCGCCCGCGCCGCGAAGGCCGCGGAAAGCGAGCTGGCCGAGGTGCGCCGGGCGCGGCCGGAGCTCGAGCGGCTGCGGCGCGACGCCTCCCAGCGGTCCGCCGCCGTCAACGCGGCGGCCGACCTGAAGGAATCCCCCGTGGCGCACCTCACCGCCATCCTCATGGACGGAGGGATCCCGCAGTCCGCGGTAAGCCTCAAGTCCGGCGGCGGGCGCGACGGCGACACGTTCCGCGAAGAGTCTTTCGAAGTCCGGATGGAGAACCTCACGTACCTCGAGGCCGTGAACGCCTTGCGGAAATTGTCGGGCAAAGACCAGCCGGTGGTGGTCCGCTCCGCCCTGCTGAAGAGCCGGTACGACGACCCGCGATACCTGGACGTGACGCTCAATGTCGGCTACCTGTCCCCGAAACAGCCGTAAGGGGCGCGTCACCGCCCTGCTCCCCCTCCTCCTCGCGGCCGCGATCTTCGCGGGCTGCACGGGCGCGAGACCGCCCGTCCTCGACCGGGGCCAGGAAGAGATGCTGGTGGCCAAGGCCGACAAGCTGCTGGCCGCCGAGATCCGCAAGGGGGAGCCCGACGCGTTCGCCCTCATCGCCGTGTTCCGCAGGGACGTCTTTCTCGGGCAATCCGCCATGCTCGAACGATCGTCCATACCGATACTCGACGAGCTGGGCAACGCCGCCCTCCTGCTGGTCCGCCCGGCGGAAGTCCTCCCGCTGCTCTCGGACCCGTCCCTCGTGAAAGCCGCCTGGTTCGGCCCGCAGGGACGGCTGGCGCGGCTGGACCCCTCGCTCGAGCTCGAGCTGCTCGACCGGTTCGGCAAAGGCACGGAAGGGAAAGAGCGGCTGATCCTCGCCCGGTACCGGTCGGTCCCGGAAGCGAAGGAAGTGAAGGCGGCGGAAGGCGCGGGCTTCAAGGTGGTCTCCCGGACGGGGCCGAACCTGATGCTCTCCGGGCCGATGTCCGGCATCCCCGCCCTGCTGACCGACGAGTGGGTCATCTATCTCGAAAAAGGGTTCCTCCCTTAACACCGGTGGCATCCCCCTTGCTAACTGTAGGCGAACCATCCAGGAGGGGGCGATGACGCAACATTGCGGGCCGGGGGCGAGGCTGTCCGTGTCCATCACGGACGGGATGACGGTGGAAGTCCGGCTGGGGCTGAAGGAAACCCGCATCGGCCGCGGGCACGAGGCCGATCTCCAGCTCCCCGACCGCTCCGTCTCGCGGATCCACGCACGGATCTACCGCGTGGGAAACCGGTATTTCCTGGCCGACCTGGGCAGCCGCAACGGCACGTACGCCAACGGGAAGCCGGTGTCGCAGCTCCCGCTGGACGACGGGCAGGTCTTCCAGGTGGGGCCGTACCGGATCCACTTCCTGTGGCCCGAGGGGCCGTCCCCGTCGGGCGAGGAGCCCACGGTGGACCCCGGGGCTTCGTCCGCCCCTTCCGCGGTTTCCTCCCCGGCCTCCTCCCCGGCGTCTCCGGCCGCCGCTCCCGCCGCGCCTCAACACGGGAAACCGGCCTCCCCGACCCCCTCTTCCCGTCGCTCCACGGCTTCGCCCGAGCCCGCTCCCTTCGGCATGGTGGGCGGCAGCCCGCCGTTGCGGAAGCTGGTCGAGACCGTCCGCCGGGTCGGCCCTTCCGACGCGGCGGTCCTCATCGAGGGGGAGACCGGCAGCGGCAAGGAGCTGGTGGCGCGCGGGCTGCACGACGTCTCCGGGCGCCGCGACCGCCCGTTCATCGTCGTCAACTGCGGGGCCATCTCGCCCGAGCTGGTCGAAAGCGAGCTGTTCGGCCACGAGCGCGGCTCCTTCACCGGCGCCACGGCGCAACGGCGGGGCGCCTTCGAGCTGGCCCACAACGGAACCATTTTCCTCGATGAAATCGGGGAGTTGCCGTACACACTTCAACCGAAGCTTCTTCGCGCTCTCGAGCAGCGGGAGATCAAGCGGGTCGGCGGCAACGAAATATTGCCTGCCGACGCGCGCGTGCTGGCGGCCACGAACCGCAACCTGAAGGAAGAGGTGGCGAAGAAGGCGTTCCGGGAAGACCTCTACTTCCGGGTGGGCGCCATCCGCGTCGAGGTCCCTCCCTTGCGCGACCGCCGCGAAGACATCGCGCCGCTGGCCAGGCACTTCCTGACGCTTTTGGGCGCCCGCTCCCCCCGCCCCCTCCCGCCGCTCTCCCCCGCCGCTCTCGACGCCCTCGTCTCCCACGACTGGCCGGGCAACGTGCGGGAGCTGCGCAACGCCGTCCAGCGGGCGGTCGTCCTGGCCGAAGGGATGGAGCTGTCCGCGGCGGATTTCTCCTTCCTACGGGAGTCCACCCCGACCTCTCCCGAAACGGAGATGCCGGAAGGGCTGACGCGCTGGGAGCAGGCGGAGCGCGCCAACATCCTCGCCGAGTTGTCCCGCCAGAGCGGCAACAAGACGCGCACCGCGCGCGTGCTCGGCATCGCCAAGTCCACGCTGTTCGAGAAGCTGAAAAAATACGGGATCGGGAACCAGGAGAACGACCGGTAACCGGACTGCTGGTCCGGATTTCAAACCTGTTCGGAACCTCCTTCCCGCCCCTTCCCCTTTTCCAGCGCCAAAAAGCCCATCCGACGACTGTTTTCGTCCCGCGCCTTCCATTCCAGACGGGCATCCGTATTGCACCCCCTCTCCTTCATCCAAACCACGGAAGGAGGCAAAATCGGTGAAAACGACTTCCTTGAAGAACCGCAAGGGACAAGGACTTACGGAGTACATCGTCATCACGGCGCTCGTCGCGGTGGCGGCGATCGGGATCGTCAACATCTTCGGAAACCAGTTGAGGAACCAGTTCCACACGATCGTTTCGGCCATGTCCGGAAGCACGGACGCGAAGGTCACGTCTTTGGCCGGGAAAGCCCAGAAGGAAGCCAACCAGAAAAACCTGTCCAACTATGCCGAGTCCAAGTGATCGGGGGACGGCCATGCTCGAATTCCTGGTGGCGGGCATCCCGCTCCTCCTCCTGGTCATGGCGATCCTGCAGCTCTCCCTGTTGTGGATGGGCAAGGGTGCCGTGGACACCGCGGCCCATCTCGCCGCCAGGAAATTCGCGCGGGCCGCCCGGGTCGACTTCCGCAACGCCCGGCAGGAAGCGTTCCTCGAAGCGTACCGGTCCTGCCGGAACCGGCCCGGGGGATCCCTTTCGTCCGCGTTCCTGACCACGCTGGAAATCACCTCCGATGGGGATCGCCTGGCCGAGCGGGCCGACGCGGGCGACGCCCTGTGCGTCCGGCTTTCCCACGGCGTGGAACTGGTCGTCCCATGGATCGACCGGATCCTGTATTCCCTGTCCCCGGGGCGAAAGTTCCGGCTGGGAGACAGGTACTACCTCATGCTGCAGTCCGACCGGTGGGTGACGGTGGAATAGCGATGATCGGCTACTTCTCCCGCCAGGCGCTCCATGCGCGAAACGGAAACACCGGCCAGGCGACCGCGCTTTTCCTGGTCGTCGCGAGCACGCTGATGGCGATGGTTTTCGTGTCGATCGCGCTGCATAACATCTCCGTAGCCCGGGTCGCCTGCGCCAACGCCGTGGATGCCATCGCCCTGAACGCGGCAACGTGGGAAGCCCGGTGCCTGAACATGATCGCGGCGCTGAACGACGGCGTGGCCCAGTGCCTTCGCGTTATCCGCTGGACCTGCGTCGTGTGGGCCGCCCTTGCGGTCGCCGCGGCGTTCGGGGTCGGGCTTCCACCGTTCCTCGAATATACGAAATACGCGCGGCAGCTGATCTCGGGCTATTGGAAGACCGCGCACCAGCTCGTGGAATGGAGCGAAAAGATCCGGAAGGCCGCCCCGTACCTCGTGCTGGGCGAAACGCTCGCGCTGGCGAAGAAGCGCGACGTCGCGGGCGTGCTGTTCCCCTCGATCCCGGGTGGACCCCACGACGGCATGAACACGCTCGAGCTTCACCTGGAACCCGGCCCGCCCGTGACACTGCTGGACGCCATCGCCCCCGTCACCACCGCATTGAAGAAGATCAAGAAGGTCCGAATTCTCAAAGGGGCCGCCAAGAAGGTGGCTTCCTTCCTGGAAGAAGCCCTGGGCGCGATCCTGGGCGGTGGGAAAGGCCCCCTCCGGATGCTGGTGCCGGAACCGGATTTCCCCCGTCGGCAGTACGTCCGGTTCGCGGGAAGCCGGACGGTGCCGAGCCTTCCCGTTCCGATGCTCGGGCAAAAGGGAAACAAACGGGTCTTCGCCGAAGCCCAGGCGGAACCGTACGGCGGCGGTTCCGCGGAGATGACCTGGAAATCCCGGCTGACCGATTGGAGGGACAAGTGAAAGCGCCCACGCGCGCGTCCGGGGGCCAGTCGGTCCTGGAAACCGTCCTCCTGCTTCCGCCGCTTCTGGTCCTGCTGGCAGGAGGTTATTGGTCGTTCCGCAACCTTTCCCTGTCCGGGGCAGCGGAGTCGGCCGCCCATGCGCATCTCCTGAGGACGGGAAGACGCTTTCCTTCCATTGAATCCCCCCTGTCGCGGACGATCCATTCGGGAGACAACACGGTGCGGCTTCGGGGCGGGAACGATCCCCTGTCGGCGGGCATTCCGCCGTTCGGGGGAATGGCAGGCAACACCGTGGCTTCGGTAACGGCCGCGTGCCGAGGGAAACAGGCGGGGGCGTTCATCGACCTCCCGGACCACGACATCCGGCGGGAAGCCGAAGGCGCCGTGGACTGCTGGGGGAAGGAAACGAAATCCGGGTCGATCATCCGCGGCACCGTCAACGCCATCCTGCTTACGGGGGCATTCCGATGAATAGGAAAGGTCTGTTGATATCGATCGCGGCTTCCGCGCTCCTCCTGTCGCTCGTCTTCTCCGGGACCGGCGATGCCGTAAAAACGGATCCCGCCTCCACGACCGAGGTGACGATCGACGGGATGAAGTACAGCACCTATGGCTCCGGTCCCGGCGATGCCGCCTTGCTTCTCCGCGAATTGGCGCGGCTTGGGGTGCGGCCGCCCGACCCGCCGTCCATGCCCGGGCCGCAGCGCGATGCGCACCCGATATTTTCCGGAAAACTCGCCGGTTCCGGGCACGCGTCTTCCGCGGCCGTTCCGGAAGTGCCCAAAGGGCTGTTGCCGGATCACACGCTCCGTCTTTCGGGAGACGGCGGCACCGTGGAGCTGGTTTTCGGAAGGACGGAAAACGGGGGGAAGACCGCCTTCTCCCTCCTGGCGGCCAAGGGATGGGTTCCGCTTTCCATCGATGGAGAAGTCCGGGCTCCGCGCATGCTGCAGCAGGTCCGGGGAAAGGAGACCGCCGTTGTTTGCCTGGATGAAAAAGAAGGCGCCTTCCTTCTTTTCCGCAAGCTGGGGCGGTAGGTTCCGTGAGCTCCTCCCGCTGGGCGCCGGGCTGCTGCTCATGGGGCTGGCCCTGTCCGCGGCGGGGAAACGGATCGCCGCCGTTGAGGAGGACATCCGGCGGCGCGCCAACCCGGTCGAGGTGGTCGTCGCATCGGTTCCGATCGAGGCGGGGGAGGAATTCACGCCCGCCAACCTGGCGAAGAAGAGCGTGCCCGCATCCGGCACCGGAAAGAGAAACATCCCCGCCGGAGATTTCGAGCTCCTGCTCGGATCGAAAGCGAAAAGCCGTGTCGATCCCGGGGAGCCCGTCCTCTGGACCGACGTGGAGGAACCGTTCGAGGCCGACCTTTTTTCGAAGACGGTGCCGATGGGCAGAAGGGCCCTGACCGTCAACGTGGACATGACGTCGTCTTTCTCGGGGCTGCTGCAGCCCGGGGACCGGGTGGACCTCCTGGCGAAAGTCGCCGACGGAGGGACGCAACGCTGGGTCCGGAACGTCCCGGTGATCGCCGTCGACCGCCATCTCAACCGTCTGGCGCGCCCCTCGGACGCCCAAGAGACCGGCACCGTGACCCTGATGGTCACTCCCGGGGAAGGCATGGCCATCGCAAGCGCGTCGGCTGGCGGCAAGCTGTTCTGGTTCCTGAGGAACCCCGAAGACAATACGGCCCTATCCGCCGAGCGCGCCGGCAGCGGACCTTCGCGAACTCTCCGGGTGGAAGTGTGGAAGGGCGGCATCCGGGTCCCGAACCCCCATTCCCCCGGGGAGACGCCGTCATGAGGATATCGCGCCTCCTGTCCGCGGCTGCCGTCGCCTTCCTTTTCGCGAGCGCGATTTGCGAGACCCACGCGGCGGAAACGATCCGGATACGCCCCGGTTTCCAGAAGATCCTGGACCGGAAGGGGGTGTCCCGCCTCTCCGTCGGGAATCCGGAGGTGCTGGAAGCCCAAGCGCTCCCGAAGGGGGACGGGATCCTGGTCGTAGGGAAAAAGGAGGGAGAGACCGACCTGGTCCTCTGGGAAAGAGGGATCCGGAGGGAATGGCACGTCGAGGTGGGCTCTCGGAAGAACGCGGTGGCGGAGGACGTCCGGCTTTTCGCCGGGACCTTCCCCGGACTGGCCGTGGCGGAAGCCGGCGGCTCCATGATCATCAGCGGTCCCGTGGCCACGTCCCAGGAGAAGAAGATCCTGGAGGATTTCGCACGCGCCCATCCCGGGGTCCATTTGAGGGTTTCCCTCCCCGAAGAAAAGAAGACCCTGCTCCAGTACGACCTGAAGATCATCGAGATCAGCCGGGGGGAGTCCGCCCAGTTGGGAGTCCGTTGGCCCGACTCCCTGATGTTCAAGAGTTCGTTCGCCTCGGAGAGAGGTTCCGGCAGCGCGGTTTCCGTCGGGACCGATTTCGAAACCAGCCTGAACCTGCTCCTCGCCAACGGGAAAGCCCGCATCCTCACCAATCCACGCCTCGCGTGCGAAAGCGGAGAGGAGGCCGCGTTCCTGGCGGGGGGAGAGATCCCGATCGTGCTCATAACCCCCGAAACGCGGAAGGTGGAATGGAAAACGTACGGGATCATCCTGCGGATACGACCTTCCATGGTCCACGGCGGCAAGGTCCGCACGAAGGTCGAGGCGGAAGTCAGCTCGGTGGACCACAGCAGCGGTTCCGCCGATGTCCCCGGGTTCCTCACCCGCCGGGTGTCCACTCACTTTTCCACTTCCCCGGGGGAAACCGTGATGCTTTCCGGGCTGGTCAAGAACGAGATGGCCAAGGACGTCGCCAAGGTCCCGCTGCTCGGGCAGATCCCCGTCCTGGGGGAATTGTTCAAGTCCAGGAGCTTCCGTGAAAACCAGACGGAGCTTGCGATCTTCATCACTCCGAAAGAGGTTCCCGGAGACGCGGCGGCGGAGTCCGCGGAATGGGATCGGAAAGCCTCCACCGAACAGAAGACCCTGCGGTTCAGGCTGCTAGATTGAGGGGGAAAAATATGGACACGAACATCCGCAGAAGGTTGCATCAATTCGTCCTGTCCCGGCTGGATGCGCGCAAGACGGGGCTTGCCTTCGGCGAGGACATCGAACGTTGCCGACGCCGGGCTGAGGAGATCCTGCAGGCGGAGATGTCCGCCGTCCCGATCGCCCCCGGGGAGCGGGATGCCCTCCGGAAGGAGATCCTGGACGAGATCTTTTCCTACGGCCCGATCACTCCCCTGCTCGGCGACCCGTCGATCTCCGAGGTCATGGTCAACGGCAGCGATTCGATCTACGTGGAAAGGGAAGGGAAGCTGGTTCCGCACGGAGGAAGGTTCCTGTCCGAGGAATCGCTCCGGGTGACCATCGACCGGATGGTGTCCAGGGTGAACCGCCGTCTCGACGAATCCTCGCCTTATGTCGACGCACGCCTGCCGGACGGCTCCCGCATCAACGCGATCATCCCGCCGGTCTCCCTCACCGGCGCCTGCCTGACGATCCGTAAATTCCGCCGCGAATCGTTTTCCCTGGAGGAACTCGTCGAGATCGGCTCCCTGACGCGGGAATCCCGCAAATACCTTGAGAACGCGGTCCGTCAGCGCTGGAACATCATCGTTTCGGGCGGGACCGGCTCGGGGAAGACAACCCTCCTGAACGCCCTCTCGGGCTGCATCCCGGAAGAGGAGCGGATCGTCACCATCGAGGACTCGGCCGAGCTCCGTCTCCAGAAACCGCACGTCGTCCGGCTGGAATCCCGCCCCCCCAACATCGAAGGGGGCGGAGTCGTCACCATACGCGACCTCGTGCGCAACTCCCTGAGGATGCGCCCGGATCGCATCATCGTCGGCGAGTGCCGCGGCGGAGAGGCGCTCGACATGCTCCAGGCGATGAACACGGGGCACGACGGCTCCATCACGACCGGTCACGCCAATACCCCCCGCGACATGCTTCGCCGCCTGGAAACCATGGTCCTCCTCTCCGGCATGGAGCTCCCGGTCCGGGCGATCCGGGAGCAGATCGCGTCGGCCATCAACCTCGTCCTCCACACGAGCCGGATCCGGGGGGGAAAACGCGCGGTCACGTCGATCACAGAGGTGTCCGGCATGAACGAATGCCAGATCCTTACCCAGGAGATATTCCGGTGGGGCAAGGCCGAAGGCGAGGCCGGCAAGGACGGACGCCTCGTACGCACCGGCGTACCTTCACGGTTCGAACAGGAAGGGCGCCGCTCGTGGGATTGACCTCGTTGGAAACTTCGCTGTTCTGCCTGGGGACCGGATTGGCCCTGCGGGGCGTGTACCGGGCCGTCCTTCCCTCCGTCTCCCGGCGATTCGCGCGCGCGTCCGACCGCCATTCGGACCGGCTCCGTGAGGAATTCATCCTCCTCCCCGCCTCCCGGATCGCGGCGGGGCTGCTCGCCTCCGGTTTCCTGTGCGCCTGCCTCGTCCTGTCGGCATCGAAATCGATCGCGGCCGCCGCCGTTTCCGGTTTCGCCCCCATCCTGTTTGCCGGCACGCTCATCCGGTGGTACCGTTCACGCCGGCGAAAAAGGATCCTTTCCCAGATACCTTCCATGCTCGATCTTGTCGTGGGGCACCTGAAAGCCGGGCACAGCTTCCCCGAATCGCTGATGGAAACCGTCCCCCTGTTGCCTTCGGGTATCCGCGAGGAGATTGCCTGGCTGCTGCAGAAGCACCGTCTCGGAACCTCCCTCGCCGAGACGTTCCTGCTTTTCGAAGATCGGATGCCCTCGGAGGACGTTTCTCTACTCGTAAGGCCGCTTCGGGCGGCCCTGTCCGGGGGAGGAAACGTCGTCGACCTCCTGGAGCAGATCCGGGACATCCTTCGACGGAAAAACCGCACGAAGGAAAAACTCCACAGCATGACCGCACAGGCCCGCCTGCAGGCGGTGGTCCTGACGCTGCTCCCCCCCTCCTTCGCTGCGGTCCTTTCTAGGATCGACCCGGGGTTCTTCCCCGAACTCGTGGGGACCCCCCAGGGGAAAGCCATCCTGCTGGTCGCCCTCGTCCTGCAGACCATGGGCTGGTTGACCATCCGGAAAATCCTCTCGGTTCGGCCGTGAACTTCTACGACCTCGCCCGGATCGGACTTCCGATCCTCCTCGGAGGAATCCTCGTCGCGTCCTCGGTCCGGCGAAGCATGAAGTCGTTCCCGCGGCGATGCCTGCCGGAAGCGTACCGGGCGTTCCACTCCCGCCTCATGGGCCGGTTGATCGATAAAAAAATCATTCGCATGCCGGGAGCGTGCCTGGTCGACCCCGTGCGCCCATGGGCCATGGGGGAAGCCACGGCCCTCCTCACACTGCTCGCGGGGTTGTGCGCCGACCACACTGCCGCTGGCTTCGCCCGCACCGTTCCCGCCGCGGTCGCCCTTGGCGGCTGCCTCACATGGATCGCCTTTCTGGGCGCGTCCCGGGAAGCGCTTCGGTCACTGGAAAGGGAGCTTCCCGTCGCCTGCTTCCTTCTCTCCCTTCTGCTCGAATCGGGCATGGGAACCTCCTCCGCCCTGCAGGAGACGGCCTTCTCCATACCGCCGGGGCCTTTGTCCAGGGAGCTGGCGGAAATGGTCCGCGCGCGCTCCCTGGGCATGTCTCGCGGGGAGTCGATCGAACTCTCACGGCAACGCGTCCCGTCGGAGGATTATCGGCTCTTCCTGAACCATGTCTTCCAGGGGGAACGGCTCGGTATCGGGCTTTCCAGGAGCCTCCGCGGCATCTCCGGGAAGATGCTCGAAAGCCAGGACCATCGCGCGGAGACGATCGCACAGCAGGCCGCGGTGAAGCTGCTTTTCCCCCTCATCCTGTTCATATTCCCGGCCGTGTTCCTCATCATCCTGTCGCCGGTGATCCTCGGCCTGTTCAACTATTTCCCGAGGTGATCGGACCAATGAACGCGAGGAAATCGCTCTTTTCGCTTCTTCTCGTCGCTTTCCTTTTCCCCGCCCCATCGATCTGCTTCCCCGGGGAAAATCCGGGTCCTAGGAGCGACAAGGTGCTGCTTTCTTTAAGGATCGCCAAGGCACGGAAGGAACAACGCGGAATCTCCTACTACAAGAGCGTCGCCCGGCAGATGAAGCTCCGCCGTCCCGCTACGGCCCTCCGCCCGTCATCCGCACGATCACCTTCGGGTTCTTCCCGGGTCGCACGGTGACCGTCTGCGACTTGTCGACGCCAAGCGGCTCGTTCACGAAGCGAAGGCGGCGCTCCCCCGCCGGCAGCCGAACGTCGGTCAACGGGGTGTCTCCCAGGAAGCGCTGGCCGTCATACACCTTCGCCCACGGGATCGCCTGGATCGCTTCCACCGTGCCGAAGAGCTGCTCGAGCTCCGTGCGGACGGCGTCGACCTTCATGAGGACGCTCGACGGCACGCGCCTGCTTTCGTAGCCGTCGCGCGACAGGACGATCCCCCTGCCGCCGACGGAGAGCATGTCGATCATGGCGGGCGTGCGGCCGAGCGACGCGCCGTCCGAAAGGAGGATTTCCGCGCCGGGGGGGTCCGTTTCGACCCGGACGAACCGCTGGACCGACGCCGCGGGAGGAGGCGCGGCCGGCGGGCCGGGCGGCACCTCGGCAGGGTACGGCTGCGGCGCCGTCATGGCGGAAGAGGCGGCGGAAGGAGCGGCGGGAGGCGCGGCGACCCTCGATTCCCGGGCGCCCCTCCCCGTCCAAAGGAAAACGCCGGAGGCGGCAAGCGCGGCCAGTATGGCCGCACCCGCGGCGAAGTTGCGCTTCCAGTCCCGCTTCCCGTACCGTGGGGTCGGCTCCCGCACCGTCGAGGGCGCGGGGGCGCGGTCCATGGCGAGCGACGGCGCGGTGGCCTCCTCTTCCTCATCGGGGAACAGGGCGCTCCAGAACGACGACAGCTCCGCCGGGGCGGCCGCCCGGGGGCCGTCCGCGGCCAGCGCCGCCAGGAAATCGGCCGCGGACGCGAACCGGCTCGCGGGGTCGGCGGCGAGCCCTTTCCGGACGATCCCGGCGGCGCTTTCCGGCGTCCCCGGAGGGAACGAGAGGGAGGCGGGTTCGAATTCGCGGACGCGCGCGAGCAGATCTTCCGTGCCGCTCCCCTCGAACAGCCGGCGCCCCAGGAGCAGCTCGGCGGCGATCGACGAGGCGGCATACAGGTCCGAGGAAGGCGACGCCGGCTCCCCCCGGGCCCTCTCGGGGGAAAAGTAGGCGGCCTTCCCCGCGCGCGGGTCGCCCGGGTCGTCCGCCACGGAGGCGGCGCGCGACACCCCGAAATCGGCCAGCTTCACGGCGCCCGTGCGCCCGAGCAGGACGTTTCCGGGAGAGACGTCCCGGTGGATGATTCCCTTGCCGTGGAGGTAGGAAAGGCCCGAGACGATCCCTTCGATCCAATGACGCCAGACGCCGGGGGGAACAGGAAGGCCGAGCCGCCGCCCCTGCGCCGCCGCCTGCGCAAGCGACCACCCTTCCACGTATTCCATCGCGAGGAAGCAGGCGTCCCCCTCTTTCCCGAAGTCGAACACCTGGATCAGGTTGGGGTGGGAAAGCGAGGCGGCCAGGCGCGCCTCGCGGACGAAGAGCTCGCGGAACCGCTGGTCTCCGGCGCGTTCCGGGCGCACCGCTTTCACCGCTACCCGCTTCCGGAACCCCTCCTCCCCCGGCAGGAGGCACAGGTACACTTCCGACATCCCGCCCGAGGCGATCCCGCGCAATACGCGGTACTTCCCGAAGCACCGCGGGCCCGGCTCGCCGGGCATCACTGCAGGCGCCGCTTGGCGGGGAATTCGAGCTCGAAGACCGAGCCGCGCGGCTCGTTGTCCCACACGCGGACGGCCCCGCCGTGGTCGGTCGCGATCGCGCTGACGATGGCCAGCCCCAGGCCGGTGCCTCCCTCGCGCCGGGAGAAGTACGGCTCGAAGATGCGCTCCTTGTCCTCCGCGGGGATTCCGGGGCCGTCGTCCGCCACGGTGATCCGCACCGTCCCCTTCGCGGCGTCGTACCCGCAGCCGACCTCCACGCTCCCCTCCCCGCCGAGGGCGGCGACGGCGTTCTCGAAGAGGTTGGTGAGCGCGCGCCGGATCTGGTCCGCGTCGAACCAGGCGGGGGGAAGCTCTCCCGTGTGGAACCCCCACCGGATGGCCGGGTTCGACGTCCGGTACATCTCCACGAACTGGCGAACCTCCTCGGCGAGATCGCCTTTCGCGAGCTGCGGCGCGGGCATCCGGGCGAACCGGGTGAACTCGTCCACCAGCCGCTTGAGCGTGGCCACCTCGGAGAGGATCGCCTGGGTCAGCTCCGCGAACACGGGGTCCCCAGCGTGCGCCTCGGAATATTTCCGCTTCATCCGCTCGGCCGAGAGCTGGATGGGGGTCAACGGGTTCTTGATGTCGTGGGCGATCCGCCGGGCGACCTCCCTCCACGCGAGCACCCGCTGAAGCCGCATCGCCTGGGTCAGGTCGTCGAAGGCGATGACAAGCCCCATGTACTCGTCCTTCTCGTCCTTCAGCGAGACCAGGCTCACCCCCAGCGCGACCGTCTTCCCCCCGATGGGCAGCTCCACCTGGCGCTCGACCAGCCGCCCCTCGACGGCGCCCGCCTCGCGGAACAGCCCGCGGACCGGCTCGTAATGATCCTCCCGGAATACGTCGCGGTACAGGCGGCCCACCGCGCCTTCCGTGGAGACGCCGAGGAGACGCCCGGCCACCTTGTTGATCATCCAGATGCGGGCGTGGCGGTCGATGACGACGATGCCGGTGGTGATGTTGTCGACGATCGTCTCGATGAACTGCGTCCTCTTGCGGAGCTCCTCGTACGCCTGGCTCACAGAGGCGTTCGCCTGCTCCAGGTTCCCTTTCATCGCCTGGAGGTCGGCGGTCATCCGGTTGAAGGAGGAGACGAGCGTCCCGAACTCGTCGTCGGACCGGTAGTCGATGGAGACGCCGAGCTCGCCCCGGGCGATCCGGTCCGTCCCCTCCGCCAGGAGCTGCACCGGCACGGTGATCCGGCGCGCGAGGTAGATCCCCATCCAGCTCGCGGCGAACACGATGAGCAGCGTGATGAGGACGAGGATCCCCACATAGCTCGCGCGGATCGGGTCGTCGAGGATCCGGACCTGGTGGTAGCCGGCGTAGGCGTCCTTGATGCTGCGGACCCGGTGCGCCTCTTGGCGTGGAAGCGCCTTCACCGCGGCGACCGCACCGCCGCCGGGCGCGGGGGCCCAGGCGGCCGCGAACCGGTCCCCGATGAAGGTCCCGCCGACGCCCGCCCCCTTGCGCGGCTTCCTGAGCCGGAGCAGCACCTCCTCCTCCAGGTCGCGGAGCGGGGGCCCGGCGGCGGCGACCGCCTTCCCGTCGCGGACCAGCAGAAGGGCGACGCCGTTGTCCAGCCCGGACCCGGCGGAGCGCAACGCATCGCCGGCGTCCCCGGCGCCCGTCGCCGGCGGCAGGAGTCCCGCCGCCTTCACCGCCGCCGGGAGCATCGACGCCGCGTCGCGCTCGAGCTTCTCCCGCGCGATCTCCAGCGCCCCGTTGAGCGCCTGCCCCACCCGCGCGCCGATCCACGACTTGATGCTCTTCGTCGTGATGTTCGTCGCCGCGACGAACAGGAGCGCCGTCGGGATCAGGGAGAAGCAGATGAAGATGATGACGAGGCGGGAGCGGATCTTCGACCCGAGGATGTTCCTGCGGCGGTCCAGCAGGATCTTGAACAGGTTCCGTGTGACGAGGAAGATCAGCAGGACGACCAGGATGACGTTCAGGTTGATCAGCGCGAAGACGACGATGTTTCCGGAGAACGCCACCGTGTCGCCGGAGGCGACCAGGTAGGCCTGGATCAGCGTCAGCGCGGCGACGAGGAACGCGACGATCCCGATCGCCCAGCGCTCCCTGCGCCGCTTGGCCCGCTCCTCGTCCGGGGTCGGCACCCGGGTTTCGTCGCTCAAAGGGCTCACGGTGCCTGGACCGGGCCGTGGGCCCATTCGGTCTCGACATCCCACACCGAGGAGAAGAAGACGATGGACCGCAGCGGGTCGGACAGCCCCGCCCGGTCGAGCCGGACTCGGACGCCCGCCCTGTAGGCCTTCCCCCTCGCCACGTCCCCCGTGACGGGGACCGTCACCTCGAACCGGGACATCCGCCCGAGCGCCTCCCGGATGTCGGGCAGGACCTCGACTCCGCCGCGGTGGCGCAGGTTATAGACCCGCGACAGGACGTCGTACCGGATGGATTGCGTTTCCTTCACCTCGCCTACCGTCACGTCGAACCAGTTGCTGTGGACCCGCTCGACCTCGACCCGGATCCGGAAGGAGATCTCGATCCCGCTCTTCAACGCCTCGACCATTTCCGGGGAAAAGGCGTTCTCCAGCCGGAACCGTATGCGGGCCTCGTTCCCCCGGATGGTCCCCCCCACGTGGGTGACCGAAGGGGGAGCTGCGGCCCCGTCCGCCCGCGCGGCCGGGAGCGCCAGGAAAGATAACGTGAAAAACGCCAGCAGTACGCGCACTTCCACCCCCCGGCACATTATACCCGCCGGTCATTTCCGGAACAGCAGGAAAAGGAGCGAGAGCAGGACGCTGACGATGAGGGACGTCGCCAGGGGGAAGTAAAACGTGAAGCTCCCCTTGCGGAATGTGAAGTCGCCGGGAAGGCGCCCGATCCACCCGAGCTTGTCCGACAGGAGCAGGAGCGCGCCCACGGCCGCGATCAGCAGCCCCGCCGCGACCAGCGTCTTTCCGAAGGAGGCGAACACGGGCTCACGGGTCCCCGAACAGCCCGTCCTGCACGGCGGTCTTCGGCGGCTCCATCCCCATGTGCTTCCACGCCGCCGGGGTGGCGACACGCCCCCTCGGCGTCCGCTTCAGGAAGCCCTGCTGGATGAGGAACGGCTCATAGACGTCCTCGATCGTGTCCCGTTCCTCGCTCACCGACGCGGAGATCGTCTCCACGCCCACCGGGCCGCCCTGGAACTTCTCCAGGATCACCGCCAGGATCTTCCGGTCCATCACGTCGAGCCCTTTCCGGTCCACCTCCATCCGGAGCAGCGCCCGGTCGGCGATCTCGCGGGTGATGACGCCGTCGCCGTCGACCTGCGCGAAGTCGCGCACCCGCCGCAGCAGCCGGTTGGCGATGCGCGGCGTGCCACGCGATCGCCTCGCGATCTCCTTCCCACCCGCCGCGTCGATCCGGATGGACAGCGCCGACGCGGAGCGGCGGACCACGTCCTCCAGCTCCTCCTGGCCGTAGTACTCGAGGCGGAACGGTACGCCGAAGCGGTCGCGCAGCGGCGAGGTGAGCAGCCCCGTCCGCGTCGTGGCGCCCACGAGCGTGAACCTCGGAAGCTGCAGGCGGATCGACTTGGCCGACGGCCCCTGCCCGAGGATGATGTCGAGCGCGAAGTCTTCCATCGCGGAATAGAGGAGCTCCTCGACGACGCGGCTCAGGCGGTGGATCTCGTCGATGAAGAGCACGTCGCCCGGCTCCAGCGCCGTGAGGATGGCGGCGATGTCCCCTTTCCTCTCGATCGCGGGCCCGGACGTCGTGCGGATCCCGACGCCCATCTCGTTGGCGATGATGTGCGCGAGCGTGGTCTTCCCGAGCCCGGGAGGCCCCGACAGCAGGACGTGGTCGAGCGGCTCGCCCCGCCCCTTCGCCGCGGCGATGTACGTCTCCAGGTTCGAGACGACAACCTTCTGGCCGATGAACTCGGACAGCCGCTTCGGGCGAAGCGACGCGTCGGCCGGGCTTTCCGTCCCGCCCTCGCCCGGGTCAAGGATCCTGCCGTCCACTCTCCCCCCTCGAGGCCGGCCTGCCCGGCCGGCTCATCTCCGGCTCCCGGAAAGGCGCCGCAGCGCCTCCCGCAGCAGCGCGTCCGCCGCCGCCTCGGCGCCCTTCTCGCGCCGCGCCGCCGCGACCGCGGACTGCGATTCCCCCCGGGAGAACCCGAGGGCCTCCAGCGCCACGCACGCCTCGCTTTCCGGCCCCCCGGCCGCGGCCGCCGCCGCGGCTTCCTCCGGCGTGAACTCGATCGACACCTTCTTCAGCCGGTCCGGCAGTTCCAGGGCGATCCGCTGCGCCAGCTTCTTCCCGATGCCCGGCACGCGGGTGAACGCCGCCGCGTCCCCACGCGCGCAGCCCGAGAGCACGCCGTCGACGCCCAGCACCGAGAGGACCGCGATCGCGGATTTCGGCCCGACGCCGCTCACGCCGATCGTCGCCAGGAAGATCTCCCGCTCCGTTTCCGTGGAGAAGCCGAACAGGTCGCCGCCGCCCTCGCGGAAATGGAGGTAGGTCCGCAGGAAGCAGCCTTCCCCTTCGGGGGGAAGCTCCTTCCTCGTGGCGGCGGAAACGTAGGCCCGGAAACCGATCCCGGCGCACTCCACCACGACGAAATCCTTGCCGTTTCCCGCGAGGCGCCCTTTCAGGTGGTCGATCATCGCGGAGACATCATACCATTTCTGCCCGCGGCGCGATTTCCGTTGGCTCGCGGCATTTCAACCAGGTTTTTCGGGATATTCCCGGGTCACGGCGCGGCAGAACGCCATCGCGAGCGCGTCGGAGGCGTCGGGGGGGACGGGGCCGTGCAGCCCCAGCAGGCGCGCGACCATGCCGGCCACCTGCTCCTTGGGGGCGGCGCCATAGCCCGTCGCGGCCAGCTTGATCTCCTTCGCGCTGTATTCGAAGACGGAAAGGCCGTGGGCGCGGCAGGTGACGATCGCGGCCCCGCGGGCCTGACCGAGCTTCAGGGCCGACATGGCGTTCTTCGCCAGGAACACCTTCTCGACCGCGGCCTCGGCCGGCTTGTGGAGGAGGATCATGCGGGAAAGTTCCGAGTGGATCTTCAGGAGGCGGTCGGGGAAGGAATCCCCTTCGTCGAGGCGGATTACGCCCCACGCCACGGCCGTCACGACGTTTCCCTTGAGGTCGACGATGCCGTACCCGGTCCTCACCGAACCCGGGTCGACCCCGATGATCCTTCGGGCTCCGCCCATCCCCTCACCCGCAAAAAAGCGATTGACACGACATTAACGATAATAGCATAGTCATTTTACTACTGCACCATTGGCGTCATGGTTGTTTTACTACGCCGCCCCAAAGCCCGGAACGAAAGGGAGCCGGAAAGCGCATGCGAGCCGGGGTCCTCTCTTCCATCAGGACGAAACACCACACCCTCTCCACCGTGCAGAAGGTCATCGCGGATTATATCCTGGGCAACGCGCAGGAGGTGATCCTGCTTCCCATCGGCGCCCTTGCGGCGAAGTGCGGCACGAGCGAGACCACGGTCATGCGTTTCCTCCGCAAGCTCGACTTCGACTCCTACCAGGTGTTCCGGGTCAAGATCGCGCAGGAGATCTCCCAGCAGCGGATGGAATCCGTCTACAGCGAGATCGAGCGGGACGATTCGGTCGAATCGGTCATGACGAAGGTGATCTCCTCGACGGCGCGTTCCGTCGAGGACCTGCGCCAGCTCGTCCGCCCGGAGGACGTGTCGAAGGCCGTCTCCCTGATGAAATCGGCCTCGCGGATCTTCTTCACGGGGCTGGGCGCCTCCTCCTTCATCGCCTTCGACGCCTACCACAAGTTCCTGCGGCTGGGGCTTCCCGCCCACGCCTCCTCCGACACCCACCTCATGAGCATCATCGCGAGCCACGCGGGGGAAAAGGACCTCCTGTTCGCGGTCTCCCACTCGGGCGAGAGCCGCGACCTGATCGACTGCCTGCGGCTCGCGAGGAAAAACGGCGCAAAGGTCGTCGCGTTCACCAGCTACCGCGGGTCTACCCTCACGGACCACGCGGACGTCGTTTTCTTGAGCTCCTCCAACGAAACCATGTTCCGGTCCGACGCGCTCGTCTCGCGGATCCTCCAGCTCGTGATCGTCGACATGCTGTACGTGTCCATGGTCCTTTCGATGGGGCCGGAAGGGGTGAAGCGGATCAACCGCTCCCGACTGGCCGTTGCGGAAAGGAAGCGTTAGGGCCGCCGGCGGCGGCGTTTTCGATTCACGATTCCGGAAGGAAGCTTCCGCACGAAAGGAGGTGCTGCGGGCGGGAAGGCCGGCATATCCGGACGGATCGGCCCCGGGGATATCGGCAGTCAACATTTCTCGCAACCGTTCCAAGGAGGAGCCCACATGGTTTCAGGCCCGATGCTCTTCGTCGTCTTCGTGATCGCCATCGCGATCCTGCTCTTCGCGATCCTCAAGCTCAAGCTCAACCCGTTCCTCGCCCTCCTCCTGGCGGCGATCGCCACCGCCTTCATGGTTCTGATGCCGATGAAGGACATCACGGGCAAGATCGTGACCGGCTTCGGCAACACCATGAAGGGCGTCGGCATCATCATCGGCCTCGGAATCATCCTCGGCAAATTGCTGGCCGAGGCTTACGCCACGGACCAGATCGCCGACAGCATGGTCAATACCGTCGGGAAGAAGAACTCGCCCCTGGCGGTGAACCTGACCGGCTACCTGACGTCGATCCCTGTGTTCTTCGACGCCGCGTTCGTCATCCTCACCCCGTTGAACCGCCAGCTCTCCAGGTCGACGAATACGCCCTACATCACCATGCTGACCGCGCTGGCGATGGGGCTGATCGCCACTCACGCGACGGTCATCCCGACCCCCGGGCCCGTCGCCGTAGCCGGGAACATGAACGTGGACATGGGGATCTTCCTCATGTACGCAATCATCATGTCGCTTCCGGCCTCGCTCGTCGGCGGCTGGATCTACGGCAGGATCTTGGGCAAGTACCGTCCGGACGTCAGCGAACCGATCCACGCGGAGGCGGCCGGGGCCGCAGTAAGCAAGCCGTCCGTTTCGCTCGCCCTCTTCGTCCTGCTCCTTCCCATCCTCATGATCCTCATCGGCAGCATCATGGCCCTCGCCCTCCCGAAAGACACCTTGGCGGCTTCCATCTTCGGCTTCTTCGGCGACAAGAACATCGCCGTCCTGATCGGAGTCGTGGTCGCCATGATCACCTTGAAGCCCTACTTCAAGAAGCCGGTGAACGAGCTGATCACCTCGGCGGCGGAGTCCGCCGGCCTCATCCTTCTCATTACCGGGGCGGGCGGGGCGTTCGGCCAGATCATCAACGACTCGGGGATCGGCAAGTACATCGTCGAGACGCTGAAGGGTTGGAACGTTTCCCCGATCGTCCTCGGGTTCATCCTGAGCCAGATCCTGCGCGCCGCCCAGGGCTCCACGACGGTTGCGCTCATCACCACCTCCGCGATACTCGGCCCCGTGGCCGCGACGATGGGCGCCTCCCCCGTCCTGATCGGCCTGGCGATCTGCGCCGGCGGCATCGGACTGTCGCTCCCCAACGACTCCGGCTTCTGGGTCGTCTCCCGGTACGGGGGCATCAACGAAGCGGACACGATCCGGAGCTGGACGCTCGGCGGGACGATCACCGGAGTGACCGCCTTCATCGTCGTTCTCATCCTCAGCCTGTTCTCGGGAGCGCTCCCGGGGCTGCACTGACAACCGCGCGGCGGACGGACCGGGGTCCGGGCCTCTTCCCGGACCCGGTCCCCGCCCGAACATAAGAGCCGACAGGAGAGACCCGCCATGAAAATACTCGTTTTGGGCGATGCGATGATCCCGAACGCCGGATTCGTCAAGGCATGCGGCGAGCTCGCGGTCGCGGACAGGGAGGTCGCCGCGAAGGACTGGGAAACCGACCCGGTGAACCTGCAGAACCGCCGTCTAGTCATCGAAAAGCAGGGTCCGGCGGCCGAGCCCGTGCTCCCCGAGATCCTATCCGCCGACAAGGGCACGGAGATGCTGCTGACGCTGTTCGCGCCGGTGTCCGCGGGCGCCATGGACGCGCTGCCGTCGCTGCGGCTCGTGGGCGCCGCCCGGGCCGGGCAGGAGAACCTCGACGTCAAGGCCGCCACCGAGCGCGGGATCGTGATGCACAACGTGATGGGGCGCAACGCCCACGCGGTATCGGACTTCGCCGTCGGCATGCTGTTCGCCGAGGCCCGAAACATCGCCCGCTCGCACAACGCCCTCATGAACGAGAGCTGGCAGAAGAAGTTCAGCAATTCCGACTTCACGCCGGAGATCACGGGCAAGACCCTGGGTCTGGTCGGCTTCGGCTACATCGGCCGGCTCGTCGCGGAGAAGCTTTCCGGCTTCAAGCTGAAGCTCCTGGTCTACGACCCGTTCGTATCGGACGAGGCGCTGCGCGAGCACAACGCGACGAAGGCGTCCCTAGAGGACCTTTTCCGGCAGTCCGACTTCGTCTCCCTCCACGCCCGCCTGACGGACGCCACCAGGGGGCTGGTCGGCAAGAAGGTCCTGGACCTGATGAAGCCCACGGCCATCCTGATCAACACCGCCCGGGCCGGCCTGGTCGACGAGGACGCCCTCTACGAAGCGCTGAAGGAGAAGCGGATCGGCGGCGCCGCCCTGGACGTCCACGCCTCGGAACCGCTGCAGAAAGGGAGCCGCTGGCTGGCCCTTCCCAACGTCACGCTCACGCCCCACATCGCCGGGACGACGGCGGACGCGCTGACCAACTCCCCCTACCTGCTCGTGCGGGACATCAACCAGCTGCTGACCGGCGGGAAGCCGCAGTTCGTAATCAACCCGGAAGTCCTCGACCACCCGAAGGTCAAGGCGTGGCTGTCCGGGATCCTCTCCGGGAGGAAATCGTCATGATCGTGGACCTGCCGTCCGTCCTCGTCAAGGCGCGCCGCGGCGGCTACGCGGTCGGCGCGTTCAACGTCTACAACCTGGAAACCGTCGACGCCGTCCTGGCCGGCGCCGCGGAGCTGAACTCCCCCGTGATCATCGCGTTCGGCGAGCGGTACCTGAAGAACTTCCCGATCCGGGCGGTATCCGCCGTCGTGAAGACGATGGCGCAGGACTCCCCCGTCCCGGTCGTTTTGCACCTGGACCACGCCAACCGGCTCGAGTCGATCGAGCGGGCGATCGCGGCGGGCTTCACCTCCGTCATGATCGACGGTTCGAAGAACCCCCTCGAGGAGAACATCGCCGTGACGAACAGGGCGGTGGCCCTCGCCCGCCCGAAGGGCGTGTCCGTCGAGGCGGAGCTGGGGCGCATCACCCGCACCGGGGTCGCCGCGGAGGACCTGTTCACGGACCCGGCCGAGGCCGTGGAATTCATGAAGCGGACCGGCGTGGACGCACTCGCGGTCTCCGTGGGGACCGTGCACGGCCTCTACAAGGGGAAGCCGACGCTCGACCTGGAACGGCTCGCCCGGATCGCCATGGACGTCCACGCGCCCCTCGTCCTGCACGGCGGCTCCGGCGTTCCCGAGGATCTCATCCGGAAGGCGATCGGGCTCGGGGTGGCGAAGCTGAACATCAACACCGAGATGTCGATCGCGGGGGTGAACGCGGTCCGGGCGTTCCTTTCGGCCAAGGGGAACGAGAACACGCGGCTCGAGGAGCTGATGGTCGAGGCGCGCGACGCGATGGTCGGGGTGGTGAAGCGGTACATCGAGTTCCTCGGCAGCGCCGGGAAGGCTTGAGGGGATCGCCATGGCCGACGATATCATCCTTGTGATCGACGTGGGGACGACGAGCGCGCGGAGCCTGATGTTCGACCGCGGGTTCCGGATGGTCGCGTCGTCCGCCCGGGAATACCGGAACAGCTACCCCGGGCCGTTCCTCGTGGAGCAGGACCCGGACGTCTGGTGGCGGGCCGTGACGGAGGTGTCGAAGGAGGCCATGGAGGCGAAGCCCTCCGGCTCCGGGGTGGCCGCGGTCATCGTCACCAGCCAGCGCGCGACCGTCATCCCGGTGGACAAGAACGGCAGGGCCCTGCGGCCCGCGATCCTCTGGCAGGACAACCGCAGCATGCCGCAGTGCCAAAAGATCCGGGAGACCGTCGGGGCCGCGGAGATCTACCAGCGGACGGGGCTCAAGATCAACCCGTATTTCTCGCTGCCGAAGATCCTCTGGATCAAGGAGCACGAGCCCGGGACCTTCGAGGCGACGCACAAGTTCCTCCTGGTCCACGATTTCATCCTGCACCGACTGACGGAGCGTTTCGTCACCGACCAGTCGCACGCGTCCCGCACCATGGCGTACAACCTGAGGCGCCGCTGGGACGAGGACATCCTGGGTGCCGTGGGCGTGGACGCGTCGAAATTCTGCCGGGCCGTCCCTTCCGGCGAGCGCGTGGGGGCGGTGTCCGCGGAGGCCGCCCGGCTGACCTCGATCCCCGAGGGGACGCCCGTGTTCGCAGGCGCGGGCGACCAGCAGGCCGCGGCGGTGGGCATGGGTATCGTGTCCGCCGGCACCTTCATGGCCAACACCGGCACCGGCTCCTTCGTCCTCTCCCCGCTGGACGAGCCGGTGCTCGACCCCCGGGAGCGGGTCCTCTGCACCGTCTCCGCGGTCCCGGGCAAATGGCTCCAGGAAGCGGGCATGTACACCACCGGGAGCGTCTACCGCTGGTTCCGCGACCAGATGAGCACCAAGGAGGTGGAGACGGCCCGCGAGCGCGGGCTGGACCCCTACGACCTCCTCAACGAGCAGGCCTCCACCGCCCCGGTCGGCGCCTCCGGGGTGATGTGGATCCCGCATTTCACCGGGAGTCTGGCCCCGTACTGGAACCCGATCTCCAAGGGCGTCCTTTTCAACCTGTCGCTGGGCACGACCCGCGCGGAGGTCGTCCGCGCGCTCCTGGAAGGGATCGCGATCGAGGTCGGCAAGAACATCGCCATCATGGAGGAGATCGGGGGGAAGGCCCGGGAGATCCGGATCGCCGGCGGGGCGACCAAGTCGCCCTTCTTCAACCAGGTCCAGGCCGACGTCTACGGGACGCGGGTCGTCACGACCAACTTCGCGGAAGCCACGGGGCTGGGCGCCGCCCTCCTGGCGGCCCCGGCGCTGGAGTGGCACCCGACCCTGGAGAAGGCCGTGGAAAAGGTCGTGCAGGTCGTTTCCCGGTATGAGCCGTACCCCGACGCGCACGCGCGGTACAGGGAGCTGGCGAAGCTGCACCACGAGCTGTACAGGGTTCTGCAGGAAGGCGGGATCTTCGAGAGCGCGGCCGCCCTGTCGGAAAAGCTCCGCGCGGAAGGCCGCTGACCCGGACGGGTGGCCACGGCGCGGCGGACCTTCCCGTCAGCTGGCCTTCGGATCGGCCGGAATGCGGCTGCTTTCCCGCGCCACGGGCATCCGCAAGGCAAGACAATGTCCTCCCTATATCGGCCTACGGGACCGGCGGGCTCCCATGTGAGGAGGGGATGTTCCCCTGAGCGGGCGTCTGTTCCGAAGCGCAGCCAGGAGGGCGAAGCGAGGAACAGCGCAGGCGAAGCGGCCATGGAGGGCCGGCGAGCCGGGAGCGAAGGGGAAGCATCCCCTCCGAACAGGCGGCCGCCCTCCATGCGAGGAGATATGTCCCTCGGAGCATCGTCGATTCCCGTTTCGAAGAACCGGGGCGGGCAAACGGTGCCGACGGCCCCCCCGAGGCGTCTCCCGGTCAGCGAGGGAGCATGCCCCCGGACGGCGGCCTATGGAGCGAGTGGAGACAAGGAGGTCGGGAGCGAGCGGAATGGCAGCCGAAGGTGCCAAGGAGGGCGCCGAGGCGTCGCCGGGAGGGGGTATGCTCCCGAGCGATCCGGGAGATGCCTCCGTGGGAACCGCCCGGTCACCGTTCCGCTCAGCCGAACGCCTCCATCGCCTCGTCGGAGATGTCGAAGTTCGCCCAGACGTTCTGGACGTCGTCCG
>CAZTFC010000009.1:0-62497 GCA_964612075.1 uncultured bacterium
TGGTGCCGGAGGAGGGGGTCGAACCCTCACGGCCTTGCGGCCACGGGATTTTGAGTCCCGCGCGTCTGCCAGTTCCACCACTCCGGCGAAAATACGAACCTACTTTATACATTGTTTTCCTCGACGGTTCAAACGGATGCGGCCGGGCGTAAAGACGTATAATCATGGCAATCCGGCTCATGTGTGTCCCGGTTCTGGCGAAGAACTCATCAACGTCCCGGTTCTGTGGTTGAGGAGACCCCATGAAGCTGCCCGCCACCAAGATCGTGTGCACGATCGGCCCCGCGTCCGATTCGCCGCCCGTCGTCGCGGAGCTGATCCGGCACGGGATGTCCGTCGCGCGGTTCAATTTCTCTCACGGCAAACATGAAACGCACGCCCGCGCCATCGAGGTCGTGCGGGAGGAAGCCCGGCGGCAGGGGCGACACGTGGCGATCCTGCAGGACCTGCAGGGGCCCAAGATCCGGCTGGGCCGCTTCGGGCAGGGGCGCGTCGTTCTGAAGAAGGGGGCCGACTTCACCCTGACCACCGGGCACGTCCGCGGCGACGAGACGATCTGCGGCGTCGACTACGAGGGGCTGCCCGCCGACGTCCGTCCCGGGGACCGGATCCTCCTCAAGGACGGGGCCGTGCGGCTCTCCGTCCGAACGGTTTCCGGGCGTCAGGTGCGGTGCCGTGTCGAGCAGGGGGGGGAGGTGGGAGACCGGCAGGGGGTCAACCTGCCCGACGGGAAAGTATCGCTGCCTTCCTTGACGAGGAAGGACCGGGACGACCTGAAGTTCGGACTCGGCCTCGGCGTCGACTACGTGGCGCTTTCCTTCGTCCGGTCGGCCGAGGACGTCCGGGGGCTGGTCCGGGCGATTCGGGCGGCGGGGAAGCGCGTGCCGGTCATCGCCAAGCTGGAGAAGCCGCAGGCTCTGGAGAACCTCGACGGGATCCTGTCCGCGGCCGATTCCGTGATGGTCGCGCGGGGCGACCTCGGGGTGGAGACCTCGCTCGAGGACGTCCCCCATCTCCAGCAGCGGATCATCACGGCGGCGCTCACCGCCGGGGTCAACGTGATCACCGCGACGCAGATGCTCGAGTCGATGGTGGACAGCCCCGTGCCGACGAGGGCGGAGGTCTCCGACGTGGCCCATGCGGTCTGGGACGGGACCGACGCGGTGATGCTGTCGGGGGAGACCTCCATGGGGAAATTCCCGGCGAAGGCGGTGGAGACCATGCGGAAGGTGGTGGAGAGCGCGGAGCGGAGGATGCCGCCCGCCCCGGACGAGCTCTGGCGTCCCTATGGCACTGCGGGCGCGGTCGCGGACGCCGCATGCAGGGCGGCGGTCGCCCTCCCGGCGAGGGCGGTGGTCGTGTTCACCCGGTCCGGGCGCTCCGCGGCGATCCTGGCGGCTTCGCGCCCGGCCGTGCCGGTGGTCGCCTTCACCCCCTCGCGGAAGACCGCCGCGCGCATGGCGCTCCATCGCGGAGTGGAGCCGATGCTCCTCGAGGAGGAGACGGAGGCCGAAGCCATGAAGAGGAAGGCCGTGAGGATGCTCCGCCGCCTGCGCAGGGTCAGGGCGGGCGACCTGCTGGTCCTGGTCTACGGAGCGGAAAACGCCCCCTGCGACCGGCTGCGGATCGTCACGGCGTGAGGCGGCGCTTGAAGATTCCCGGGGCGGCGGGGATAATATCGCCATGAATTCCATCGACATCGCGGTAGTAGCGCTTTGCGCCCTGTTCGGCGTCTTCGGGGTCCTTCGCGGGCTGGTCCGGCAGGTCATCTCCGTCGCAGGGCTGGTCGCCGGGCACCTGGCCGGCATCCGGTATTACGAAACCGCCGTTTCCTGGCTGAACCTTTCCTTCCAGTACTCCAAGGTGGTCGGGTACGCCGCCGTCTTCCTCGCGGTCTGGCTGCTCTTCGTCCTCGTCGGCTCGTTCATCGAGGGGAGGATCCGCGCGTCGAAGCTGTCGTTCATGGACCGGGTCGGGGGGCTGGTCGTGGGGGCGGCGAAGGGCGCGCTGCTGGCGGTGCTGCTGGTGTTCCTGCTCGTGATCTTCCTGCCGAAGGACTCGGAGGTGCTGCGGGAGTCGAAGGCCGCCCCCTTCTGCATCTCAGCGGGCCAGTGGCTTGCGGAGGCGTTCCCGGACCGCTTCGCCGATACCTTCCGGGAAAAGATCCGGGCGGCCGAAAAGCGGCCGCCCGGCCCACCTTCTGTCCCCAGGCGGGGAGTCTGACCCTTACTTCGCGCCGACCTTGCGAAGCGCCTTCTGCGAGTTCTTCACGGCGCAGAGGTCCGCGCACATCGTGCAGGTGTTCTCGTCGGCCTTCGGCATGTCGCCACCGCGCCACTCGCGGGCCCGCTTCGGGTCGAGAGACACCTCGATCTGCGTCTTCCAGTCGAAGTTCGCGCGGGCGTCGGCCATGATGTTGTCCCGTTCCATCGCCCCGGGGATCCCGCGGGCGATGTCGGCGGCGTGGGCGGCGATCTTCGTCGCGATGACGCCTTCCCGGACGTCCTCCACCGGCGGCAGCCGCAGGTGCTCTGAAGGCGTGACGTAGCACAGGAAGTCCGCGCCGTTCCACGCGGCGATCGCGCCGCCGATGGCCGAGGTGATGTGGTCGTACCCCGGGGCGATGTCGGTGACCAGGGGGCCCAGGACGTAGAACGGCGCCCCGTGGCACAGCCGCTTCTGAAGGACCATGTTCGCGGCGATCTGGTGCATGGGAACGTGGCCGGGGCCCTCGATCATCACCTGCACGTCGCGGTCCCACGCCCGGTCGGTGAGCTCGCCCAGGATGCTCAGCTCGTGGATCTGCGCCCGGTCGGTCGCGTCCGCGAGGCAGCCGGGGCGGAAGCCGTCGCCCAGGGAGATCGTGATGTCGTACTCCCGCAGGATATCCAGCAGGCGATCGTACTGCTCGAAGAAGGGGTTTTCCTTGTCGTTGAATTCCATCCACTCCGCCAGCAGCGACCCGCCGCGGCTGACGATGTCGAGGCGGCGCCCCTCCTTCTTCAGCTTCTCGATCGTGGAGCGGGTCACGCCGCAGTGGACCGTCATGAAGTCGACGCCGTCCCTGGCCTGCTTCTCGATCCCCCGGAAGAAGTCGTCGGCGGTGAGCTCGACCCACGACTTGCCGGCCATGTACCCTTCCGCCGCGGCCTGGTAGATGGGAACGGTCCCCAGCGGCACGGGGCACTCGGCCAAGACCGCGCGCCGGATCTCGTCGATCTTGCCGCCGGTGGAAAGGTCCATGACCGCGTCGGCGCCCGCCTCGACGGCGACGCGTGTCTTCTCGAGTTCGAGCGCGATGTCCGCGCGGTCCCTGGAGGAGCCGATGTTCGCGTTCACCTTGATGGTGAGGCCTTCGCCCACCGGGACGGGGCGGATGTCGCGGCGCACCTTGTTCTTGCAGATCACCGCCCTGCCCGCGGCGATCTGCGCGCGGAGCTTCTCGGGCTCGACCCTTTCGTCCTTCGCGGCCCGGGCAATCTCCGGGGTGATTTCTCCCTGTCTGGCGCGATACATGAGCGTCATGACCTTTCCTCCTGTCCTTCTCTATACTTAGAGATGGCGTCATTGACCGAGTCGTTGATTTCCGATGCCGCCGCTTCCTGGTCTTCGGCGGCGAGGATCGCCGAGATCATCGCGATCCCGTCCGCGCCCGCCTTCACCACTTCGTCGATGTCGCGCGCCCCCACGCCGCCCAGGGCGAAGACCGGGATGCGCGCCGAGGCGCACGCCTTCCGAAGCGCGTCGACGCCCAGGGGGGGGCCGAAAGCCGCCTTCGAAGGCGTGTAGTACACCGGGCCGAACACGGCGAAATCGGCCCCCGCGGCCTGCGCCGCCGCGAGCTGCTCCTCGCTGTGCGTCGAGACGCCGATCAGCCGGCCCGGCCCCAGGAGGCGTCTTGCCTCCTCCGGGGGGATCGACGATTCCCCCAGGTGCACGCCGTCGGCGCCGGAGGCCAGCGCGACGTCCACCCGGTCGTTGATCAGCAGCTTCGCGCCCCGCCGCGCGGTGAGGACCCGCATCTCCCGGGCGAGCTCCAGCAGCTCTCCGGCCCCGAGGTCCTTCTCCCGGAGCTGGACCGCGCGCACTCCCCCGGCAAGGGCGCGTTCCACGGCCCGGAGCAGGTCGCCCCCGCTCGCCAGCCGCCGGTCCGTGATCAGGTACACGCGGAAGTCCACCGCCGCGCGAAGCCCGACCGGGAACGATTCCCGCTTTGCGGTCGCGTCGCGCAAGCTCTCAACCACCGCCGACCAGCGTGACGATCTCGAGGCGATCCCCCTCGCCGATCTCGGTCGCGTCGAACGCCGGCTTCCGGATGATCTCCGCGTTCCGCTCGACGGCCACGCGCGTCTCCGGGAGGGAAAGCTCCCGGAGAAGACCCGACACCGTCGTTCCGGAGGGTACCTCTCGGTCCCGCCCGTTGAGGACGATCTTTATCCGCTCGTTTCCCATTTTTGGAATCTCCGCCCTTCTTCCGGCCGAAAATAAAAAAACCGTGCCACATGTGGCACGGTTCGAAGAGCTCACCACCTCCCTGCGCCGGTATTACCCGGATCAGGTTCGACGGGTTGCCCGTGTATTCCGACGGGCTCTCAGCGAAAGCACCCCAAGCGGTATCGATCATCCTATATTAGGTTCCAACCGCTGTCAACCGGCGGGGTTTCCCGTTTTTTCCCCGTCCCGGCCGACCTTTACTTGCTCCGGGGGGGTGGGGTAAACTTCCTGTCACATCGACAGACGACGCTTTCCCGCGAGGTTTCGATTTTGGCCCGACCCACGGTGGCGGAGATTCGACTCCCGGCCCTCCGGCACAACTTCCATGCCCTGCGGTCCCTGCTCCCGGAACGGACCGGGGTGATCGCCGTCGTCAAGGCGAACGCCTACGGTCACGGAGCGGTCCCCGCGGCGCTCGCCCTGGAGGCCGAGGGGGCGGCGATGCTGGCCGTGGCGACGGTCGAAGAGGGGGTCGAGCTGCGTCTCGGGGGTGTCCGGGCCCCGATCCTGGTGTTCGGAGAGGTGGACCCGGCGTCCGCGGAGGATGCCCACGGGCATTCCCTTTCCGCCGTCCTCTTCGACCGGAGGCAGGCGGCCGACCTCGCCCGCGTCGCCGCGAAGGCCGGAAGGCCCTTTCCCGTTCACGTCAAGGTGGACACGGGCATGGGGAGGGTGGGGTTCCTTCCCGCCGAGGCGATCGGTCTCCTCGACGAGCTCCGGTCGAACCGGTTTTTAAGGCTCGAGGGGTGGATGACCCACCTCTCCTCCGCGGACGGCCCGGCGGAGGAAGACCGGGCGTTCACGGAAGCGCAGCTTTTCTCCTTCGCGGGAACGGCGGCCCGGGCGCGCGAAGGCGGGGGCGGCGTGGTCGCGCACGCGCTGAACAGCGCGGGGATCCTCTCTTTCCACGATCATCCGTTCGACGCCGTCCGGCCGGGCATCGCGCTCTACGGGTATTCCCCGCTCGCGCCGGAGGCGACGCCCGTTTCCCTGCGCCCCGTGATGCGGATCGTGTCCCGGATCATTTCCCTGAAAGAGCTTCCCGACGGCCGGCCGGTCAGCTACAACCGGCGCTATGTCTGCCGCGGCGCGCGGCGGATCGCCGTCGTCCCCGTCGGGTACGCGGACGGCTACCGGCGCGACTTGACGGGGCGGGGGCGGATGTCGGTGGCCGGGCGGACGGCCGACGTCGCGGGGACGGTCTGCATGGACCTGACGATGCTCGACGTGACCGGCATTCCCGGCGTGGAGGTCGGCTCCGAGGTGGAGGTCATGGGGGAGACGTCCATGACCGCGGGGGAGATCGCCCGCCTGTGCGGCACGATCCCCTACGAGATCCTCACCGGCGTGGGCCCGCGGGTCCCGAGGAAGATCGTTGACTGAGCGCCCCCCGGGCCGCGTGACGGCCGCCGTCGAGGGGGTCGGCGAGCGCGTCTACGGGATGGTGCAGGAGCTGGGGGCGGTATCCACCCTTCTGTTCCGGGTCGTCGCCGGGGCGGCGCGCAGGCCGTTTGAATTCCGGAATGTAATCAAGCAGATGGAAGAGGTCGGCGTCCGCTCGGTGCCGGTGGTGCTCGTCACCGCCACCTTCACCGGCATGGTGCTCGCCCTGCAGAGCTTCTCGGGGTTCGAGCGGTTCGGCGCCACGAGCCTGGTCGGGACCGTGGTGGCCCTGTCCATCACCCGGGAGCTGGGGCCGGTCTTCGCGGGGCTGATGGTCTCGGGGCGCGTGGGCGCCTCCATGGCGGCGGAGCTCGGGACGATGAAGGTCACCGAGCAGATCGACGCGCTCGTCACGCTGGCGACCGACCCCGTGAAATACCTGGTCGTGCCGCGCGTGATCGCCGCCACGGTCGTCCTGCCGATCCTGGTCGTGTTCGCGGATTTCGTCGGCATCCTGGGCGGCTATTTCGTGGCGGTCCACGTGATGGGCGCGAACCCCCACGTGTACGTCGCGAAGACGTACCAGTACCTGGAGTTCAGGGACATCTACACCGGGCTGGTCAAGGCGGCCGTCTTCGGGTCCCTGATCGCCCTGATCTCGTGCCACAACGGGTTCGTCGCGCGGGGCGGGGCGGAGGGCGTGGGGCGGGCGACCACCCGGGCGGTGGTGACCTCGTCCATGATGGTGCTCGTCTCGGACTACTTCATGACCTCGCTCATGTTCTGACCGGCGGGGGAAGGAGAGGCAACCCGGGGGATGATCGAGATCCGCGGCCTGTGCAAGCGGTTCGGGAAGAAGGTGGTCCTCGACGGGCTGGACCTCACCGTGCCGCGCGGGGAGAACATGGTCGTCATCGGCGGCAGCGGGACCGGCAAGTCCGTCCTGCTCAAGTGCGTCGTGGGCCTCATGCGCCCCGACGAAGGGGAGATCCGGATCGACGGGGAGGACATCACGCGGATGGCCGAGGAGGAGCTCGTCCGGGTCCGGCGCAGGTTCGGGATGCTCTTCCAGGCGTCGGCCCTGTTCGACTCCATGGACGTGGGGGACAACGTCGGCTTCGCGCTTCGGCGGCTCCGGAAATACCCCGAGGAGCGGATCCGGGAGGTGGTGGAGGAGAAGCTGTCGATGGTCGGCCTGCGGGAGATCCAGCGGCTGATGCCCGCGGAGCTCTCGGGCGGCATGAAGAAGCGGGTGGGGCTGGCCCGGGCCATCGCCTCCGAGCCCGACATCCTGCTGTACGACGAGCCGACGACGGGGCTGGACCCCATCATGGCCGATGTCATCAACGACCTGATCGTCTCGCTGCGGGAGCGGCTGGGGGTGACTTCCATCACCATCACGCACGACATGGCCTCCGCGTACAAGATCGCCGACCGGATGGCCATGCTGTACAAGGGGAGGATCGTCGAGACGGGCACCCCGGAGGAGATCCGGAACACGGCGAACCCCGTGGTGGCCCAGTTCGTCCAGGGGCGGGCCCGCGGTCCCATCACCGACGAGAGCGAGGAATTCGTACGCTTCGTCCGCGGAGGGGCAAAGGGGGAAAAGGGCGCATGACGGCCGGGGCGGCTTGGCCCCTGAGGGCGCCCGCGAGCGGTGGTATAGTATTCCCTTCCGGAAGACCGGCGGTCCGAGACCCCAGGGGGGAGGCGTAGATGTCCAGGGAAGCCCGGGTCGGGATCTTCGTCCTGCTGGGGCTGATCATCCTCACGTATTTCACCTTCCGCGTCAGCAAGTGGGGGCTGATCGCGGAGCGGGGATACCGGCTGACCGTGGACGTCGAGTCGGCGGCGGGGATCGAGCCCAAGGCGGACGTGAAGATGGCGGGGGTCCCGATCGGCAAGATCGAGGAGATCCGGCTCGCCGGGAACCGCGCGCAGCTCGTCCTGCGGATCCGGCCCGAATTCGGCATCCCCGCGGACTCCGTCGGCGTCATCCAGTCGCAGGGATTCCTGGGGGAGAGGTACCTCGAGCTGGTCCCGGGGAGGGACCCCCGTCTCCTGGCCGACGGGGAGCGCGTCATCCGCACCGAGGCGCCGGCCAGCATGGACGCCCTCGTGAAGAAGCTCGATTCCATCGGGGACGACATCAAGAAGTTCACCACGAGCATTTCCGAGTCCTTCGGCACGGAGGAAGGGAAGGAGTCGCTCAAGCGGATCATCGCGAACATCGACCGGCTGACCGCCGACCTCGCCAACATCTCCTCCGGGAGCCGCGAGGACATCCGCGCCGTCATCGCCAACCTGCGCGCCTTCTCCGAGACGCTGAAGGAGGAGACCCCCGGGCTGGTCGCCAAGCTCGAGAGGATGGGCGACGACGTGAGCGGGGTGGTGGGCGACAACCGGGAGAACCTGAAAGAGAGCATCGCGAACCTCAAGGCCGCCTCCGCGAGGCTCGACAACACCCTCGACCACGCCGGGAAGGTGATGGCCAAGATCGACCGCGGGGAGGGGACCCTGGGCAAGCTCGTCAACGACAACACCGCCCACACCTCCATCACGGACACCCTCGAGGGGATCAACCGGTACGTCCGCAAGACGGAGCAGCTCAAGACCTTCATCGACTACCGGCTGGAATGGCTTTCCCGGCCCGACGAGTACAAGCACTACGTCAACCTCCGCCTCCAGCCGACGGCCGACAAGTATTACCAGATCGGCGTGGTCGACGACCCGCGCGGCAGGTACAAGAACATCGTGAAGACGGAGACCGTGACCCCGCCGGGGACGACCGTCACGACCGAAGAGGACAGCTACGACGACAAGCTGAAGTTCACCGCCCTCATCGCCAAGCGGTTCCACGGCTTCACGGTGAAGGGCGGAATGATCGAGTCCTCCGGCGGCCTCGGGGTCGATTACGAGCTGCTCAAGGACCGCCTCACGCTGGGCACGGAGATCTACGACTTCTCCAGGAAGGACCTGCATCCGCACCTGAAGGTCTACGGCAACTACGACGTCGTGAAGAACTTCTTCATCACCGGCGGGGTGGACGAGGTCCTGAACAGCGAGAGGGACCTGCGGTCGCTGTTCCTGGGCTTCGGCATCAAGTTCGCGGACGAGGACATAAAGACCGTCATCGGGGCGGTCCCCATCAAACCGTAAAAGAAAGGCCGACATCATGGCGAGGATCCACCGGGCGATCGTGAGCGTTTCGGACAAGACGGGAATAGCCGAGTTCTGCCGGGCGCTGTCCCGGCTGGGGATCGAGCTGTACGCCTCCGGAGGGACGGCGAAGCTCCTCAAGGAGAAGAAGGTGCCCGTCCGCCTCATCGAGGAGTACACGGGGTTCCCCGAGATGCTCGACGGGCGCGTCAAGACGCTGAACCCGAAGATCCACGGAGGGCTGCTCGCGCTGCGGGACAAGCGGGAGCACATGAAGACCATCGGGGCCCACGGGATCGTCCCGTTCGACATGGTGGTGGTCAATCTCTATCCCTTCGAGGCGACGATCTCGCGCCCGGGATGCACCCGCGAGGAGGCGATCGAGAACATCGACATCGGCGGCCCCTCGATGCTGCGCTCCGCCGCCAAGAACAGCCGGTCCGTCGCGGTGGTGTGCGACCCCGCCGACTACGCGGACGTCCTGGCCCGCCTGAAGAAAGGCGCGGGGAACCTCGACGAGGAGACCATGGCGGAGCTGGGGCGCAAGGCCTTCGCTTTGACCGCGCGGTACGACGCGGCGATCTCCAACTACCTCGGCGCCGGCGAAGGAGGGAAGGACCTCTTCCCCGTCACCCTCGGCATGCAGTGGAGGAGACGGCAGACGCTGCGTTACGGCGAGAACCCGCACCAGTCCGCCGCCTTCTACGCCGACACCGTCCTTCCCGGGGAGCCGACGCTGGGCGGGGCGGTCCAGCTCCAGGGAAAGGAGCTCTCCTACAACAACATCGTCGACATCGACGCCGCCCTGCAGCTCGCGCTCGAGTTCGACGAGCCGGCCGCGGTCATCATCAAGCACACGAACCCCTCCGGCGTGGGGACGTCGAAGCGGCGCCTCGCGGACGCCTTCCGGAAGGCGAGGGAGTGCGATCCCGTGTCCGCCTTCGGCGGGGTGCTGGGCTTCAACCGCCCGGTGAACGGGGAGACGGCGCGCGAGGTGGCCTCCACCTTCTTCGAGGCGGTGATCGCCCCGTCCTTCGACAGGGAGGCCCTCAAGGTCTTCTCCGCGAAGGCGAACCTGCGGGTCCTGGCGACCGGCGGCGCGTTCCGGAGGTCGGACGCCCCCTCCTGGGAGATGAAGAAGGTGAGCGGCGGGCTCCTCGTGCAGTCGAGCGACCGGCACGTCCTCGACCCGAAGGCCCTCAAGGTGGTCACGAAGCGCAAGCCGACGGCGGAGGAGCTCGAGGCGCTCCGATTCGCCTGGAAGGTGTGCAAGCACGTCAAGTCCAACGCCATCGTGTACGCGCTCAAGGACCGGACGGTGGGCGTGGGCGCGGGGCAGATGAGCCGCGTCGACTCGGCGAAGATCGCCGTCATGAAGGCGCAGCACCCCACGAAGGGGACGGTGGCCGCGTCGGACGCCTTCTTCCCCTTCCGGGACGGTCTCGACGTCGCCGCGAAGGCGGGCGTCACCGCCGTGATCCAGCCGGGCGGTTCGATGCGCGACGCGGAGGTGATCGCCGCGGCGGACGAGCACGGGCTCGCGATGGTGTTCACCGGCGTGCGGCATTTCCGGCACTAGGCCGGCCGGGTCGGAGGGAAGGACATGGGGATATCGGTGCTCGTGGTGGGCGGCGGCGGCAGGGAGCACGCCCTGGCGTGGAAGATTTCGCAAAGCCCTCTCGTGTCGAAGGTGTACGCCGCCCCGGGGAACCCCGGGATCGCGAGGCACGCGGAATGCGTGCCGCTGGCCGTGGACGACGTAAAGGCCTTGCGCGACTTCGTCGTGGCGAACGCGATCGACCTCACCGTGGTGGGGCCGGAAGCCCCCCTGGTCGCGGGGCTGGCCGACCTGCTGTCGGAAGGGGGGCGCCTGGTGTGCGGCCCGGACCGGGCGGCGGCGCAGCTCGAGGGGTCGAAGGTCTTCATGAAGACGATCCTGCGGAAGTACGGGATCCCCACCGCCGGGTTCGAGGTGTTCGACGACTACGACGAGGCGGAGCAGCACGTCCTCACCCGGAAGCTGCCCGTCGTGATCAAGGCCGACGGCCTGGCCGCGGGGAAAGGCGTGGCCGTCGCGCAGACCTACGAAGAGGCGGTGTCCTTCCTGAAAGAGGTGATGGAGCGGCGCGCGTTCGGGGCCGCGGGGGACCGCGTGGTGGTCGAGGAATGCCTCGCCGGGGAGGAGGCGTCGTACATCGTCTTCACCGACGGGCACAAGGTCGTCCCGCTGCCGTCGTCCCAGGACCACAAGCGGATCGGCGACAACGACCAGGGCCCCAACACGGGGGGGATGGGGGCGTACTCCCCCGCCCAGGTGGTGACGCCGGAGGTCGAGGGGCGGGTGATCCGGGAGATCTTCGAGCCGCTGCTCTCGGGGCTGCGCGCCGAGGGGATCACGTACCGCGGCATCCTCTACGCGGGGCTCATGATCGAGAACGGCGCGCCGCGGGTCCTCGAGTTCAACGTCCGGTTCGGCGACCCGGAGGCCCAGCCGCTGTTCCTGCGGCTCTCGAGCGACCTCGTCCCGCTGCTCCTCCAGTGCGCGCAGGGAAGGATCACCGACGCGAAGATGGAGATCGACCCGCGCCCCGCCGTCTGCGTGGTGATGGCCTCGGGAGGGTATCCCGGCAAGTACTCGAAGGGGCACCCCATCGAGGGGATCGACGACGCGGAACGGCTGGAGGGCGTGGTCGTCTTCCACGCCGGGACGTCCGTCGTCCGGGGGATGCTTGTGAACAGCGGCGGCCGGGTGCTCGGCGTCACGGCGATCGGAGACACCCTGAAAGGCGCGATCGACCGCGCCTACCTCGCCGTCGACCGGATCAACTGGGAAGGGGTCTACTACCGCAGCGACATCGGGAAGAAGGCGCTGCACAAGAGGGGGATATGATGTCCGGCAAGGTGTTGATCCTCATGGGGAGCGCTTCCGACGCCGATACGATGCGGGGGGCGGCGGACGTCCTCGAGGGGTACGGGATCCCGTACCGGATGACGGTCGCCTCGGCGCACCGCGCGCCGGAGCGCACCCGAACCCTGGTCCGGGAGGCGGAGAACCAGGGGTACTGCGTCGTCATCGCCGGCGCCGGGGCGGCGGCCCACCTGGCGGGGCTCGTGGCCGCCGAGTCGGTGCTTCCCGTCATCGGGGTGCCGCTGTCCGGGTCCGCGCTGTACGGCTTCGACGCGCTGCTTTCCACGGTCCAGATGCCGGCCGGCGTCCCCGTCGCGACGGTGGCCATCGGGAAGGCGGGCGCCCAGAACGCCGGGCACCTCGCGGCGCAGATCCTCTCGCTGTCCTCTCCCGAGCTGCGGGAGAAGGTCCGCGACCACCGCAGGAAGATGGTGGAAGCCCTCGAGGAGGCCGCGAAGAAGCTTTCATGATCTTCCTCTCCCCCGAGTGCTTCCCCTGCATGCTGCGCCAGGCCGACCTCGCGGCGCGCGCGATGGAGGCGTCCGACGAGGCCCGCGTCGCCCTCGCCGCACGGGTCTGCGGCCTGCTGCGGGACCTTCCCTCCCGGGACGAGATCCCCGCGGTGGCCGCCACGCGGCTGCAGGAGATCCTCCGCGAATCCCTGGGGACCGACAACCCCTTCGGCCCGATGAAGGAGCGGATCCTGTCCCGCTTCGGGGAGATGGCGGAGCGCGCGACGGGGCTGGTGGCCGGCGCGCCCGACCCGTGGTCCGCCGCCGTCCGCCTTGCCGCCTTCGGCAACATCATGGATTCCGGCATCATCAGCCAGGAAGACATGGACCGGGAGGTCGCGTCGATCTCGGCGGACGTCCGGGAATACCGCCTTCCGCCCCGCTTCCGGGAGCGGCTCCTGTCGGCGGAGCGCGTCGGCGTGCTCCTCGACAACGCGGGGGAGGCCGCCTTCGACCTCCCGTTCCTGTCGCTCCTGGCCGAAAGCGGCAAATCGGCCTGGATCGGGGTGAAGGGGGGGCCGGTGTACGACGACGTGACGCTGGACGACGCCGACCGGCTCGGGCTTTCCTCCTACGGGGAACTCGTGTCGAACGGGAACCGGGGGGTGGGCACCATCCTCGAGCTCTGCAGCGAGCCGTTCCGGAAGCGCCTCGCCTCCTCGGGCCTGGTGCTTTCCAAGGGGCAGGCGAACTTCGAGACGCTCGTGGGGCGGGTGCCCAACGCGTACTACCTGCTGCGGTGCAAATGCCCGGTGGTCTCCCGGGCCGTCGGGCGGCCGGAAGGGGAATATCTCCTGCTCGACGCGTCGGGCGGTCACGCGGAATGACCCGCACGGTCCGCCTCGACGCGGACCCGGCGGCGGGCGTCCCGCCGGAGGCGGTCGCCTCCCTTCGGGACGGGGGTCTCGTGGTCTGCCCGACGGACACCCTGTATGCCCTCGCGGCGGACCCGCTTTCCGCGGAAGGCGTCTCCCGCCTGGTCGAAGCGAAGAGCCGCGACCGGGGCAAGCCGATCCCGCTGCTGCTCTCCGGTCCGGAAGAGGCCGGGCGCTGGGCCCGCCGGGTGCCCGAAGGGGCGCGCCGGCTGATGGAACGGCTCTGGCCCGGGGCCCTCACGCTGGTGCTCCCGGCTGTGACGGGCCTCCACGCCGCGATCACCGGGGGAGGGGACACGGTGGGGCTGCGCGTGCCCGATCACCCCGTCCCCAGGGCGCTGGCGCGCGGGCTGTCCGGTGCGATCACGGGGACGTCCGCAAACCGGGGCGGGGAGCCTCCGGCTTGGGAATCCCCGGAGGAGATCGTCCGGGAGTTCTCCGGGGAAGTGGACTGGGTCCTTTGGGACGGCGCCCGGCGCGGGATGCCGGGCTCCACCGTGGTCCGGATGAGGGACGGCCGTCCGGAGCTGCTCCGGGAGGGGGCCGTGCCGTTCCGGGAGATCCTGGAAATCCTCGAGAAAGGGTGACCGATCCGATGGCCGACGTGAAACCGTTTCGCGGGATCCATTACGACATTGCGCGCGTGGGGAGTTTGAGCGACGTGGTGACCCCGCCGTACGACGTCATCTCGCCGGAGGAGCAGGAGGCGCTCCACGCGCGCCACCCGCGCAACATCGTCCGGATCGATTTCGGCAAGGGGATGGAAGGCGACGCGCCGGGATCGGACCGGTATTCCCGGGCCGCGGCGCTGTACCGCGAATGGCTCTCCGACGGCACGCTGGTCCGCGACCCCGTCCCCTCCCTTTACTACTACGAGCAGGAGTTCGGCATCCCCGGGAAGGGGACCTTCGTCCGGAAGGGGTTCCTCGGGGCGCTCAGATTGTCCCCCTTCGGCGAGGGCGAGGTGTTCCCCCACGAGCGGACCCACACGGGGCCGAAGGCGGACCGGCTCTCCCTGATGCGGGCGACGGACGCGCACATGAGCCCGATCTTCGGCCTCTTCTCCGATCCGGAGAACGAGGTCGTGGGGGCGCTCCGCGCGGGGATGGCCGCCGCGCCGGAACTCGACTCGGTGGACGACCTCGGCGTGAAGCACCGCGTCTGGCGGGTCACGCGGGAGGACGCGATCCGGGAAGCCGTCGCGAAGATGGCCGGCAGGGGCGTCTTCATCGCGGACGGGCATCACCGCTACGAGACCGCGCTCGCGTTCCGCGACGAGATGCGCGCGAAGCACGGGGCGAACCCCGCCGCGGCGTACGAGCACGTGCTGATTTTCCTGTGCAACATGGACGACGAGGGGATCGTCATCCTGCCGACGCACCGGGGGGTCCATTCCGTTGCGGATTTCTCCGCGGATCGGTTCCTCGCCCGGGTCCGGGAGCACGTCCCGGTGGAGAGCCGCGACGGGTCGCCCGAGGACGCGATGCGCGCGGTGGAGGCGGCCGGGGAGCGGGGAAAAGCCATCGCGTGGAGCGCGGGCGGCAACCGGTTCCACGTGGCCACCTTCCCGGACCTGGAGCGGTTCTGCGAAAAGCACCTCTCGAAGTTCCCGCCCCAGCTTCGCTCGCTCGACGTGGTGCTCCTCCACGGCTTCCTGATCGAGCAGCTTCTCGGGATCTCCGCCGAGGAGGTCACGGCGGGGCGGTACGTCAAGTACTACAAGGACCCCGCGATGGCGGCGAAGGAGCTGTCCTCCGGGGCGATCCAGGCCGCCTTCTTCCTGAACGCGGTGACGATCCCGGAATTCCGCGACGTCTCCCTCTCGGGGCACGTCCTCCCCCAGAAGACCACGTTCTTCTACCCGAAGATCGGGACGGGGCTGCTCATCTTCCCCGTGGGGGCGGGCGACCGGGTTCCGGGGTAGGCCGGGGCGTTCCCCCGGGGGAATCCGCTTGTCGGCCATCCTGTCGATACGGCAGCCCGAGCGGAGCTACCGGTTCTCGATCGATTCCGTCCTGCTCGCCGGCTTCGCGGCTCCTTTCTGCCGCGGCGCGGTCCTCGACCTGGGCACGGGGTGCGGGATCCTGCTGCTCCTTCTCTCGCGGCTCTCCGATGGGATGTCTTCCGGCACCGGCGTGGAGCTGCAGGAGGAGCTTCTCTCCTGCGCCCGGGAGAATTTCCGGGCCAACGGGCCGCAGGGGCTGCTTCGTGCCGTGGGGGGCGACTTCCGGGAGGAGCTCCCGGGGGTCGTCCCGGGCTCCTTCGAACTGGTGGTTTCCAACCCGCCGTACGGGCGGTTGGGGGAGGGGCGCCGGAACCCGGAGCCCGGGAAGGAGGCGGCCCGCCACGAGGTGGCCTGCACGCTCCCGGACCTTTTCGCCGCCGCGGACCGGTACATGGCGCCGCACGGGCGGTTCGCGCTGATCCTGCCGGTCGACCGCCTTCCCGAGATCGGGGAATGCGCCCGGCCCGAGCGGCTGTCGCCGAAGACCTTCCGGCTCGTCCACCCGAGCGAAGGGAAGCCGCCTTCACGGGTCCTCTGCTGCCTGTCGAGGGAGCGGTGCGGCTCGGCCGGGGAACTCCCCCCGCTGTTCCTGCACGGGGAGAGGGAAAAATATTGCCCGGAGGTGGAGCGGATCTGCCGCCTCTTCCGCTCCGGGAAGCAGGTTCGCGGGTAGCAGTAAATTCGCGTCACCGCAAGAAGCGCATCCCTCGCACGAGCACTGTCATCACGTCCGGCACGTCAAGCGGTCTCCTATTTCGCAGCAGGGGTCCCTCCTGGCGGGGGACACTCTTGGTTCAAACACGGGCGGAGGGAAAGAGTGTCCCCCGCCCAGCCCGTACGAAGAAGCTACTTTTTCCCCCGCAACCGTCTCGAGATCGCCCGCAGGCTCTCCCGCATCTCCGGGTCGGCAACGTCGTTCAGCCCTTCCGGTTCCGGGGCGGCGAGGTCAGGTCCCTCTTCGGGCGGTACGCCCCGTTCCTCCTCCGCGGGCGGCAGGGTCCCCACGACGAACCGGAGGTCCGTGACCGGGCTCTTCGGGCCGGTCGCCGCGGCGATCTTCGCCAGGAGGGCCGGCTTGGAAAGCTGCAGCTCCTGCGCCCAGGCGTGGTTCCGGACGACGATCGTCAGCACTCCGTTGCGGAACCTGCCCGGGGAGGCCTTGGTCGAAAGGAGCGGCCCCGCGATGCCGGGCCACGACTTCAGAAGCGTGACGAGGAGGGACACCTGGGGGATGTCAAGGGACGCGAGGAACCGCTCCAGGTCGGCGGAGAGAGGGACGGGTCCTTTCCGGGTCATGTCGTTCATTATACAGGCCCCGTTATGCCATGAATCCCCCCTGGAAAAACAGCAAAGTTTTTATCCGGTCCGGCCGATAAGACGTTGTAGAAAAGCGGTTACGGGAACGTCACCGAAGGGGAGATTTTTTTTGCCGCTCCTGCTCGTTGACAGCCGCTGTTTCGATAGATAAAGTAGGCAGTTAGATTGAATTTTCAGGGAGGAAGAGTGAAGCGGCGGTTTTTGGGCGTCCAGGCAGGGGCGCTTCTGCTGGCGGTGCTGATTTCCGTCCCGTCCATCGCGGGAGCGACCGATGCATCGCCCGTTCGCCCGCCGGCCGCCGCCGAAACGGCCGCCCGGCCGGGGGGACTTGTCCTCGCCCAGGCACCCGTCGCCGTCCCGACCCCGCTTCTCGTCAAGCCCCTCCCTCCCGCCCCGCCGCCCGCCATCGTCCAGCTCCCCACGGCCATCCCGGCGCCCGCCTCCCCGAAGGCGCCGCCGCTGGGTCCCGTGCACCCGTCGCTGGTCGCCCCGGCCTCGGAAAAGGCGCCCGACCGGGTCATATCCGCCGTGGAAGTGGACCGCCAGGTGAACACCACCCTGGACGACGATCCGGCCGAAGGGGACCGGGACGGTTTCTTCGAGACCGCCTCCGAGGAAGTGGAGAAGGGGAAGGACGGCAGTTTCGCGAGGATGACGAACCCGATCGACAAGTTCATCGATTACTTCACGAACCGGGGCCGCAAGCGCATGGAGGTTTACCTGGCCCGGTCCGGGAAATACCGCGACATGATGCGGGGGATCCTCGCGAAGTACGGCCTGCCCGAAGACCTGATCTACCTCGCGCTCATCGAGAGCGGTTTTTCCCCGAAGGCGTATTCGCACGCCAAGGCCGCGGGACCCTGGCAGTTCATCGCGGGGACGGGGAGGCGCTACGGGCTGCGGATCGACTGGTGGGCCGACGAGCGCCGGGACGCGGAGAAATCCACCCACGCCGCCGCCTCCTACCTGAAGGACCTGTACGGGATGTTCGACTCCTGGCCGCTGGCCGCGGCCGCCTATAACGCGGGCGAGGGGAAGATCATCCGGGCGGTCAACCGGTACAAGTCCGACGACTTCGCCGAGCTGATCCGGTACAGGTACCTCAAGCAGGAGACGAAGGACTACGTCCCCAAGATGCTCGCCGCCCTGACCATCGCCAAGGAGCCCGAGAAGTACGGCTTCTCCGATATCGAGTACGAGGAACCGCTGAACCTGGAGACCGTAACCGTCCCCGGCGGGACGGACCTCGTGGAAACGGCGCGAATCCTCGAGGTCCCGTACGAGGATATCCGGGAATGGAACACCGAGCTTCGCAGGTTCTGCACGCCCCCCAACCGGGACGAGTACGCACTGCGGCTTTCCGCGGAGGCGGCGGCCCGTGCCGGCGAGAGGATGGAGGAGATCCGTACGCGGGCGAAGGTGACGTTCCTGCAGCACAACGTCAGGAAGCGGGAGACGCTCGAGGGGCTCGCGGCGAAGTACGACACCACCCCCGCGATCCTCAGGGAATTGAACGGCCTGAGGCAGGGTTCCCTGCGCCGCGTCTCCCGGCTCGTCATCCCGGTGACCGGGCTTTCCGGCGAGGACGCCGTCCCCGGGAAGGAGATCGCCCCCGACCAGATCCTGATGGCGCACCAGCGGGCCGAGGAGAGCAGGCGCAGGACCCGGACCGCCGCGGCGTCGTCCCGCAGGGGCGCGGCGAAAGAGTCGGTCCGCGTCCGGAAGGGGGAGACCCTGACGTCGATCGCGAAGGAGCACGGCGTCTCCGCCGCCGAGCTCGCCCGGGCCAACGGGCTATCCGTGAAGGCCAAGGTCAAGGCCGGAGCGCGGCTGGTCGTCCCGGGCGGTGGATCCGGGGAGACGAAGGTCCGAAAGAAAATGGTCCGGCACAAGGTCCGCCGGGGGTCTTCCACCGACAAGATCGCCCGGGCGCCCGGCGTCGAGTAGGACGCCGCAGCCTTCTTATCGCCCGACGCTCCTCCCGGCGCGCGCCAGGATGGATGTCGTGGAGCGTCCCGGCAGGAACCGGATCGTCCTCACCGTCCCGCCGTTCTCCCGCACGACGTCCGCCCCCACGATCTCCTTTCCCTTCCAGTCCCCTCCCTTGACCAGGACGTGCGGCATCACGTCGCGGATGAGCCGCAGCGGCGTGTCCTCCGGAAAGACCGCCACGTAGGAGACGCAGGAAAGGGAGGCGAGAAGGTAGGCCCGGTCGGCCGCCTTCTGCACCGGCCTGCCCTCCCCTTTGAGCCTCCGCACGGAGGCGTCGCTGTTGAGCCCCACGAAGAGCAGGTCCCCCAGGGATGCCGCCCGCCGGAGGTATTGCGCATGCCCCGCGTGCAGGATGTCGAAGCATCCGTTGGTGAAGACGATCTTCTTCCCCTGGCGCCGGAGCCGGGCGCAGAGGGCCCGCACCTCCCGGCGCGGGATCACACGGGCGGCCGGGTCTTCCGGTACGCCCGGGGGTTTCTGTCTGCGAGGCACGGGATCCTCCTTCGGGTTTCCTCGACGACCGCCGGGTCGACGGTCGCCATCGCGATCCCTTCTTCCTCCCCAAGCGACGCGAGGCGCTCGCCCAGGGGGGACACGATGACGGATCCTCCCGAGTAATGGAACGGACCCGACGGGCCGACCGCGTTGGCGGCGACGAGATAGGACTGGTTCTCCAGGGCGCGGGCGACCGTCAGGATCTCCCAGTGGGAAGCGCGCACGGAAGGCCACTGGGCCGCCACGCAGAGGAGGGTCGCCCCTTCGATCCAGTATTTCCGCGAGAGCTCGGGGAACCGCAGGTCGTAGCAGATCAGCGGCCCGAGCAGCCCGGCGTCCGTTGGGACGGCGCGGGCCGACGTCCCCCGGCGGAACCATCGATCCTCCCCGGAAGGGGAGAAGAGGTGCGCCTTGCGGTATTCGCCGGTCACGACGCCGGTGGCGTTGACCACGTACATCGTGTTGCAGACCCCCCGGCCTACCCGTTCCGGAAGCGAGCCCGCGATCGCGGTGCGCAGGCTCGCCGCCAGCGTCCGAAGCTCGTGGAGGACGGCCGGGGTCGAACGGCAAAGCCCCGGCAGTCGGTCCTCCGCGAACCCCGTGCTCCACATCTCGGGGAGGACGCAGAGGCGCGCGCCCCTCCTCGCCGCCTCCTCGATCCGCGAGACGGCGCGGTCCCGGTTCGCGGGGACGTCGCCCACGTCGACTTGGAACTGCAATGCGGCCGCCGGGAACGGGGGAGAGGACATCGTGGCTCCGTTGGCGGGCGCCGGTATCAGGGAAAGGCGCGCGCTATCGTCACGACCACTATATGGTCCGCGCCGGCGCTTTTCAAGGCGGAGGCGGCGGCGCGCGCGGTGGCGCCGGAGGTGAGCACGTCGTCCAGGAGGAGGACCCTTGCGGGGGAGACCTTCCCGCGCGGAACGCGGAAGGCGTCCTCCACGTTCCTCTGGCGGTCCGCCCTCCGGAGCCCCGCCTGGGGGACGCGTTCCCTTCCGCGGCGAAGGACCAGCGGGTCGAACGGCCAACCCATCCGGCGGGCGAGGTGGACCCCGACCACGGCCGGGAGGTTGAACCCGCGGCGGAAATACTTCAGGGGACGGACCGGGACCGGGACGATCGTCGGGGGGGGGCCGTCCGGGAAAAGGTCTCCCCACGGGCCGCGAAGCGCTTCCTCGAGCCGCTTGGCGACCGCCCGGGCCGGGAACGGCCGCCCGGAGTATTTCGAGGCGACGATGGCGGCGCGGACGTCACCGGCGTGCGCGAAGAGGGAACGGGCCGCGCGGAAGGGCGGCGGCGCCCCGGCGAGGGGAGCGCGGTCCGGGGACGTGCCGGCGGCAGGCCAGCGCGCGACCGCGGCGGAAGACAGGTCCGGGACCGCCGAGGGAAGGAACGCCCGAAGGAGCCGGAATTCCTCGACGATCGCGCGGAGCGGCCGGAAGAGGCGCGCCGGGAGGTCAGCGGGCGGTGGCGCCGACCGCGTACTCCCGGTTCCCGTGGTCGATGGCGTACCCGTTCCAGGTCCCGCAGTCGGGGCACCGGGGGGTCCACTTGATGGTGGGCGATCCGCATGTCGAGCAGCGGAACGGTATGAGGTACCTGCGCTTGTAGCCGTAGGCGAGCTGGTAGTGCTTGCAGGCCGACTCAAAGCGGCTTCTCCTCCGGAACGCTTCCGCGAGCAGGATGTGCAGCGATTCCCTCTCGGGCTCCAGCGTCTCGGCTTTCAACAACTGTTCCAACCCCTCGTCGATCATCTCGAGGCGGAGGAAGAATTTCCCCATGAAGAGGTTCACGTCGTAGTCGGAGGGGAATTCCTGCTGCAGGCGGCTGTAGATCCGGATCATCGACTGGGGGCGCTCGGTCTCGATGCAGAGGTCCTCCAGCTTGATGAGGAAGACGGGGTTCCTCGTGACGCGGAACCCATGGAGAAGGATCTCCGTGGCCTCGTTGAGATCGCGGGAGCGCATGTGGTCGGAGAGGGCGATGTGCGCCGGGCAGAAGGACGGCTCCTCCTTGACGAGGTCCCGCAGACGCCGCTCGGCGTCGTCCGCCTTCCCCTGCGCGAGGCGGGCAACGGCCTTCTCGTACCGGAGGGCGATGAACAGCGCCTGGTCCGCCGGGGAGGCGTCCTTCCCCTTGTGGCGCATCAGCTTCTTCTGCTCGGCGTAGGCGGGGACCATTTCGCCCCGGGAGATGTGGATGTCGCGGATCCCTTCCCAGGCCCGGGGATTCTCCCCTTCCGTCGCCTCGACGGCCTTGAGGGCGGAGAGCGCCGCCTCGGGATCGTTCATCCTGCGATACAGGGCGGCGAGACGGAAATAGACCGAAAGGTCGGAAGGGTCGACCTGCTTCATCTTCGTCAGCGCCTTCACGGCCTCGAGGTGGTTCCCCATCTCCTCGTGCGCGGAGGCGAGCAGCTCGAGCGCGTCCCGGTCCTCCGGGTTTACGGAGAGGCTCCGGGTCAATTCGCCGACGGCCTCGGCGAGCATCCCGCGCTGCACGAGCTCGGCCGCCTTCATCGCCCTCTCGCGGGCGGTCTTCCTGCGGTGCTTCTCACGGCGCTCGCGCCAGTTCTTGGACGCGTTGGTGACGTCGTTGACCATCGTGCCGAGGACGACCATGGCCGCGCCGAGGGAGAAGGACAGGATGATCAGCTGGTAGACCGCCAGGTCGGCCTGGTGGGTGGGGGAAAGGTAGAACGGGACGCGCTGCCCGTTCATCACGGAGATGTAGTAGAAGGCGACCAGGATGATGACGAAGAGAAGGAAGAGCAGACGGACCGCCATGCCTATTCCTCCGGGACGGGCACCTCTGGCGCCGCTCCCCACAGCCGGTCGAAGTTGTAGAACTCGCGCACGCTCGACAGGAACACGTGCACCACGATGTCCCCGTAATCGATCAGCGCCCAGCGCCCGTCGCGAAGCCCCTCGACTCCCAGGGGACGGACCCCGTGCTCTTTCTTCAGGGTTTCCTCGATGTGCTGGGCCAGCGTCGTTACCTGCCGGTCGGAGCTTCCGGAGCAGAGGAGGAAGTAGTCGGTGTAGCCGGCAAGCTCCCGCACATCCAGCGCGCGGACGTCCAGGGCTTTCTTGTCCCGGGCCAGCCGGGCGCATTGGAGCAGTGTTTCCAGCGTGGTGATGGCCGGCTATCCCCCTTCTTCGTTCCGGTACAGCCCGTGGTCCGCGATGTACCGTTCCACCTCCGGCGCCACGAGCCCGCGGAGGGACCGTCCCTGCCTGACCTTTTCCCGGACGGAGCGCGACGAGATGTCCAGGACCGGAAGGGCGGGGCAAAGCACCTTGCGCCCGCCCGGAAGACGGAATGTGCGCCCCGGTAAACTATAACAACGGTTCCCTTCCGGTTCAAGGAGCACCCCCGGCGGGAACGCGGCTTCCGGCGGGGTTCCGGGGCGGGGGAGGACCAGGAAGTCGCAGGCGTCGAGCAGCTCCCCATACCGGTGCCACGTCGCGATCTCGGAGAACGCGTCGGTCCCGATGACGAACAGCACCTCGGCGCCGGGGTGGGCCTCCTTCACCTCCAGGACCGTGAGGAGGGAATAGGACGGCCCTTCCCGCCGCAACTCCAGGTCGAGGACGTCGAGTCCCTCGACGCCGGCGACGGCGGCCCGGGCCATGGCCAGGCGGTGCTCCGCCGGGGACACGGGGAGATGCGGCTTGTGGGGGGGGCGGGCCGACGGGATCAGGTAGAGGACGGGGAGCCCGAGCGACTCCCGCACCTCGACCGCCATCCGGAGGTGCCCGTTATGGAAGGGGTCGAACGTCCCCCCGTAGATGGCGACGCTCCGGTCCATCGGCCGCGCTATTTCCTCACCTGCCCGTCCCCGAAGGCGACGAACTTGGAAGTCGTCAGCTCCTCGAGGCCCATCGGGCCGAACGCGTGGATCTTCGTGGTGCTGATCCCGATTTCCGCGCCGAGGCCGAGCTGGAAGCCGTCGTTGAAGCGGGTCGAGGCGTTCACCAGCACGAGGGAGGAGTCCACCTCGCGCAGGAAGCGCATCGCGCGGGCGTGATCCCGGGTGAGGATGGCTTCCGTGTGCTGGGAGCCGTACCGGCGGATATGCTCCATCGCCGCGTCGATCGAGGGGACCACCCGCACCGCGAGGACCAGGTCGAGATACTCCCGGCCCCAGTCCTCCTCCGTCGCCGCGGCGGTCCCCGGGACCGTCCGGACCGTCTCCGGGCAGCCGCGGAGCTCGACCCCCGCCCCGACCATCGCCTCCGCGAGGTGCGGCAGGAACGCCGGGGCGATCGCCTCGTGCACCAGAAGCGTTTCCATCGCGTTGCAGACGCCGGGACGCTGCGCCTTCGCGTTCACGCACACCCGGACGGCCTGCTCGATGTCGGCGGTCTCGTCCACGAAGATGTGGCACACGCCCTTGTAATGCTTGATCACCGGGATCCGCGATTTCTCGACGACGCTGCGGATGAGCCCCTCGCCTCCCCGCGGGATGACGAGGTCGACGCTCTCCTCCTGCTGCAGCAGCACGTCGATCGCCGCGCGGTCCGTCACAGGGATGAAGGAGACGGCGTCCGCGGGGAGACGCGCCTGGGCCAGGGCCCCGCGCAGGATCTCGGAGATGGCGGCGTTCGAGCGGATCGCCTCGGAGCCGCCCCGCAGCACGACGGCGTTGCCCGACTTGACGCACAGGGCCGCGGCGTCCGCGGTGACGTTGGGGCGCGACTCGTAGATGATCGCGATCACCCCGAGGGGGATCCGCATCCTGCCGACCAGCAGGCCGTTGGGGCGGCGCCCCATCCGCTCGACGCCGCCCACGGGGTCGGGCAGGGCGGCCACTTCCATGATGCCGTCGGCCATCTGGCGGATCCGCGCGTCGTTCAGCAGCAGCCGGTCCAGCATCGCGGCGGAAAGGCCGCGCGCCTTCCCCGCCTCGAGGTCCTTCGCGTTCTCCTCCCGCAGGAACCCCGCGCGGGAGACCAGCCCTTCCGCCATGGCGCGGAGGGCGGCGTTCTTGGCGTCCGTCCCGGCGCCCGCCAGGGCCGGCGCCGCGGCCTTCGCCGCGCGGCACACGCCGACCACCAGGGTTTCGGTAGTTCCCAAATCGTTCGTCGTCATGCGCTCCCTTTCCTCGTTTCGGTGGATTTCATGGAGGGCAGGGTCGTCAGGTCGTCGCGGTGCACGACGACGGCGGGCGTCCCCTCGCCCAGGATGCGGCGGACCTCCTCGCTCCGTTTCCCCTTGCACCGGTCCACCTGCCCGCTGCTCCACCTCGCGATGCCCCGGGCGAAAACGCGCCCTTTCTGGTCCGCGATGGAAACCATCTCGCCCGGGACGAAGTCGCCCCGCACGCCGGTCACCCCGGCGGGGAGGAGGCTCTTGCCTCCTTCCAGCAACACTTTCCGCGCCCCGTCGTCGACCAGCACCGTCCCGTGGGCGTGCTGCGCGTAGGCGATCCACATCTTCCGGGTCGACAGCTTCCCCGTGTTCCGGGGGAGGATCAGCGTTCCCGCGTCCTTCCCCTCGAGCGCGTCCAGGATCGGCCGGGGAGCGAGCCCGGAGGCGATGACCACCGGGATCCCCGAGGCGGAGAGCACCCGCGCGGCGTGGATCTTGGAGCTCATCCCGCCGGTGCCCGCGGAGGAGGTTCCCAGCCCGATGGCGTTGCGGACCGACTCGTCGTCGGGGTTCTCGACGAGGGGGATGCGGCGGGCGTCGGGGAACCGGTGCGGGTCCTTCGTGAAGAGCCCGTCGCTGTCGGTGAGCATGATCAGGAGGTCGGCGCAGGTCATCTGGGTGACCAGCGCGGCCAGGTGGTCGTTGGCCCCGCGCTCGTCGCCCTCGAGGCGGATCTCCTCGGTGGCCACCGTGTCGTTCTCGTTGATGATGGGCACGATCCCCCGGGAGAGGAGCGTCGTCAGCGTGTTCTGGGCGTTGACGTACCGCTCCCGCTTCTCGAAGTCGTCGTGGGTCAGCAGGAGCTGCGCCACGTGCATACCGTGCTTCTCGAAGGCCCGCTCGTAGGCGCGCATGAGGGTGGTCTGGCCGACCGCCGCCGCCGCCTGCTTCAGCGCGACGGTCTTCGGGCGAGTAACCATCCCCAGCTTCTTCCTGCCCGCGGCGACCGCACCCGAGGTGACGACGATGGAGTTGATCCCGGCCTCCGTCCAGCAGGCGGAGACCTGCGCGGCGAGGGCGCGGATGGTCGACTCCCGCAGCCCCTCCTCCGGGTCGGTGACCGTGCCGCTGCCCAGCTTGATCACGATCCGGCGGATCCCGGGGAAGGAGAGGCCCGCCCTGCGGGCTTTCCTTCCGGCTTCCTCAGGCGTCATCCCTCTTGCCTCCTTCCGAGAGCGAGAAGCTTGTCGAGGAAGGGCGCGATCCCTTCCCCGGTCGCGGCGGAGATGAAGCAGGCGTCCTCCGGGGGATGCCCGGTCTCCGCCAGGGCTTGCTCCGCGTTCGCGCGGGCGCCGGTCAAATCCATCTTGTTGAAGACGAGAAGCGTGGGCCGCCCGGCGAGCCCCGGCTGGAACCGCTCCATCTCGTCCCGGATCGTGCGGTACGCCTCGACGATCCGGTCCGTGGGCTGCCCCGCGTCGAGCACGTGGACCAGCCCCTCCGTCCGCTCCACGTGCTTCAGGAACCGGTGCCCCAGCCCCGCGCCCCGGTGTGCCCCCTCGATCAGGCCGGGGAGGTCCGCCACGACGAACTCCTCGTCCCGGTGGGACACCACCCCGAGGACGGGCGAGAGGGTCGTGAAGGGGTAGTCCGCGATCTTCGGCTTCGCCCGGGAGATCCGGGAGAGCAGGGTGGATTTCCCGGCGTTGGGGAGGCCGACGAGACCGATCCGCGCGATGAGCTTGAGCTCGAGCTTGAGGCGCCGCTCCACGCCGGGCTCGCCCGGCTCCGCGGTGTCGGGGGCCTGGTTCACGGAGGTCGTGAAGGACCAGTTGCCGCGCCCGCCCCGCCCGCCGGGGGCGGCGAGGTACGTATCGCCGGGGCGGGTCAGGTCGGCCAGCGTCTCTCCCGTGTCGGCGTCGTAGACGATCGTTCCCGGGGGGACGGCGATCCGCAGATCGGGGGCGCTCCTGCCGATCATGTTCTTCCCCTTGCCGTGCTCCCCGCGCCGGGCCTTGTGGATGTGTCGGTAGCGGAAGTCGAGAAGGGTGGAGAGGTGGGGGCTCGCCACGAGGAGAACGCCGCCTCCGTTTCCCCCGGCGCCGCCGTCCGGGCCGCCCCGGGGAACGAATTTTTCACGCCGGAAGCTGACGCAGCCCCGACCACCGTCCCCGGAACGGACGGTGATCGTGGCTTCGTCGATGAAGTGCATGTGGAGCGAAGGCGTTACGAAACGGAGAGGACGGAAACCCTCTTGCGGTCTTTCCCCATGCGGTCGAAGCTGACCACGCCGTCGATCAGCGCGAACAGGGTGTGGTCCCTCCCCATCCCCACGTTGTCTCCCGGGTGGATGGCGGTTCCCCGCTGGCGGATGATAATCGAGCCGGCGCTGACGGCCTGGCCGCCGAACCTCTTGACGCCGAGCCGCTTGCTCTCGCTGTCCCGCCCGTTTCTCGAGCTGCCTACGCCTTTTTTATGGGCCATGGCCTGGTGCTCCTTCTCTCTTCCCGGTCATCCGAGCCGGATGTCGGTCACGGAAAGCATGGTGAACGGCTGGCGATGCCCCTGCTTGCGGGCGAAGCCTTTGCGCCGCTTGTACTTGTAGATCACGATCTTTTTCCCTTTGCCCTCCCGGACCGCCTTGCAGACCACGGCGGCGCCGCCGACGGTGGGGGTTCCGACGGTCGTCCCCTGGTCGGTGGAGACCATCAGGACCTCGTTCAGTTCCACCGTGTCTCCGGGCTCGACCTTGAGTTTTTCCACATTGATGACATCGCCCGGGGAAACGCGAAGCTGTTTTCCCCCCGTGCGGACCACGGCATACATGGCATCGTCCTCCGTCCTGTTCAATAAGAACAAATCACTATAAGGAAAGAGGTTTCTTCTGTCAACTCCGAAAAAACCCCGGCGTGCCCCCGTCCCGGTGGCTTTATAATATAACAGAAAGGAGACGTAACGCTTGAAGGACGTGGCAATCATCGGCGGCGGCCCGGCCGGGCTGCTTCTTTCATACTATTGCAAAGACCATCGGATTTGTTTCCAGATTCTCGAACGAGGGAAGATCGGCCAGTCGTGGCGGGACATGCGCTCCGGGATGGTGCTTCTCTCCCCGGCGGTCCCGGGGACCGACTGGACCTCCCTGACGCTTTCGCACCCGCTGTGGTCGCTGCCGGGGACTCGCAGGCCGTTCCCCACCCGGGAGGATTTCCTCTGCTACATCGACGCCTTCGTTCGCGAAAACGGGCTTTCCGTCTCCGAGAGGACCCAGGCGGTCAAGGCCCGGGTGACGCCCGGGGGATTCGTCGTCACGACGGACGCGGGGGACGAGATCGCCTCCCGGTTCCTGGTGATCGCGACGGGGGCGTCGTCCCTCCCTCGCTTCCCGGCGATCCCCGGGATCGACGGGAACCCGTTCGTGATCCATTCGACGGATTTCGTGAACTGCATGACGTACGACCGGAAGCGGGTGCTGGTGATCGGCGGGGGCAACTCCGCCGCGGAGATCTGCATCGAGCTCGCCGGCACCGCCGAGGTGACGATGTGCACCCGGCATCCGCTGCGGTTCTTCAGCCAATCGGGCATCCTCGAGGACATCCGCGGCTCGTCGGAGAGCGTCCTGAAGGAGTTGATCCGGTTCCGGATCGTCTCGTTGCGCGAGGCGGACCCCGTGGTCGAGCTTTCGGGCGGCAACGTCCGGTTCCAGGGAGGCGCGGAGGAGACGTTCGACCGGATCGTCTGCGCGACCGGCTTCCATCCCCGCTGGCTTCCCGTGGAGGGCGGCACGGTGGAGACGATGGACGATGGGTTCCCGCGCATCTCGGCCGTCGGGGAGTCGTCGGTGCCCGGGCTGTACTTCTGCGGATCTCTCGCGAAGTTCCACCGCCGCTGCGCTTTCATCCACGGCTTCCGCAACTACGTCGAGAAAGTGTTCTGGGACATCGCGGACCGCCTGTAACGCAAGGGTCGCTCCGGCGCGGAAAACTCCCTTTTGTCCAACCGGTCAACAGGTCTCCTGTTCCGCGGCGGGGAGTCTTTCGGAGCTACGGCTCGTCGGCCTTCCATGGCCTCCTCACCTGCGCTGTTTCTTCCTCCGCCCTCCATGGCTCCCGGTTCGAAACAGACGCCGCTCCTCTAGACCCCCGCCGCTTCACGGGAGACCTTTTGATCCGCTGGACGCAAGGGAGTTTTCCCCGCAGGAGCGATCCTTGCGCCGACAAATCTCCAGTGCGACACCAAGACACAGGCCCCAAGACACAAGCCGCCGAGAGAACTTCTCTACGAAAAGTACGTACGGAAGAACTTTCGATATAGGCGTAGGCGGGTTCGGGGGACATTCTTGGTTCAAACACGGGCGAAGGGAAAGAGTGTCCCCCGCCCAGCCCGTACGGAAAAGCTACCGACTTGATAAGAAGCCATGTTTACTGATTCGCGAGATGTCCTTCCTGAAAAATTGTGGAACGGCGTTCCACAGCTTTCCGGAAATACCCCCTCCGTTATCGGCAGCAATTACTCCTGATTGCCGAACACCGGCATCCGGAACTGGAGCGCTTCCGCGACGTGGGGGAGCTCCGCGCGGCGCTCCCCCGCAAGGTCCGCGATCGTGCGGGCGACGCGGCACGCCTTGCCGATCGACCGGCCGGAGAGCGACAGCCGCTCCGCAGCCCGCATGAGGAAGTTCCTCGCTTCGGGGGAGAGCTCCCGCAGGAGCTCGGCCGTCCCGGCACGTACGCTTCCGTTGGCCCGGTGCGGCCGGCCCGCGTACCGCGCTTCCTGGATTCGGCGGCAGGCGTCGACCCGACGTCGGACCTCCCCGGAGTTTTCGCCGCGCGCCTGCCGGGACCAATCGCCGGTCGACAGGGGAGGGACGGATACCGACAGGTCGATCCGGTCGAGCAGCGGGCCGGAGAATTTCCGGGTGAATCGCTCAAGGGCTGTCGGCGAGCAACGGCAGATGTTCCGCGGATGGCCCGCGTTCCCGCACGGGCACGGGTTGGACGCCGCCAGCAGCAGGAACCGGCACGGGAATGCGTGCCGGCGCCCGCCGCGGGAGATCCGGATCTCGCCCGACTCGATCGGCTGGCGGAGCGCTTCCCTGGCCTCGGGCCGGAACTCGGAGAACTCGTCGAGGAACAGTACGCCGCCGTGGGCGAACGAGACCTCCCCGGGGCGTGGCGGGTTTCCGCCTCCCAGCAGGGCGGCGGTGGTGATCGAGGAGTGGGGGGCGCGGAACGGGCGGCGAAGCAGGGGGCGCGGCCAGGGCGGTTCGCCGGCCGCGCTGTAGATCCGGGTCGTTTCGAGCGCCTCCGGCGGGGACAGGGGCGGGAGTATCCCCGGCACCCGCTCCGCCAGCATCGTCTTCCCGCAGCCCGGCGGCCCCACCATGAGCAGGGCGTGGCATCCCGCCGCCGCGATTTCCAGCGCGCGGCGGGCCATCGGCTGACCCACGATGTCGGCCATGTCCGGGAGGCGCCCGGGATCAGGCGATACCGGGTCGACAACCTCGAGCCCCGACCGAAAGGCGACCTTGCCGTCGCCGGCGGCCGACGGGATTTCACCCGAAAGGATGCCCGCGGCCTCGCGAAGGGTCCGGACGGCCGCCACGCGGACTTCGGGAACGAGCCGGGCCTCCTCCCCGTTTGCGGCCGGCGTGATGACGCCGGGGATCCCGAGCGCGCGCGCGAGGAGCGCCTGGGAGAGGGCGCCCCGGATCGGGCGGACGCAGCCGTCGAGGGATAGTTCCCCCGCGATCAGCCATCCCCCCAGAGACTCGCCGGCGAGGACGCCTTCCGCGCACAGCACGGACAGCGCGATGGGCAGGTCGAGCAGCGCCCCGTCCTTGCGGAGGTCGGCGGGCGCGAGGTTGACGGTGACCTTCCGGCCGGGGAAGGGGAGTCCCGAATTCCGGACGGCCGCGCGGATCCGGTCGTCGCTTTCCCGGACCGCCCCGCCGGGGAGCCCGACGACCGTGTATGCGGGGAGCCCTTTCGCGATGTCCGTCTCCACCTCAACCGGGACGGCGTCGACTCCCAGCACGGCGAAGGATATGGCGCGGACGAGCATGACAGCGGCCTCCGTAGCGATCGGGTTTTTCGGTAACGGGTCCGGAGGGGGGGGAGCAACGGCCGTGCCGGCCCGTCACGCCGGGAGGCGCTTCCTGAGCCGGTCCGCGATGCGGAAGGCCTCCGCGCGTGCGTCGGGGGGCAGAGGAGCCGGGCCGAAGCGGTCGCGGTGGTACAGCGGCAGGAAAAGGGACGCCTCTTCCGACAGCTCCGGCCGCGACCGCACGGCGGCGGCCACCATGTCTTCCATCGGGGTTCCCGGCGATTTCCGGAAACCCGACCGCTCGAGCCGCCGGACCAGCCGACCGTACGGGGCCGGGAGGGGAGAGATCCCTTCCGCGCCCGCGCGCCGGCGCGGCCCGCGTTTCCATCGGACCAGCAGGTAAAGGACCAGGGCCGCCGCGGCGACGGCCATGGCGGGTCGCGCCACCGCGACGGCCGCCCCCGGGGCGAGACCGAGCGCCCTTCCCGTGCGGCGCATCCCCGACCAGCCGGCGGAAACGGCGTCGGCCTGCATCCTCAGGGAGTAGCTCATCACGTACTTGTCCCACCGCTGGCGCAGCCAGTCGGCGTAAAGCCCGATGGAGCCCGTCTTTGCGTAGAAGGGAGACGCGGCGCCCTGCGGGGGCGTCGCATCGAGCGTCACCCAGCGGCCGCCGATCCAGGCCTCGACCCATGCGTGGGCGTCCGACTGCCGCACGATAAGGTATCGGCCGACCTCGTTCCATTCCCCTCCGAGGTAACCGGCCGCCACGCGGGAAGGGACCCCGACGGCGCGCAGCAGCAGCGCGAGCCCCGCGGCGTAATGCTCGCAGAAACCGGCCTTCTCCGAGAACAGGAAGGAGCGGAGGTCGGGGGCGGGATCGGAGACGGTATAGCGGAAGCCCGCGCGGAAGAAATCGAGAAGGCGGCCGGCCCGGTCCCGGTCGGTCTCCGCGGTCCCGGCCAGCCCGATTCCCAGCGCGCGAACGTCCTCGAGCTCCTCGGGGAACTCGAGATATCGCCCTTCCGGGATCTCGACCGGCCCGGCGCGGAGCGGAGGTTCCTCCGTGAACCGGAGGCGGTATCTCATCGTGGTGTGGCCGGGCTGCGAAAGGAACAGGTTCCTCTCCTGGTCGGCGAGCAGGGGACCGAAGACCCCCTCGATCCGCAGCGGGTCGCCGTAAGTGAAGAGGCGGGGATGTCCCGCCGGCTCCAGCGTGATGTCGGCGACGGTTTCCGACCGGCGCTGTTCCAGGTCGACGATGTGGAGGAACCCTCCGCGGGACACCGCCGACACCGGGGTTTTCAGGTACTGCCACTCGCCGCCCGAGTACCTGGAGTACAGGATCCCCCGGAGGTAGAGCCCCGCGGGATCGGGTGGCCGGTCGAGGAAGGGGAACTCCACCCTCGCCGCGACCCGCCGGTCCGCCTTGATCCCGGTGATCTCCCGAAGGGAGATCCTGTCCGAGAACCCGGAAAGGGTGTTCGCCCGGGCGATCCGCTGGAACCCCCGCCGGAATTCCAGGCGGGGGACGACGGCGAAGAGCGCGGCCGTCATCAGGAACCCCGCGAGGCCGACGAGCAGGAGGACCCGGGCGGCGAGCCCCGGAGAGGGAAGGTATCCGCCGGCGGGCCTGCCGGACTCCTCCGCCTCCTGTTCATGGAGCGACCACATCGCGCCCGCGGAAGCGGCGAGGAAGAGGAAGGCGAAGAGTGCGAACGCCATGTCATCCGCGACCGACGCCGCCACGAGGAATTCGAGGAGGGAGACCGCGCAGAGCTGCCAGCCGTCCCGGGCGCGCTTGGGAAGCAGCAGCTTGGCCGACTGGATCCCCAGGATGAGAAAGGAGACGGAGGCCAGCAGGTCCCGTTCCAGGAAGAAGAGGTCCACCGTGGCGGCCAGGAAGAGGAGCGCGACGATGGGGGTCCCCAGCCGGGAGAGGGTCGCCCTCGGCATGCCCGCCTCGTCCATCCACGCGCCCGCGGCCCAGGCGGCCGCGGCGAGCAGAAGGAGCGCGGGCGACGTATCCATATAGTACGCGAGGAGAGGGATCCCGAGGAGCCAGTGGGCGCGCAGGACCCACCGGTGGAACGTTTCCGTCCCGGCGGCGTGGATCACGGCGCCGCCTTCCCGCAAGGGGCGTCGCCGCCGTCGCACCTCGCCGTGGCGAGGGCGGCGAGCGCCGCGGGGCGGCCGCCTGCGTCGCGCGCGTCGGCGCGCAGCCGGTCCCCGATCCAGAGACGGTACGGAACCCGCCTCCGGTCGAGGTCGATCACCGCCCCGCACGCCATGGACAGGCGGGTCTCGAACTCCTCCGGCCCGCAGGGGACGGGGATCCGCAGCTCCACGGCGGGAACGACTTCCGCCTCCCGTTCCTTGACCATCCACTTTCCCATCCGGGCGGTCGCCTTCCAGTGGATGTCCCGCACGGGGTCCGCCGGCTGATGCTCCCTCGCCCCACGGGGGAACGCGCCCGACCGCCCCGCGTGCCGGGGGTTCTCGGACAGCCCGGCTTTCGGGGTTCCGAGGCCCAGGGTGTCCGGGGAGATCGGCCGCGGGTACACCAGCAGGTCCGTCGGGACCGCGAGGTCGGCCGATTTCTCGAACAGCGAGAAGGGGAAGCGGGTGGAGAGGGTGCCGGCCGCGGCGTTCCGGCGGCCGCGGACGGCGGGGCGGAACGCGACCACGCGGGTGGCCGCGCCGGACGGGGCGATGTTCGGGAAGCGGACCGTCACGGTTCCGTCTTCGAGCTCGATCCGGGCCGACAGGGAGATCGACGGGAAGCGCTTCCCGGCGGCGGAGCAGGTGACCGCCAGGTACGACTCTTTCCCGACGAACGCCTCGGAGGCGGCGCGCGCCGAGAGGGAGATCCGCCGAAGCGTCCATTCCGACAGGAAGCCGGAGACGACGACCAGCGACAGGTTGAGGCTGAATGCGAGGTACAGGAGGTTGCCCCCCGTGTTCACCGCGGCGATTCCTATGCCGAGGGTGATCAGGAGGAACGCCTTCCCCTCGAAAGTGACCCGGAGTCGGCGGGGCAGGCGGAACAGGCGGCGGGTCCCGGGGGCGCGCGACTTCACAGCGGGGCGGGAACGGTGGAGAGGATCTCCTCGAGAATGGACCGCGCGGCATCCGTCCCCACGGCGCCGCCCTTGGGAAAAACGCGGTGGCACAGGACCGCCGGGGCCGCGCGGCGGATGTCGCCCGGAACCACGTGGTCCCTCTCCTCCAGGCGGGCGAGCGCCTGGGCGGTGGCCTTCAGCCCGATCGCGCTCCTCGGGGAGGCGCCGAGCCGCACGGCGGGGTGGACCCGCGTCGCCGCGGTGATCCGCTGGATGTAGCCGATCAGCGAATCGTGGATTGCCACCCGGTTCACCTCTTCGCGCAGGGAGACGATCTGCTCCGGCAGCAATGAGGCCGGTATGCCGTCCCGCATCGTCAGCAGGGTGTTCTCCCGGATGAGCCGGGTTTCCGATTCCCGGTCCGGGTAGTCCAGACGGAGCCGGAGATTGAACCGGTCGAGCTGCGATTCCGGCAGAGGGTACGTCCCGTGCTGCTCGTACGGGTTCTGCGTGGCGATCACGAGGAAGGGGTCCGGGAGCCTGTAGGTCCGGTTGTCCACCGTCACCTGCCGCTCGCTCATCGCCTCGAGCAGGGCGCTCTGGGCCCTCGGGTTTCCCCGGTTGATCTCGTCCGCGAGGACGACGTTCGCGAAGAGGGGGCCGGGGGAAAAGACGAAGGATTTCCGGTCCTCGCCCAGGATGTGCACCCCGACGATGTCCTGGGGAAGCAGGTCGCCCGTGAACTGCACGCGCCGGAAGGTCCCGGAGATCCCCGCCGACAGCGCGCGCGCCAGCGTCGTCTTCCCCGTGCCCGGGACGTCCTCGAGCAGGATGTGCCCCCCCGCCAGGAAGGACGCCATCGCCAGGTCCACCGCTTCCCGCTTGCCCAGCAGGACGGATTCGACGCTTGCGCGGAACCTCGAAAGCGATTCCGACAACGGTTTCTTTTCCATGGGAGATATTATCCTTCATGCGGTCGCCTCTTTGACAAATTTCGGGAATGGTATTTGAATGGATCATTTCGCATTTCGCTTCGGGAGGCGGGATGCGGATCGTGCCCGGGCGGGACGGACGTCCCCTGGAAAGCGTCGGGGAAGACGAGCTGTTCCGCGTGGCGTTCCCCGGCCAGGGGGAGGAGATGCGCCTGGCGGCCCGCGGGGTTTCCCCTGTCGACTCCGCCTCGCGCCTGAGGTGGGAAGCCGCCGTCGAGCTCGCCCGGAGGGCGCTTTCGGCCCCCGTACACCGACCGGAACCGTTCCGGTCGGGGGCGGACGTCTTCGGGAGGTACCGGTACCTGTTCGCGGATGCCCCGGTGGAGGTGTTCCTCTCCGTGCTCCTCGACGTGAAGCACCGGCCGCTGCGCGAGGATCGGGTGTCCTCGGGGATACTCGACGGGAGCCTCATCCACCCGCGGGAGGTGTTCGTCGCGGCGGTCCGGGAGCGTGCCGCCGCCGTCATCCTGGTCCACAACCACCCGAGCGGCGACCCCTCGCCCAGCGAGCAGGACCGGGAGGTCACGCGGCGGCTGCGCTCGGCGGGGGGAATTCTCGGCATCCCGGTGATCGACCACGTCATCCTGGGAGACGGCGCGTTCTACAGCTTCCGCGAGGAGGGGGACTGGTGATCCTCGGGTTCCTGCGCGCGGTTACGGTCCTGATCCTCACGATCTCGTGCACCGTCGCGGCGTACCTCGCGGGGCGGCTGGGGCTGGGCGAGCCCGCGTCGGCGGGCGTCATGGCATGGTGGGGGAGGACGTTCATACGGATCGGGGGGTGGAGCGTTCAAGTGGAAGGAATGGAGAACCTGCCTGCCGGCGGCGCCGTGCTGGTGTCGAACCACCAGAGCCTCGTCGACATCCCGCTGTTCCTGTCCGCGTTCGCGCGACCCGTCCGGTTCCTCTCGAAACGCGAGCTGGGCGGGGTCTTCCTGTTCGGCAGGGCGATGGCGTACGCGGGGAACCTCTTCATCGACCGGAAGGACCCGCGCGACGCCCCCCGGATGTTCCGGGAAGCCGCCGCCAGGCTTTCGGCCGGCCAGCTCTTCGTCGTCTTCCCGGAAGGGAGGCGCACCCGGGACGGCTCGATCGGCCAGTTCAAGACCGGCGCGTTCCGCATCGCCCAGGAGGCCGGGGCGAAGGTGGTCCCGGTGTACATCGACGGCGGCTACCGGGCGATGCCGAGGGGGGCGCGGGCCTTCCGGCCGGCCCGGCTGCTCGTGCGGGTCCTCCCGCCGCTCTCGGCGGAGGAGATGTCGGGGGACGTGAAGGAGCGTGTCGCGCCGGCCGCCCGGGCGCGCATCCTCGCCGCGTCGTCGGAGGGTGCCGAATGACGCTGCGCGTGATGCCGCTGGGCGGTCTCGGGGAGATCGGGATGAACTCCATGCTGTTCGACGAGGGCGGCACGGCCATTCTCGTCGACGCCGGCCTCATGTTCCCCGACGACACGATGCTGGGGGTGGATTACGTCGTCCCCGACTTCTCCGTCCTGCGGGACGCGGCCCCTTCCGTCTCCGCGCTGCTGCTGACGCACGGCCACGAGGACCACATCGGGGCGGTCCCGTTCCTGCTGCGGGAATTCGACCTCCCGGTGTACGGCACGCAGCTTACGCTCGGGTTGCTCCGCCACCGCCTCGCCGAGCACGGGCTCGACCGGGCGCGGCTGGTCCCCATCGCGCGCGATGCCCGGTTCCGGGTCGGGGCCTTCGACGTCGAGGCATTCCCGGTGTGCCACAGCATCCCCGACGCCGTCGGGTACATCCTGCGGTGCGGCGAAGGGGTCTTCGTCCACACGGGCGACTTCAAGATTGACCCGTTCCCGCTCGACGGCGTGCCGACCGCCATCGGGCGCCTGCGGGCGGTGTCCCAGGAAGGCGTGACGGCGCTGTTCTCCGACTCCACGAACGTCGAGCACGACGGGAGCAGCCTCCCGGAGCGGTTCGTGGGGGAAGCCCTCTCGGAGATCTTCCGGCAGGCCCCGGGGCGCGTCATCGTCGCCATGTTCTCCTCGAACCTTTACCGGGTGCAGGAGGCGCTCAAGGCGGCCGGCCGTTGCGGGCGCCGGGTGGCCCTCTGCGGGAAGAGCATGGTCCGGAACGTGGAGACGGCGATCGACCTGGGGTACCTCGCCCTCCCGAGGCCCGACATCCTGATCCCGGTGGAGGACGCGGCGGTCCTTCCCGACCGGGAGGTCGCGGTGGTGACCACAGGGACGCAGGGGGAGCCACGGTCCGCGCTGACGCTGATGGCGCTGGGGGAGCACAAGCACATCAAGGTGCGGCCGGGAGACACCGCCGTGCTCTCCTCCAAGTTCATACCGGGGAACGAGCGCGCCATCGCCAGCATGATCGACCGTCTTTTCCTGGCGGGCGCGGACGTCCTGTATGAGAAGATATCCGAGATCCACGTTTCGGGCCACGGCAGCCGCAGGGAGCTCGAGGCGATGATCGAGGCGGTCCGCCCCGCGAACTTCGTTCCGGTGCACGGGGAGCCCAGGCTGCTCGTCCAGCACAGGAACCTGGCGCGGGGGCTGGGCGTCCCGGAAACGGGGATGGCCCTCAACGGCGACGTCCTCGAATTCCGCGACGGGAAGATGTCCCGGGCGGAGAGGATGGAGGTGGGGCATCTCTTCGTGGACGGCAAGGGCGTGGGGGACATCGAGAGCGTCGTGCTCAAGGACCGTTACCACCTTTCCCAGGTCGGGCTGGTGATGGTCGTGCTGGCCCTGTCCTCAAGCACCGGCGAGGTCCTCTACGGCCCCGACATCGTCGCGCGGGGCGTGCTGATGGAAAACGGCGAGGAGGAGCTGGTCGAGGGCGCGAGGCGCGAGGTCCTGCAGGTCCTCGAGGAGTCCGGCGCGCAGACGCGGACCGACTTCGCGGAGATGCAGACCGGCATCCGGCGCGCCCTTCGCAGGTATTTCAACAGGCGACTCGAACGGAAACCGATGATCGTTCCCGTTCTCATGGAGCTGTAGGCCTTGACCGACCCGGCGAAGATCAGGCGGGACACGCTCGCGATCGTGTTCTTGACGGCGGGCCTGTACCTCGCCCTGGCGCTCGTATCGTTCAACCAGCACGACGCCTCCCTCTCCGCGGCGAGCGTGCCGGAAGGAACGGTCCGCAACTGGGGCGGGGCGGCGGGGGCGGTCGTCTCCGACCTGCTGCTTCAGCTCTTCGGGATCGGCGCCGTCGGGTTCCCCCTGATCTGCCTGCTCCTCGCGTACTGGATCTTCCGGGGAGGCGGCGTCCTGGAAAAATGGAAGCGCGCCGCGGGGGGTCTGCTCGCCGTCTGCTCCGCCCTGGGGATCTTGAGCTTCTTCTCGGGGCACGTCTCGATCTTCGGGCAGGACATATTCCTCCCGGGGATCGCGGGAGAGCTCCTCGGCCGGCAGCTCCTCGGGAAGCTGCTGAGCACGGCGGGCGGCGTGCTCCTGCTGACCGCCCTGCTGCTGTTCTCGCTGATGCTGGCGACGGGGGTCCCCCTGAGCGGGATCCCGGCCCTGTGGCGCCGGGAGAAGCCTTCCGAGAAAGTGCGCGCGATGGTCAAGGAGAAGCTCGTCCCGAAGGAGGCGTGGGAGTCCGAACCCGACGCTCCGCCGAGGAGGGAGGGGCCGGCCGCGCCGCGCGTCGTGCCGCCGCGCCCGGCGGACGAGGAGTCGCTTCCGCCGAGGGCCGCGGGGAAGGCCTTCGAGCTCCCGGCGCTCGACCTGCTCGAGCCGGCGAAGGGGCAGGAGGCGGGCATCGACGCGGCGGCGCTGCAGGAAAACGCCCAGGCGCTGCTCAAGAAGCTGAAGGAGCACGACATCGACGGCGCGATCACCGAGATCCGCACCGGGCCGCTCGTCACCATGTACGAGTTCCGGCCCGCCCCCGGCATCAAGCTGACCCGGGTGTCGTCGATGGCGGACGATCTCGCGCTGGCGATGCGGTGCGAGTCGGTCCGCGTGGTCACCAACATCCCGGGGAAGGGGGTCATGGGGTTCGAGATCCCGAACGTCCGGAGGTCTCCCATCGTCCTCCGGGAGATGCTCGGGTGCCCCGCCTACTCCTCGGCGGCTTCCGTGCTCACGCTCGCGCTGGGGAAGGACATCTTCGGCGAGCCGGTCGTGCGGGACCTGGGGAAGATGCCCCACCTGCTGATCGCGGGGGCCACCGGCTCCGGGAAGAGCGTGGCGCTGCACACGATGATCCTTTCGATCCTCTACCGGGCCACGCCCGAGGACGTCCGGCTGATCCTCGTCGACCCGAAGATGCTGGAGCTTTCCCTCTATGAAGGGATCCCCCACCTGTACCACCCCGTGGTGACCCAGCCGAGGGAAGCCGCGCACGTGCTCAAGTGGGCGGTCGGGGAGATGAGGGGGCGGTACCAGCTGATGATGGAGAACGGCGTCCGCCACATCGACGCCTTCAACCAGTTCGTGGAGAAGCGGCAGAGGGTGGGGAGCCGGCCGAAGGCGGTCGGGGAGGGCGACGACCTGGGGAAGATCCCGTACATCGTCATCGTCATCGACGAACTGGCGGACCTGATGATGACGAGCGCCTCCCGGCGGGAGGTCGAGGACTCCATCACCCAGCTCACGCAGATGGCGCGCGCGGCGGGGATCCACCTCGTGTTCGCGACGCAGCGTCCCTCCGTGGACGTCCTGACCGGCGTGATCAAGGCGAATTTCCCCTCGCGGGTCTCCTTCAAGGTGACCTCCCAGGTCGATTCTCGGACCATCCTGGACCAGGGCGGGGCGGAAACGCTTTTGGGGTTCGGCGACATGCTGTTCCTCCAGCCGGGGGTGGGGGGGATCCTCCGCGTCCACGGGCCGTACGTTACCGAGGGGGAGATCCAGCGCGTCGTGGACCACCTGAAGTCCCAGGGGTCGCCGGTCTACGATTCCGCGATCACCGCGCCGCCGACTTCGGATGAGCCCGACCCCTCCCGAGACGAGATGTTCGACGCCGCGGTGGAAGAGGTCAGCCGCGCCGGGCGCGCGTCCGTTTCCTTCCTCCAGCGGCGCCTGAAGATCGGGTTCAACCGGGCGGCGCGGATCATCGAGGAGATGGAGCGGCAGGGGATCGTCGGCCCCGCCGAGGGCGGGAAGCAGCGCGAGGTGTTCCTGCCTCGCAAGGAGGATTGAGAAGGATGCGCAGGTGGGCCCGCAACGGAACGGTTCTCCCGCTGTTGGCGTGGCTGCTCGCGGCCCCGGTGATCTTCGCCGGGCCGGTGCGCGCGGAGGGGCCCCCGGAGGCGGGAACGGCGGCGGGCGACGCCCTTCTCCGGAAGGTCGGCGAGCGGTACTCCGCCGCCCGGACCCTGTCCGCCCGGTTCCGCCAGGAGGTCCCCCTGCAGAACGTCGGGATCGTGCGGAAGGCCTCCGGGAAGCTGTATTTCGGCCGCCCGCTGATGATGCGGTGGGACTACCAGGCGCCCGAAGCACAGCTGTTCCTTTCGGACGGCGAACACTTCTATTTCCGGCCCGCGGGCTCCCCGGAGGTGATCCGCAGGAAGGTCGACGAGAAGAGCCTGGGCGGCAAGATCCCCCTCCTGCTGCTTTTCGGCAAGGGGGACCTCGCCGGGATGTTCCGGGTCGAGGAATCCGCCGCGCGGAAGGGAGGAGCGGAGACGCTCCTGCGATTGCTCCCCCGGGGAGACGGCGCGCCGGAGGTCCGGCGGATCGACCTCGTTGTGGGCAGCCGGGACGGCATCATCCTCGAAGTCCATCTGTTCGACCGTCTCGGCGGGGAAAACCACCTGTATCTCTCCGACATCGAGATCGACCCGCATCTTCCGCCGGACATTTTCCGGTTCCGGAAGCCGGCGGGGGTGCCCGTGGTGGACGGTTGACCCGGAAAGGGCGGACGGCGGGAACGGTCCGGATCCACACCCTCGGCTGCGGGAAGAACGCCGTCGACTCCGAGGTGATGGCCGGCCTGCTCGAGAAAAAAGGGTTCGCCCTCGTGCCCGGCGGCCGCGCCGACGTCGCGGTGCTCAACACGTGCGGGTTCGTGCGGGCGGCCAAGGAGGAGTCGATCGAGGAGATCCTCGGGCTGGCGCGGGAGAAGCGGCGGGGACGCGTCCGCCTGCTCGTCCTGGCCGGCTGCCTGGCCCGCAGGTACCCGGACGACCTCCCCGGCCTGCTTCCCGAGGTCGACCTGTTCCTGGGCCCCGGCGACATCCCGGCCCTTCCCGGGATCCTGGCGGGGATGCTGCGGGAGAGGCGCGGGCGCGGCGCCGCCCCGCGGGCCGTGGTCGGCGAAGGGGCCCTTCCCGACACGGCGTACCGCCACCGCCTTCCCGCTTCGGCCCCCGCGGGCTCCGCCTTCTTGAAGATCCTGGAGGGGTGCGACAACCGCTGCTCCTACTGCGCGATTCCGGCGATCCGCGGGCCGCTGCGGAGCCGCGGCAGGGATTCGCTCCTGGCGGAGGCGCGCGGGCTCGTGCGGCGCGGCGCCCGGGAGATCAACCTCATCGGCCAGGACCTCACCGCCTACGGGGCCGACCGGGCGGAGAAGGGGGCACTCGTTTCCCTGGTGCGCGCCCTCTGCAGGGTCCGGGGCGTCCGGTGGATCCGTCTTCTGTACCTTTACCCGGGTCGCGTCGAGGAAGGCATCGTGGATCTGCTCCGCTCCGAGGAGAAGGTCTGCCCGTACCTTGACGTCCCGGTGCAGCACGTCGACCCGGCGATCCTTGCCGCCATGGGGCGGAATTACGGCCCTTCCGAGGTGTACCGCATGGTGGAGCGGTTGCGCGCGGCCGTGCCGGGAATCTTCCTCCGGACGTCGCTGATCGCCGGGTTTCCCGGGGAGACGCGGCGCGCCTTCGACCGGCTTCTCCGTTTCGTCCACGATACGAGGTGGGACTACCTCGGCGTCTTCCCCTACTCCCGGGAGGAGGGGACCCCCGCCGCTTCGATGCCGCGCCAGGTGCCGGAGAGGGTCCGGGAAGAACGCGCGCAGCTCATACGCGACGCCCAGGCCGACATCCTCGCCGCGCGCAACGCGGCGCTCGTCGGCGAGACGGTCCAGGTCCTTGTGGAGAAGGTCTTCCCCCGGGGAGGGGCCGCGGGGCGCCATCGCGGGCAGGCCCCCGAGGTGGACGGCTCCGTCCGCCTGGCCGGTTACGACGGCCCGCCGGGAACCATCTGCCATGCCCGGGTGACCGGCTCGAGGGAGTGGGACCTCCGGGCGGCGGCGATCCGGCCCCGCGATGGGGCCGAATCCGATTGACACCCGTATCTCCCCGGGTATACTAAGCCAATTTTCATTTTCCCAAGGGCAGGCGCCGATGAAACCGATCAAGGATATGCTTCTCAAAATGCGGGAAGACCTGGTCCACGAAATCGCACGCCGCTCGAAGGCTACGACGGAGCCGGGGGCTCAGGACATCGGTGACATTCTCGATTCGGTTTCCGAGGAAAGGACCCGTGAGCTCGACATGATCCTCACGGACCGGGAGAAGCGGAAACTGCTGCAGATCGACGACGCGCTGGACCGGATCGAGGACGAAACGTACGGCCTGTGCGAGGACTGCGGGACGAAGATCCCGAGAGCGCGCCTCAAGGTCCTCCCCTTCGCGAAGTTCTGCGTCGAATGCCAGGAGAAGAACGAGCGCGAGGAGAAGTACACCAGGGAAGAGCCCGAAGAGGGGATCAGGAAGGTCCCGATGGGAGAGGTGGAGGAGTAGGGGGCCCGACGGTCCCCGGCGCGCCGGGCCCCGCCCCTTCCGGCGCGGCTTTCCTTTTCGCCTCCTCCCTCTGCAGGCGCCGCAGATTCTCCACCGCGAGCGCGTGCTCCGAAAGCGTCCTCGAAAACGTGTGCGTGCCGTCGTTGTTGGAAACGAAATACAGGTAATCCGTCTTCGCGGGGGAAAGCGCCGCCGTGATCGAAGACGATCCGGGGTTGGCGATCGGCCCCGGCGGAAGCCCCCGGTTGAGATAGGTGTTGTAGGGGTTCGCCGTCTTCAGGTCCTTCTTCGTCACCGTACCGTCGAAGCGCTTCGCACCGTAGATCACCGTGGGGTCCATCTGCAGCGGCATCCCGAGCTCCAGCCGCTTGCGGATGACCGACGACACGAGCGGCTTCTCCTCCGTGACTCCGGTCTCCTTCTCGATGATCGAGGCGATCGTCACCACGTCGTGCACCGAGAGCCCAGCCATGGCCGCCTTCTGCTCCATCGCAGGGGTGAATCTCTGCCGGAACGGCCGGATCATGATCTCCACGATCTTCTCGGGCTCGAGGTTCTTGACGAGGTTGTAGGTGTCGGGGACGATATACCCTTCCGCGCTCTCCGCGTTGATTCCCAGCCTCGCCAGCACGGACTTCGAGGTCGCCGCTGCGAGGAACTTCGCGGGATCCGCCAGGGAGTACGCGCCCAGGATCGCCGCCACGTCGTAGAGGTTCGCCCCGGGGCGGACGATCACGGGGTACTTGATCACGTCCCCGGCGATCAGTTTCCTCCAGACCGCGTACGCCGACGGGGGGGTGGGGAAGGTGTACTCGCCGTAGTGCAGATGACGTCCCGTGCCCGTCAGCAGGGCGAGCCCGCGGAAGGCGAGGGGATGGGGGATCACCTTCTCCTCCGAAAAGATGGACGAGATCTCCGCCAGCGAGCTTCCCTTGGGGATGGACAACGTCTTCCCCTTCCATTCCCTTTCTGAGTAGGAATCGAACAGCAGGAAGGTGGATACGAGGACGACGCACACGACGGCCATGGCGATGCCCCGGGCGGCGTTCCCGTGATACTTCCCGATCCGCAGGGGGGTCATTTCCGGTTCCGCAGGTCCAGGACGCACTGCAGGAGGAACATGGCGGAGAGGCTGTCCCGCAGACCTTTCCGCTTCTCCCGGCGCACGCCGGAATCGATGAGATGGCGTTCGGACTGCACCGTGGTCATCCGTTCGTCCCACATCGTCACCGGCAGGGCGAGGTCCTCCTCGATCCGCGCGCCGAACTCCCGGGCGCGGACGGCGGCCGGACCTTCGTCCCCGTTCATCAGCAGGGGGAGCCCAAGGACCACGGAGGTCGCCCCGAGCCCGGCGGCCAGCCGGCCGATCTCGGCGACGTCCTTGCTGTCCCCCGTCCGGGGGATCGCGGGAAGCGGCTGGGCCGTGAGCCCCAGCGGGTCGGAAACCGCCACCCCGATGCGCCGGTTGCCGTAATCGAGACCCAGGGTACGGCCTCCTGTGGTTGCGTCCGTCATCCTTCGAGTGTACTTTCCGCCCGTCTCCATCGTCAACCGGTCGGATTGACGAAACTTTCCGGCTTCGATATGACTATAGCCGAAGGCGGGGGGGGAAGATGGCGGGTTCGATCACGGACGTGGAAGGGGTCCTTTTGGGGCACGCCCAGGGCGGCGACCCCGGAACCGGCGTGACGGTGCTGCTCTTTCCCGGGGGGGCCGCCGCGGGGGCCGACATCCGGGGCGAGGCGGCCGGGACGCGGCAGATGGATTCGCTGGTCCGCCCCCACCCCGCCCGGAGGATCGATGCCCTCGTCTTCGCGGGGGGGAGCGCCTTCGGGCTCGAGGCGGCCACGGGGGTGGTCCGCTTCCTCGAGGAGCGGCAGGCGGGGTTTCCCACGCCCGGGGGGATCGTTCCGATCGTTCCGACGGCGGTCCTCTACGACCTCGGCTTTTCCCGGGGGCCCCGTCGCCCGGACGCGGCGATGGGGTACGATGCGGCAGGGGCGGCGGCGAGCCTCCCGCCGGAGCGCGGGTCGGTCGGGGCGGGGGCGGGCGCCACGGTGGGGAAGGCGCTCGGGATCGAACGGGCGATGAAGGGGGGATTCGGCACCGCCTCCGAGACCGGCGGGGGAACGGTCGTGGGGGCGTGCGCGGTGGTGAACGCCTTCGGCGACGTGGTGGACCCCTCGACCGGGAGGCAGGTGGCGGGTGCCCGGCTCGCCGGCCGGTGCGGGGCGGCGGATACGGAGACGCTTTTCGGCTCGGGGTTCCGCCGGGAACCGTTCGCCGCCGAGGGGAACACGACCCTGGGGGTGGTCGCCACGGCGGACATCCTGTCCCGGGAGGAGCTCTGGAGCGTGGCCCGCATGGCGCACGCGGCGTTGTGCCGCGTCATCCGGCCGGTCCATACCCCCATGGACGGGGACGTGGTGGTGGCCGTTTCCACGGGTGCCTCCGGGCGGCGGGGGAACGTCCTGCAGGCGGCGTCCCTCGGGACGCGCGCCCTCGAGGAGGCGATCCTGGACGGCGTCAGGCGCGCGAAAGGAACGGCGGATGTGCCCGCTGCGGCGGAGATGAAGGAGGGCGGGGAGGGATCGTCATGATCGACCGGATCGAGGAGGCGTTGACCGGGCTGCTGTCCGATCCCGCGCAGTCGGTGCGGGAGGCCGCGTCCGGGGCGATGGACCGGACGCGGGCGAAGCGTTCGCTGGAGACGTTCCGGGAGCGGCTCCGCTCGGGGAGCCAGGAGGAGAAGATCCGGGTGGTCTTCGCCGCGGCGGAGATCGGGGGGGCGGAAGGGGTCGCACTTCTCCTCGACGCGCTCTCCGACGGGACCGGGGAGGTTCGCGGGGCGGCGGCCAGGGCGCTTTCGGCCTTCCCGACCCCGGCCGTTCTCAAGGCGCTGTGGGAGCTGCTCCCGAAGGAAAAGGGTGTCGTGCTGGCCAACGTCGTCGAGGCGCTGGGCGCGTCGGGGAGGAAGGAGCTCGGGCCCCACGTCGAGAAGTACCTCGCGCACCCCGACGCGGAGGTTCGCGCCAAGGCCGTGATCGCCAGCTCCAGGCTGACCGACGGGGGAGGGTGGGAAAGGATCCTCGCTCTCCGGGGAGACCCGGAAGAGCTGGTCCGCGCCGCCGTGGCGGAGGCGCTCGGGAACTGGACCTCCGCCCGCCCTTGAAGGACGGGCGTCAGGCGGTGGCGTGCGCCAGGACGCTTTCCAGCGGTACGGGGGGGAGGAACATGGGGTTCACCGTGCCGATGACCGTTCGGCGCATCTTTCCCGTGACCGGGTCGGATTCCGACAGGTCCACCGTTTCCGGAGCCTCGAGAGGGTTCCCCGCCCGGTCGTACAGTACCGCGATCCCGGGATGGCCTTTCCCCTCCCCGGGAACGCTGGTCACGATCCCGACCTCCATCGTGCTCAGGCGAAGCATCGTCCCGACGGGGTAGGCCCCCAGGGAACGCTCCAGAAGGAGCACGAGGTCGGGATCGAGCGATTTCCCCGCCAGCTTCCGCATGATCTCCATCGCGCCCTGCGGCGTGCGCGCCATCTGGTAGGAGCGCATGCTGGTCAGGGCGTCGTAGCAGTCCGCGACCGCGATGACCTGGGAATGGGGATTCGGCCGTACCCCCGGCTGGGGGGGCGGGTAGCCCGCCCCGTCGAACCGCATGTGGTGCTCCCGCACGATGTTGCGCGTTTCCGGCTCGATGTTCGTCATCTTCCCGAGGATGGCGTACCCTTCCAGGGGGTGTTTCTTGATCTCCTCGTACTCGGCCACCGTCAGGGTGCCGGGCTTCCGGATCAGGTCCAGCGCGAGCTGCGTCTTTCCGACGTCGTGCAGCAGCCCCGCCACCCCCACATTGACCCGTTCCTGCTCGGAGAGCCCCAGGGTGTCCGCGACGGCCAGGGAGAGGATGGAGACGTTCACGGAGTGGTTGTAGGTGTACTCGTCGAAGTTCTTGATCAGCGTGAGGGCGATCATGGCGTCCCGGTTCCGCAGGAGCATCCCGTTCATTTCCCTCACGGTGTGGTCGCAGCTCGCGCCGTCCGGGACAGTTCCGCTGCGCACGTCGTTCAGCGCCTGGACCACCACGTCGATGGCGTTGCCGTAGACCCTGCGGGCGGCCGTGAAATCGTCCTGCTCCTCGTCGGATGCGGTCACCCGGATGTGCCGGACGCCGGCCCGGGCGAGGCGATCCTTGATTTCGTCGACGGCCAGACCCTGGTCCCTGGTCTCGTGCAGGAACAGCACGAACCGCTCGATGTCCTCCGACGCCAGCCCTCGTTCGAAGATCACGGCAGGCACCCCGATGCTCCCGAGGCGGGCCAGGAACAGCTCGAGGGACGAGGTCAGGTGGAAGATGGGGACGCCCTCCAGCACGAGCGTCTCGTCGACCACGGTGAGGGCGAGCTCCGCCCGGTCGGCGAACAGCGTGTCGAGGTCCGCGCGGCACTTTTCGATGGGGGTCCGCACCAGCGGGTGCGACGGGGGGTACAGCCCGCGGTTCTTAAGGGAAGTCCCAAGCTGCCGAACGATCCCCGCGATCGTGTTCTCCATCTGCCGTCGATCCAAAGCCGCTTCTCCTTACATCAGTTTCCTTTTCAGTATCCGTTCGGTTTCCCGCCTCACGAACGGGTCTGCCGCATTGAGCATCTTCTGCAGGGCTTCGGAGGCCGCCTTGCTCTTGATGAGTGAGATGCTCCTCAGGGCGTGGGATTTCATCTCCCGGAAATTTTCCGTCTTCCAGAAGACGTCGAGCGCGAGGATCTCTTCGAGGGCGGTGACCGAATCGTCCGTGCCGATGGCGCGGAGGGAGTCGATCGCCTCGTGCGCCAGCCGGTAGTTGGGGTACAGGTATTTTCTCGCGGTCACGCGCCGGAACAGCGCGACCACCGCCTCGGGCTCCTTCTTGGACGACAGGGCCGCGGTCGCCGTGAGCGCCACGGATTCCTCCGGGTGGAAGCAGAGGTCGCAGAGGCTGGCCACGGCGGAGGGGTGCGCCGTCTTGGAGAGCGCCTTGATCGCCTCCTTCTTCACCCGGGGGTCCGGGTGCGACAGCGTGGCGACGATGCTGGGGGCGAGGTCGGGCATCTCGAGGCTCCCGAGGATCGTCAGCATGTTCCGGACCATGTACCAGCGGGAGTCGGACAGGTTCTCGACGATGGTGGGCACCGCGATGCGCCCGATCCGGACGATGATGGAGACGATCGTCTTCCGCACGAGGAGGTCCTTCTCCTCGGCGAGCGCCTGCAGGAGGGGATGGACCGACTTCTCCCCGAGCGCGACGAGGACGCTCTCGGTTTCCGTCCTGCCGCGCATCCCCCCCTTCTTGAGCTGCCCGATGTAGTGGTCGACCAGCTCGTCGTCCGCCAGCTCCCGGATTCCCAGACCGGCGAGATCGGCGATCTCGCGGCTCCCCCCGGGCGGGGCCTCGATGTGCCGTACGAAGATAGAGACGGCGCGCGTGACGTAATCGAGCTTCCGGTCCGGCAGTTCCGAAAGAAGGAACCGTGAGAAATCCACGATGTGGCCGCGATACGCGGAGGGGTCGGTTTCCTTTTCGATGCGGCCCAGCAGCGTCTCGATCGTCAGCGGCTCCGACGCCGCGGCGTCCCCGGGAACGACGGATCCCCACGCTTCCTCGAAGGGCGCGTCGGCGAGCTCCTCGGGCTCGAGCTCTTCCAGTTCGTCCTCGGCCTTCAGAAGCTCCGTCAGCTTGTCGTAGTCGACCCGGTTGGCCCAGATGTGGGTGACTTTCTCCTGCGCGAGGGCCTTTTCCAGCCCGCCCGCGTCCAGGACCTTGTCCACGTCCCGCACGACCACTTTCAGGAAGGAAACGATCTCGTCCGGCCTCATGTTCGGAAGGAAGATGATCCGCGCGGCCCGCCGCAGGTACAGCTCCCGGTTGAGGTCCCCGAGCGCCTTGCCCGAGCCGCCGGACAGGGGAATATCCTTGCAGGACAGGGAGTTCTTCGAGACTCCTATCTCGAGGCCTTCTTCCGGAAGGGGGATCTCCTCGAACAGCAACACGATTTTCGTGATCGCCTGGATCAGGAGGGGATGGTCCTCGGGGTAGAAACTTACGCTTTTCATCCCCTTGGCCAGCTCGGTCACGGCCTGGGAAACCCGTCTCAGGTAGAGTTCATCCGGTATTTCCGGGGAGTCCGTCATTCCGTTATTGGAAAGGGGGTATTTGTTGACATACAGTAGTAAATATCCGACATGGGAACCGCACAAGTCAATCGTTTTCGGGGAAATATATGGGTTCGGCGGGGTCTGCGCGCCGTGGCGACGGGCTTCGGGGCGGGCCGCGTCCCCGTCGCGCCGGGCACCGCCGGGTCGCTTTTGTCGCTCCCGCTCTGGTATTGGACCGGCGGGGTGGGGGCGGCGCACGTCCTGCTGCTGGCGGGGGTGCTCCTGCTGTCCGTCCCCGCCGCCCGGGAAGGGATGGTGTCCGCCGGCGAGAAGGACCCGGGGTCGGTCGTGATCGACGAGATCGCGGGGATGCTCCTGGCGGCGACCTGGATCCCGTGGGGCTGGAAGAACGCCCTTTGGGTGTTCGCCCTGTTCCGGCTCTTCGACGTGTGGAAGTTCGGCCCGACCGCGTGGATCGACGCGAAGGAGGGGCCCGTCGCCGTGGTGGCGGACGACCTGGTTGCGGGGGCGCTCGCGGGGCTCGCGTACCGGGGGATCTCATGGCTGATCGGGTGACGGCCTCCGCGGCTTCACGGTTGGCCGGGCTCCTGCGGTCGTCGGGGAAAACCCTCGCCGTCGCCGAGTCGTGCACCGGCGGTCTGCTGGCCGGGGCGATCACGTCGATCCCCGGCAGCTCCGACTACTTCCTGGGCGGGGTGATCGCGTACGACAACGCCGTCAAGGCGGCCGCCCTCGGGGTCCCTTTCCGCTTGATCGAATCCTTCGGGGCGGTGAGCGCGCAGGTCGCGGAAGCGATGGCGGGCGGCGTCCTCGAGCGGATCCCGGCGGACGTCTCGATCGCCACGACGGGGATCGCGGGGCCGGGCGGCGGGAGCCGGGACAAGCCGGTCGGAACGGTCTGGGTGGCCGTGGCCTTTCGGGGTGGGGTCCGGTACTCGCACCGGTTCGCTTTCCGCGGGGACCGGGGAAAGGTCCGCAGGGACGCGGTCCGCGCCTCCCTGGCCGCGGCTGCGCGGCTGATCTCCGGGGAGGAGGGGAGGGGCGGGTGAGGTGCTTCATCGGCATCGGGCTGCCTCCGACCGTGCGGGACGCGGTGGAGGAGGCGCTCCGGGGAATGCGCGAACCGAAGGGCCCCGTGTCCTGGGTCGCGAAGGGCAACCTGCACCTCACGCTCAAATTCCTTGGGGAAATCCGCGACCACCGGCTCGCCGTCCTCTCCGGGGCGCTCGAGGGCGTCTCCGCCGGCTTCGCGCCGTTCTCCCTGGACGCGCGCGGGGGGGGGACGTTCCCGGGGCCGAGGAACCCGCGGGTCCTCTGGGTCGGTTTCCGGGAACCGCTTGAATTGGTCGGGAAGTTGCAACAGAATATTGAGAACGCGCTTTCGGGGGCCGGGTTCCCCCGGGAGGATCGTCCGTTCCACCCGCACATCACGGTAGGGCGTGTCCGGGGAGTCCTTCCTCCCGCCTGGGGAGACCGCTTCGTCCGGGGACTCTCGGGTCGTGAATTCGGGAACGTGCCCGTATCGTCGATCGTGCTGTTCGAAAGCCGCCTCGCCACGGGGGGCGCGATCTATTCCGTGGTCCGGGAATTCCCCCTCGGGAACGACCCGCGCCGCAGGGAAAGCGAAGAGGAGACCGCCAGATGAACCAGGACCCAAACCGCCGCAAGGCGCTCGACATGGCCGTCGCCGCGATCGAAAAGAATTACGGCAAGGGCGCCATCATGCGTCTCGGCGCCGACGTCCCCGCGAAGGACATCCCCGTCATCTCCACCGGCGCCATCTCGCTCGACGTGGCTCTCGGGATCGGGGGAATCCCGCGAGGGCGGGTAACGGAGATCTTCGGCCCGGAATCCTCAGGCAAGACCACCCTTGCGCTGCACATCATCGCCGAGGCGCAGAAAGGGGGCGGCGTGGCCGGCTTCATCGACGCGGAGCACGCGCTGGACCTTTCCTACGCCAGGAAGCTCGGGATCTCCACGGAGGACCTCCTCATCTCGCAGCCCGACACGGGCGAGCAGGCGCTGGAGATCGCGGAGCTTCTCGTCCGCAGCGGCGCCCTCGACGTCCTGGTGGTCGACTCCGTCGCGGCCCTGGTACCGAAGGCGGAGATCGAGGGGGAGATGGGCGACGCCCACATGGGGCTCCAGGCGCGCCTGATGTCCCAGGCGCTGCGCAAGCTCACCGGGACGATCAGCAAATCGCTGACTTCGGTGATCTTCATCAACCAGATCCGTCAGAAGATCGGCGTGATGTTCGGCAACCCCGAGACGACCACCGGCGGCAACGCGCTGAAGTTCTACGCCTCCGTGCGGATGGACATCCGGCGGATCTCCCAGATCAAGCGGGACGACGACGTCATCGGCGGGCGGACGCGGGTCAAGGTGGTGAAGAACAAGCTCGCCCCGCCGTTCCGGGAGGCGGAGTTCGACATCCTGTACGGCGAGGGGATCTCCCGGGAAGGGGACATCCTCGACCTGGGAGCGGAGCTCGACATCCTGGAGAAGAGCGGCGCGTGGTACTCTGTCGACGGGGAGCGGATCGGACAGGGGCGTGAAAACGCCCGGGTGTTCCTCAGGGAGCACCCGGAGATGGCCGCGGGGCTGGCGAGGAAGATCCTGTCGAAGTACGGCATCGGAGAGGGCGAGAAACCCCCGGCGGAAGGAGCGTGACGCCTTGGAACTCAACGATATTCTTCGCGCGGCGGCCAAGCACGGCGCTTCGGACGTCCACCTGAAAGTGGGGCTTCCCCCCATTCTCCGGATCAACGGGAAGCTCATCCCCCTCAAGGCCCCCGAGCCGCTGAAGAACGAGGAGCTCGTCGCGATGAGCGGCCTGATCTTCCGCGAGGACCAGAAGAGCCGGTTCGAGAAGCACCACGAGCTCGACTGCGCCTACAGCGTCCAGGGGCTGGGGCGGTTCCGCGTGAACGTGTTCCAGCAGCGCGGGACCATGGGCATCGTCCTGCGGCTGGTCCCGATCGGCGTGAAGACCTTCGAGGACCTGCACCTCCCCAAGGTCCTCGAGAAGATCGCCCTCGAGGAGCGCGGCCTCGTCCTTTGCACGGGGACCACCGGCTCCGGCAAGTCCACGACGCTGGCCGCGGTGGTCCAGTTCATCAACTCGTACCGAAGCTGCCACATCATGACGATCGAGGACCCCATCGAGTTCCTCCTCCGGGACAACAAGAGCATCATCAACCAGCGGGAGCTCGGCGTGGACACCGCGTCGTTCGCCGACGCCCTGAAGAGCGCCCTGCGCCAGGACCCCGACGTGATCCTCGTCGGCGAGATGCGCGACCTGGAGACGATCGAGACCGCCATCACCGCGGCGGAGACGGGGCACCTGGTCCTCTCCACGCTGCACACGCTCGACGCGGGCGAGACGATCAACCGGATCGTCGCGTCCTTCCCGCCGTTCCAGCAGAAGCAGATCCGGCTCCAGCTCGCCTCCGTCCTCAAGGCCGTCATCTCGCAGCGGCTTGTCCCCAGGGCGGACGGCTCGGGGCGCGTGCCCGCGGTGGAGGTGCTCCTCAACACCGCACGCGTCAGGGAATACATCGAGGACAAGGACAAGACCCGCAAGATCCGGGAGGCGATCCAGCAGGGATACGTGAGCTACGGGATGCAGACGTTCGACCAGTCCCTGATGGCGCTGCTCAAGGAGAACCTCATCACGCTCGACGAGGCGCTGCGGCAGGCCAGCAACCCCGACGACTTCTCGCTGCGGGTCCGCGGCGTGTCCTCCACCTCGGACCTGACATGGGACGACTTTGACAAGGACGGCCCCTCAAAGAAGGAGACGTAGAGGGGGCGGCGCGACCGTCCCGGGGAACCCGCTGGAGATCGCGATCGGCATGCTCGCCCGCCGCCCTTTGAGCGAGGGGGAGGTGGCGCTCCGGCTGCTGCGGAAGGGCCATGAGGAGTCCGACATCCCGCCGGTCCTCGCCCGCCTGCGCGAGCTTCGGCTGATCGACGATCCGGCCCTGTGCCGGCAGCTTGTCCGTTCCTACCGGGAGGGGCGCCTGTACGGCCCCGCGAAGATCGCCTGGAAGCTGGCCGCGCGCGGTTTCCCGAGACCTCTCGTGGAGGAGGCGCTGCGGGAGGCTTGCCCGCCGGAGGACGTGGCGGACGCGGCCGCGCGGGCGCTCGGGAAGAAGTACCGAGGGGGGATTCCCGGGGGGAGGGAAGGAGCCGCGAAGGCGTACCGGTTTCTCGCCGGGCGCGGCTTCCCGCCGGACGTCTGCCGGAAAGCCATCGGCCGGCGCGCGGCGGAATATCCTGAAGGAGAAGAATAGATGTCCAGGACGGGCGCGGAGCTTCGCTCCGCCTTTCTCGCATACTTCGAGCGGAACGGCCACAAGGTCCTGCCCAGCGCGTCGCTGGTCCCCGGGAACGACCCGACCCTCCTGTTCACCAACGCCGGGATGGTGCAGTTCAAGGAGGTCTTCCTCGACCTGGCGTCGACCCAGTGGAAGAGGGCGGCCACGGCGCAGAGGTGCCTGCGCGTCAGCGGCAAGCACAACGACCTGGAAAACGTCGGCTACACGGCGAGGCACCACACCTTGTTCGAGATGCTGGGCAACTTCTCCTTCGGCGACTACTTCAAGAAGGACGCCATCCATTTCGCGTGGGAGTTCCTCACGAAGGAGATCGGCCTCGACGGGAAGCGGATGACCGCCTCGGTCTTCCGGGAAGACGACGAGGCGTACGACATCTGGCACAAGACAATGGGGCTGCCCGCCTCGCAGATCGTCCGGTTCGACGAGAAGGACAACTTCTGGGCGATGGGGCCCACGGGGCCCTGCGGCCCCTGCTCCGAGATCATCTACGATCAGGGCGAGGGCACCGGGTGCGGGCGTCCAGGGTGCTCCGTGGGATGCGACTGCGACCGGTTCCTCGAGATCTGGAACCTGGTGTTCATGCAGTTCAACCAGGACGAGAGCGGAGCGAAGAAGGCGCTTCCCCGGCCCAGCATCGACACGGGGATGGGGCTCGAGCGGCTCGCCGGCGTCGTCCAGGGGGTCCCGAGCAACTACGACACCGACCTGTTCCAGCCGATCCTCCGGGAGATCGCCGGCCTCTGCGGCAAAAAGTACGGGGGCTCCCCCGATTTCGACGCGCCGATGCGCGTCATCGCCGACCACGCGCGGGCGACCGCCTTCCTGATCGCGGACGGGATCATGCCGTCCAACGAGGGGCGGGGATACGTCCTTCGCCGCGTCATGCGGCGCGCCCTCCGGCACGGGAAAAAGCTCGGCTTCGACGGGCCGTTCCTGCACAAGGTGGCGGGGACGGTGGTGCGGGAGTTCTCCCAGGCCTACCCCGAGCTGAAGAACAGCGCATCCTTCATCGACACGGTGGCGTTCCAGGAGGAGCGGCGGTTCCTCGAGACGCTCGACGCGGGGCTTCGGATGGTGGAGGAGGAGCTCTCCCGCATGCAGGAGGCGAAAGCCGACGTGTTCCCCGGCGACGCGGCGTTCAAGCTCTACGACACCTACGGGTTCCCCGTCGACCTCACGGCGGACCTGTGCAGGGAGCGGGGGGTGACCCTCGACACCGCCGGGTTCGAGGAGGAGATGGGGAAGCAGAGGGCCCAGTCGCGGGTCTCCTGGAAGGGCGGCGAGGTGGGCGCGCACGACGCCGTGGCGTCCGAGCTGTCCCGGACCAGGACCTCCGTCGACTTCGTCGGGTACGAGCGGCAGGAAGCCGAGGGTCGGATCGAGGCGATCTTCCTGGCCGGCGTGAGGATCGCCTCCGCCGGGCAGGGAGAGGAGATCGACGTCGTCACGGACGTCACGCCGTTCTACGGGGAGTCCGGCGGCCAGGTGGGCGACATGGGCACGATCACCGGGGAGGGGTTCGTCCTGCAGGTCACCGATACCCGGCGCCCCTCGCCGGAAATCATCATCCACCGCGCGAAGGTGGCCGAAGGCACGGTGCGCGAGGGGCAGACCGCCCTGCTGGCCATCGACGCGTCGAAACGACGGATCACCCAGGGAAACCACACGGCGACGCACCTGCTCCAGGCGGCCCTGCGGAAGGTGCTGGGGTCCCACGTCAAGCAGGCGGGGTCGTTCGTGAGCCCGGAAAAGCTCCGTTTCGATTTCACGCACTTCGAGGCGGTCCCCCCGGAGGCGCTGGCGGCCGTCGAGGAGGAGGTCAACTCCGCCGTCTTTTCCGCCCGGCCCGTCCGGTGGGAGCAGCTCCCCTACGAAGAGGCGGTCGCCGCGGGGGCGATGGCGTTCTTCGGGGAGAAATACGCCGACGTCGTCCGGATGGTGACCGTGGAGGGGGTGAGCAAGGAACTGTGCGGCGGGACGCACGTCCGCAACACCGCGGACATCGGCCTGTTCCGCCTGCTGTCCGAGGGCGCTCTGGCCGCCGGCGTGCGGCGCATCGAGGCGGCGACGGGGCTGCCGGCCTGGCGGCACCTGCGGGAGGAGGCGGAAACGCTGCACGGAGTGGCCCGCGAGCTGAAGGTCGCCGGCCCCGAGGTCCCGGAACGCGTCCGGAAACTCGCCGCGCAGATCAAGGCCCTGGAGAAGGCGCTCCAGGAGGCGCGCCGCCGCTCGTCGCGCGACCTCGTGGGCGAGATCCTGGCCAAGGCGCAGGAAGTCGGCGGCGTGCGGCGCGTCACCGCCGAGGTGGAGCCGATGGACCCGGCGGCGCTTCGCGAGCTGGCCGACAGCGTCAAGGGGAAGCTCGGCAGCGGCCTGCTCCTGCTGGGCGCGCGGGAAGGGGACCGGTGCCACCTGGTGGCGGGCGTAACCCCGGACCTGACGTCGAGATATTCCGCGTCGGATATCGTGAAGAAGGCCGCCGCCGCGGTGGGCGGCGGGGGCGGGGGGCGCAAGGACATGGCCCAGGCCGGCGGACCCGACGCCGGCAAGCTGCCGGAGGCGCTCGCCACGCTGTCCGGCTGGTGAGGGGCGGATCCCGTCAGTCCGCGACCTGCTCCCGGTTCAGCGTGTTCAGGTATACCTGCACGACCTTGTTGAGCGGGTCCCGGTCGAGCGCCTCTTCCCAGGCGCCGCGGGCCTTCGCCCGGTTCCCCGCGAGGTAGAGCAGGATCCCTTTCTGGACAAGGGCCGCCGGGTTGCCGGGGGACTCCGAAAGGAACGTCTCCACCTCGGTCATCGCCTGGTCCGCCCGCCCCGCCTCCCGGAGCGCCGCCACCAGCCGCACCCGCAGGTCCGGGTACGACGGCGCGACGGAGAGCGCCTTCCGGTACTCGAAGATGGCCTCGTCGTGCTGGCCAAGGGCGAGGTACAGCTCCCCCAGCTCCTTGTGCAGGTTGGCGACCCGCCCGCGGACCATGTTCTTTTCCGGCGCGACGCCGTGCCGGGAAAGGATCATCGATGCGCGGTCGTACGCGGAGCGGGCGTCTTCGTAAAGGCCCATGTCGTTCAACGTGATCGACATCGACAGCAGGGCTTCCGTGTACTCGGGGTGGAGGGAAACCGCCTTCTCGAACCGCTCGACCGCCTGCCGGTAGTTCCCCCGCTGGTGATCGATCAGGCCGAGGGTGTAGTGGATGTCCGGGTATTCCGCGCCGCCCTCGAGAGCTTCCTTCAGGTGCCGCTCCGCGCGCGGGTAGTCCATCTTCATGAAGGCGTTCTTGCCCATCCGGATCAGCCCGGCCAGCTTGCGGCTCACCGTTTTCCGCTCCCTTGCTGCGGGAATTTTTCGTCGCGGGCCTTTTCGACCTCCGAGGCCTCGTCCTTTTTGCCCTGCTTCTCCAGCGCTTCCGCGAGCAGGGAAAGGAGCTTCGGCGTCGGCGCCGCGTCGGGGTATTCCTCGATCACCCGCCTCGCCCGTGCTTCGGCGCTTTCGTAGAGTTTACGCGAAAGGAGGTGGGAGATCACCGCTTCCTCGTGGGTCACGAGTTGACTGCGCATCTCCTTGATGCGGGCGACGGCCGCCGCCGACCGAGGCGAGTCCGGCTCCTTCCGCAGGAAGAGCTTGTAGGCCTCGATGGTCTCCCGCGTCTTGTCCTGGGAGCGACCCACCGCCTGGATCTGCTTGTGGAGCAGCTCGCTCTTCATGTAGAGGGCGTCCGGGACCTTCGGGTCCGCGGGATAGAGGCGGAGGAAATCGTCGTACGCCACTTCCGCCTCGAGGTAATCCTTCATGCTTGCGCGGCAGGACGCCAGGGAAAATTGGGCGCGGGGGGCCAGGGGCGAATTCGGGTATCGCTCGATCAGGAGGCGGAACGCCTCGACGGCGTCTTCATACTTCTTCCGGTCCGCGCTCTTCTGCCCCCGGGCCAGCAGGTCGGCGTCGGAGAGCCCTTTCTGTTTGGCCAGCTTCTCGGAGCACCCGGACGCCAGCAACAGGAAGAGCGCTGCCGCAACCGCGACCATGGCGCGAAAGGATCTCGGCATGGGAAATGACGGTAGTATAGCGGGAGGGAGAAGTCAACGTGGTCGCCGGAAAGTATGGCTAACCGGCGGGGAATCCGTGATAAAATCCACCGACACGATCGATGGACGGGGCACTCGGCCTTTTCCCGCGTGACAATCTTCATCCGGTGGAGGTGACCATGAACGTGCGGTCTGGTGTCATGTCGGTGTTTGCAGCGGTGCTGTTCGCCCTGGGCATTGCGAGCGGTGCCCTGGCGGCCGAAAAGATCAAAGTCGGGGTGCTTCTCCCGTTGACGGGGTCGCAGGCGAAATTCGGCGAGATCGAAAAGCGGTCCTTTGAAATGGCGGCGGAGGAGATCAACGCCAAGGGCGGGATCAACGGGAGCATTATCGAGCTGATCTTCGAGGACGATACCGGGAAGCCCGACGTGGGGCGGTCCGCCGTCGAGAAGCTGATTTCCCGGGACAAGGTTCCGGTGATCACCGGCGGGTACTCCAGCTCGGTCACCGCGGCGGCCGCCCCGGTCGCCCAGCAGTTCAAGGTGCCGTTCGTCATCTGCACGGGGTCGGCCGACGACGTCACGGAGAAGGGGTACGACTATGTTTTCCGCATCAACCCCCCGGCCAGCGAATATCCCAAGGCGGTGGAATCCTTCCTGAAGGAAGTCGCCAAGGACGTCAAGACCGTTGCGCTCCTGTATGAAAACAGCGCCTTCGGGCAGTCCAGCTCGAAATCCTTCGAGAAGGACGCGGAGGCCGCCGGCCTGAAGATCGTCCTGAAGGAGGGGTACCAGGCGGGCGCGATCGACTTCAAGCCGATCCTCACGAAGGTCAAGGCGGCCAACCCCGACATGATCTACATGGTCTCCTACGTCATGGACGCCTCCCTGCTGATGCGCCAGTCGAAGGAGCTGGGGATCAACCCCAAGCTGTACGTCGGCGGCGGGGCGGGGTTCACCCTCCCCGAGTTCGCGAAGAGCGCCGGCGACGCGGCCGAGCATGTCTACTCCGCGACGCTGTGGGTCGACACGCTTCCGTTCCCCGGGGCGAAGCAGTATGCGGAAAATTTCCGGAAGAGGCACGGCTCCGATACGGAGTACCACGGCGCGGAGGCGTACGCCGCGATGTACGTCGTCGCGGACGCGCTGAAGCGCGCCAAGTCCACCTCGGCACCGACGCCCCAGGCCGTCCGGGACGCCCTCGTAAAGACGGACATGATGACCGCCTTCGGGCCGGTCAAGTTCGTCTCCTACGGGAAGAAGTCCCAGCAGAACAAGCTCGACACCTACATGGTCCAGTGGCAGAAGGGGGAACTGGAGGCGGTGTGGCCGGCGAAGGTGGCCACGAAAAAATACATCTACCCGACCCCGGCCTGGAACGCGCGGAAGTAGGGCCGGTCGTTCCGTTAGCCTGAAGCGGCCGCCGGGCGGTTTTTCCACGCCGCCCGGCGGCTTCATTCCCCGGCCCTCGGGGCCGCCTGACGGTGGGCACATATGGACGTGTTCCTTCAAACTCTCGTGGCGGGCTTCCTCAAGGGGGGGTTGTACGCCCTGATCGGGATCGGGATGACCCTCATCATGGGCGTCATGGGAATCATCAACCTGGCCCACGGGCAGCTGATGATGCTGGCCATGTATGTCACGTTCGTCCTGAACACGATGGGGGTCGACCCGTACGTTTCCCTCTTTGTCGCCATGCCGCTCCTGTTCCTGCTGGGCGTGACGATCCAGAAATTCCTGCTGAACCCTCTCATCCGGGTTGAAACGATCCTCCCGGAGAACCAGGTCCTCATGACGGTGGGGATCGGGATGGTCCTCACCGAGATCGTCCGGTTCGCCTTCAAGTCGGACTACAAGTACGTCACCACGGAATACTCCAACCGGACGTTCTCCCTCGGGAACATCTCCTTCAGCCTGCCGCTGACGATCGCCTTCGGGATCGCCCTGCTGTTCACCATCGCCATGTTCTGGTTCCTGCTCAAGACGGACCTGGGTCGATCGATCCGGGCGACGGCCCAGGACAAGGACGCGGCGACCCTCATGGGCGTGAACACGGGGCGCATCACGGTGATCACCTTCGGCATCGGCTCCGCGCTCGTCGCCGCCGCGGGATGCCTGCTCGCCCCTGTCTATTACATCTTCCCGGACATCGGGGGGCCCTTCACCTCGAAGGCGTTCATCATCACCATCCTCGGCGGCCTGGGATCGACGGTGGGGGCCATCTTCGGGGGAGTCACCCTCGGGCTGGCGGAGAGCATGGGGGCGACCTACTTCGGGATGGAGTATGAAGACATCGTCGGGCTGACCATCTTCATCCTGGTGCTGCTGTTCCTGCCGGGCGGCTTCAAGCGGTTGACGAAGGTATGAAGGCGGGGAGAGCAAGATGAAAAAGAACCTGTTCCCGTTGCTCCTTCTGGCGGGCCTTGCCCTCCTGCCGCTGGTCCTCGAGAGCAACTACTTCCTCCACCTGATGATCCTTTTCCTCCTGTGGGTCGTCATCGGGTCCTCCTGGAACCTCCTGGCGGGATTCACCGGGCAGGTCTCTTTCGGGCACGCCGCGTTCTTCGGGGTGGGCGCCTACACCGCGGGTCTCCTGTTCCATCACCTGCAGATTTCCCCCTGGTGGGGGATGGCGCTCGGCGGCGTCTTCGCCTTCCTGGTCGGCCTTCCGTTCGGGGCGATCTGCTTCCCGCTGCGGGGGGCCTACTTCGCGCTGGCGTCCCTGGCCCTGGGGGAGGGGATACGGCACATCGCGACCATCGCGGAATCCTTCACCGGCGGGATGGTGGGGATCATGATCATGCCGACATTCGTCTCGAAGGTCCCCTATTATTACATCACCCTCCTCCTGGCGTCCCTGAGCGTCCTGAGCATCCAGCTGATCATGCGGTCGAAGCCGGGCTACTACTTCATATCCATCCGGGAGGACCAGGACGCCGCCGCGAGCCTCGGCGTCAACACGACCCTGTACAAGAACATTTCCCTGGCGATCTCCGCGTTCTGGACGGGGATGGCCGGGGCCCTGTACATGAACTACATGGGTTTCATCGACCCCCACGTTGTGTTCTCCCTGCACGACTATTCCGTCATGGCGATCCTCGTCGCCATCGTCGGGGGGGTGGGCACGGTCTACGGGCCGACCGTGGGCGCCTTCATCATGGTGGCCTTCCAGGAGCTGTTCCGGACGGGCTTCTTCGGCCTCTTCGCCTTCCTCGGAAAGGCGACCGGCGTCGCGGCCGTCACCGCCCTGGGCGACGCGGTGAAGAAGTCCCACGTCCTTGGCTTCGGCATCCTGGTCATCGTCGTCATCCTGTACCTTCCGAACGGCGTCGTGGGCGACTGGGAGAAGGTAAAGCGGAACGTGTTCCGCATCCATCCGGCGAAATAAGGGGTCGGGCATGGCGTTTTTCCGCGTGGAGAAGCTGGTCAAGACGTTCGGGGGGCTCACGGCCGTGAACGAGGTGTCCTTCCAGGTGGAGCAGGGGCAGATCTTCGGGCTGATCGGCCCGAACGGCTCCGGGAAGACCACGCTGTTCAACATGATCAGCGGCGTCTACACCCCCACCTCGGGCAAGGTCCTGTATAAAGACAGGGAAATCCAGGGGATGAAGCCCCACAAGATCTGCAAGCTGGGCATCGGCAGGACCTTCCAGGTGGTGAAGCCGCTCGGCCGGATGAGCGTTCGGGACAACGTCATCGCCGCTTCCTTTTCCCGGGTGAACTCCATGGGCGAAGCCAAGAACAACGCCATGGAGATCCTCGATTTCTGCGGCCTGACCCCGGTCAAGGCCGCGCTCGCCAAGTCGCTTCCCATCGCCGGGCGCAAGCGGCTGGAGATCGCCCGGGCCCTCGCAACGCGACCGGATCTGCTGCTCCTCGACGAGACGGCGGCGGGGCTGAACCCGACCGAGCTGCTGTCCGCGATGAACCTCATCCGGCGGATCCGGGAAAACGGGACCACCGTCATCATCATCGAGCACATCATGCACGTGATCATGACGATCTCCGACCGGATCCACGCCATCAACTTCGGCACGACGATCGCCGAGGGGACGCCGAAGGAAGTTGCGGCGAACCAGGCGGTGATCGAGGCGTACCTCGGGACGGACTATGCTTAACGTATCCGGAATCGACGTTTTCTACGGGGACCTCCAGGTCCTTTGGGACGTATCCTTCGAAGTCCGCGAAAAGGAGATCCTGGTGCTGGTCGGCGCCAACGGGGCGGGGAAGTCGACCACCCTGAAGACGATCTCCGGCCTCCTGAAGCCCGGAAGGGGATCCATCGAGTTCGACGGGACCCGGCTCGACCAGCTTTCGCCGGACAAGGTCATCGGGCAGGGGGTGGTCCACGTTCCCGAGGCGCGGCGCCTTTTCCGCGAGATGACGGTCGAGGAGAACCTCGTCATGGGGTCCCTTGCCCCGGAGGCCAGGAAGCGGAGGGCGGAGACGCTGGCCTGGGTCTACGAGCTCTTCCCGCGGATGAAGGAGCGCAGGAAGCAGGTCGCGGGCACCATGAGCGGCGGGGAGCAGCAGATGTGCGCCATCGGGCGGGGTCTGATGGCCCTGCCAAAGCTTTTGATGTTCGACGAGCCGTCGCTCGGGCTGTCTCCCATTCTCGTCCAGGAAGTCTTCGAGATCGCGAAGCGGATCAACCGGGAGGGGGTCACGGTGCTCCTCGTGGAACAGAACGTCCGGCAGACCCTGGCCCTGTGCGACCGCGCCTACGTCCTCGAGAACGGCAGGATCGCCCTGCAGGGCACGGGCAGGGAGCTCCTCAACGACAAGCACGTGCGCGAAGCCTACCTTGGGATCTGAGGGGCCGGTCCGGAAAATCCGCCGGCATTCGAGCGCCGTTGCATCCGCTTCCGCTGCGTTGCGCTCCTTGCGGCGTACAGGCAGTACGCCTCAGTTGCGCGCCTTGCGGACGCGGCGCACCGTCGCTCTCGGTGCTTCGGCGTATTTTCCGGACCGACCCCTCGGATCCCGGGATCTGAGGGGGTTTCCGGGAAAGGAGTGGGATCCATGCGCATAGATTGCATCTCCGGCGACATCCGCACGGTCAAGGCGGACATGATCGTGGTGAACCTCTTCGAGGGCACCGCGAAGCCAGGCGGCGCGACCGGCGCGGTCGACGCCGCGATCGGGGGTTCCATCGCGGCCGCGATCCGGGGGGGGGATTTCGACGGCAAGCTCGGCGAGTCCTTCTTCCTTCGGCCCGGCCGCGGCGTTTCCGCTCCCCGCGTGCTCGTCGTGGGGCTCGGAAAAAAGGAGAAGTTCACCCCGGACGTCGCGCGTCAGGCGGTGCTTCCCGTGTTCAAGGCCGCGAAGAAGATGAAGCTTTCGACCGTCGCGTCCATTGTGCACGGCGCGGGCGTCGGCGGGCTTTCCCCGGAAACGGCCGCCCGGTTCTGCGCGCTCGGCGTGGCGCTGTCGTCGTTCGAGTACGACCGGTTCAAGGAGCAGAAGGGGCACCGCCTTTCCCGTTTCCTGTTCATCGAGCGGGACGCGAAGGCGCTTCCGGCCTTGCGCGCCGGCGTTTCCCACGGCGGGAAGCTGGGAGATGCGATCAACTGGGGGCGCGCGCTGGTCGCGACGCCGCCCGCGGACCTTCGGCCCGACGACCTGGCCAGGGCCGCGAGGAAGGTCGGCGCCGGGCTCGAACCCCGCGCCGCCGCCAGGATCCGCGTGCGGGTGCTGGGCGTGCGGGAGCTTGCGGCTCTCAAGGCCGGCGGGATCCTCGCCGTGGGGAAGGGGAGCCAGGCGCCCCCTCGGCTGATCACAGCGGAATACCGCGGCGGGCCCGCGGGAGGGAAGTGGACCGCGCTGATCGGCAAGGGCGTTACGTTCGACACGGGCGGGATCTCCCTCAAGAAGTGGGAAGGGATGGAGAAGATGAAGTACGACATGGCCGGCGCCGCCGCTATGCTTTCGGCCGTCCGCGCCTGCGCGGCCCTCGGGGTCCGCAGGAACGTGGCGG
>CAZTFC010000010.1:0-59918 GCA_964612075.1 uncultured bacterium
TGGTCTGCCGGACGTACGAGGAGAGCCGGTTCACGATGGTGATGGTCAGCCACGATATCCCGGACATCTTCCACTATTGCCACCACGTCGCCGTGGTCCATGCCGGGAAGGTGGTCGAGACGGGGACGCCGGACGAAGTGAGGAACTCGAGCAATCCGTTCGTGCGCCAGCTGGTGGACGGGGCCGCGGAGGGCCCCATCCGGCTGGTCTAGGGCGGAAACGGGGGCGAGCGAAGGGATGAAAGACGTGAAGGTGGAGACGGCGGTCGGCCTGTTCATGATGCTCGGGATCGCGGCCCTTGCCTGGCTGTCGATCCGGCTGGGAAACGTCGAGATCGGCCGGGGGGACAAGGTTCCCATGACGGCGGAGTTCACCTCCGTGCAGGGGCTCAAGAACGGGGCGGGCGTCGAGATCGCGGGGGTGGAGATCGGCACGATCGATTCCATCGAGATCAGCGACTACAAGGCGGTCGTCCGGATGTCGGTCCGCAAGGACATCGCCCTGCAGGAGGACGCGATCGCGTCCATCCGCACCCGCGGCCTGATCGGCGACAAGTACATCAGCATCTCCCCCGGCGCCTCCGACCGGCTGATCCCGCCGGGCGGGAAGATCCGCGAGACCGAGCCGCCGGTGGACTTCGAGAAGCTGATCGGGCAGTTCATCCACGGGAAGGCCGAGGGCGGGGGGGACGCGAAATGACGCGGGCGAAATGGGCGGTGCCGCTGCTGTGCCTGGCGCTCTGCGTCCCGGCCGCCGCGCTCGGCGGCGAGGCCTCCGACCAGATCCGCGGGACGATCGACCGGGGGATCGCGATCCTCATGCGCGCCGACCTGCAGGGGGACGCGAAGAAGCAGGAGCGGCGAGCCCTGCTGCGGAAGGAGATCTACCCCCGCTTCAACTTCGAGGAGATGTCGCGGCGCGCCCTCGGCGTCAACTGGAGGAACCGGACCCCGCAGGAGAAGCAGGAGTTCATCGCGGTGTTCCAGGAGCTGCTCGAGAACTCCTACGCGTCGAAGATCGAGGGGTACAAGGGGGAGAAGGTCGTCTTCGGCAAGGAGGTGCTGGACCTCCCCTACGCCGAGGTGCGGTCGATGATCGTCACGACGAGGGGCGAGGAATACTCCGTGAACTACCGGGTCCTGAAAGAGGGGTCCGAGTGGCGCATCTACGACATCGTCATCGAGGGGGTCAGCCTCGTCAACAACTACCGCTCCCAGTTCACGGACATGCTCTCCAGGTACTCCTTCGACGAGATGATGGTCCGCCTGAGGAAGACGGCGAAGGCCTCGGGCAGCGGCTGAAAGGGCAAGGGAAGGCCACGATAAAACGAAGGAGGTGACCGCCGTGCCGTTCCTCGTCCGGATGTGCGCGACCGCCGTCGCGATGCTTCTGATCGGCTACCTGCTCCCGGGCCTCGTCCGGGTGGACACCGTGATGGCGGCGCTGGCCGCGGCGTTCGTCCTCGGCCTGGTGAACGCCGTCGTCCGCCCGCTGTTCGTGGTCCTCACCCTGCCGCTCACGGTGGTCACGCTGGGGCTTTTCCTGCTGGTCATCAACGGGCTGCTCCTGTGGCTGGTGGCCGCGATCGTGCCGGGCGTCCACGTCAACGGGTTCTGGGGCGCGGTGGCGGGCTCCATACTCATCTCCATCGTTTCGGGAATCCTTACAAGGATGGTGCCGGCGACATGAACCTGACCTTTCTCGGCGGTGCCCGGGAAGTCACCGGGTCGTGCATCCTGGTCCAGACGGAGAAAAGCCGCTTCCTGGTCGACTGCGGCATGTTCCAGGGCGGCGGCGACAGCGACCGGAAGAACGCGCGCAAGTTCCCGGTGGTCCCGTCGACCATCGACTTCGTCCTGTGCACCCACGCGCACATCGACCACACGGGGCTGCTCCCCAAGCTGGTGAAGGAGGGCTTCCGCGGCACGATCCACTGCACTCCCGCGACGGCCGACCTCATGAACATCATGCTGCCCGACTCCGGCCACATCCAGGAGCGGGAGGCGGAATGGGAGAGCCGCAAGCGGCAGCGCGGCGGGAAGCGGCTGGTGACCCCCCTGTACACGGAGGCCGACGCCCGCGCCGTGGCGAACCACCTGAGGCCGGTCCCGTACGGGACCCCCGTCGAGCCGGGGCAGCGGATCTCCGCCACCTTCCTGGACGCGGGGCACATCCTCGGGTCGGCGATCGTGGTCGTCGACGTGAGGGACGACGGGCGTTCCCGGCGGCTGGCATTCAGCGGCGACCTGGGGCACAAGGGGCTGCCGATCGTCCGCGACCCCGCGACGGTCGACCGCGCCGACCTCGTCGTCATGGAGTCGACGTACGGCAACCGCGTCCACAAGGGGATGAAGGAGTCGATCGACGAGTTCGCCCACGCGTTGAACGACACGCTCCGGCGGAAGGGAGGCAACGTCATCATCCCCGCCTTCGCCGTGGGGCGGGCGCAGGACGTCCTCTACGTCCTGGCCGACCTCACCCGGAAGAAGCGAATCGAAGGGGTCACGGTCTACGTCGACTCGCCGCTGGCGATCGAGGCGTCGCGGATCACCATGCGCAACGACAAGGTGTTCGACGAGGAGGCGAAGGACCTGAGGGAATGGTGGCTGGCCAACCCGGACGCCCTCAAGGTCGTCTTCACCAGGGACGCTCAGGAGTCGATGGCGCTGAACTCGATCCGGGGAGGGGCGGTCATCATGGCCGGCAGCGGGATGTGCACCGCGGGGAGGATCAAGCACCACCTCAAGCACAACCTGTGGCGCAAGGACAGCAGCCTCGTGATCGTCGGGTTCCAGGCGCAGGGGACCCTCGGGCGCAGGATCGTCGACGGCGCGAAGCGGGTGAGGGTGCTTGGGGAGGACATCGCGGTGGCGGCCGACGTCTACACGATCGGCGGGCTGTCGGCCCACGCGGACCGGGAGGACCTGCTGGCCTGGGCGGGCGGATTCAAGTCGGAGCCCGGGACGGTCCTGGTGACCCACGGCGAGGAATCCGTGTCGCTGGAGTTCGCCGGCACCTTGAAGTCCCGCCTGGGATGGAACGCGCAGGTGCCCAGGCCCGGGGAGCCGATCGCCTTCTGACCGCCGCCGTGCATGGAGGGACCGCGGGAAGGAAACCGGAAAGGTCGCGAGGGGGAGGAAGATGAGTCTTCTGGTCGTCGGGTCGATGGCGTTCGACAGCATCAAGTCCCCGTTCGGGGAGGTGGAGAAGGTGGTGGGCGGGTCCGCCACGTATTTCTCCATCGCGGCGAGCTACTTCGCCCCGGTCCGGCTCGTATCCGTCGTCGGGCGCGATTTCCCCAGGCTCACCATCGAGAAGCTTTCCTCCCGGGGGATCGACCTGCGGGGGCTGAAGATCGCGGACGGCGAGACCTTCCGCTGGAAGGGCTACTACGATTACGACCTGAACACGGCCCACACGGTCCGCACCGACCTCAACGTGTTCAAGGATTTCGTCCCGGACCTCCCGGCCGAATGGAGGGACACGCCCTACGTCTTCCTCGGGAACATCGATCCCCGCCTCCAGCTCGACATCATGGCCCAGGTTCGCAACCCGAGGGTCGTCGCCCTCGACACGATGAACTTCTGGATCGAGAAGAGCCCGCAGCTCCTGCGGGAAGTCGTGCGCAACGTCGACGTCCTGGTCGTCAACGAGGCCGAGGTGCGCCAGCTCACCGGGGAATTCAACCTCGTGCGGGCCTCCCGGATGCTGATGGACATGGGGCCGAAGCGCGTGGTGATCAAGCGGGGGGAATACGGGGTGCTGCACCTGTCCGACCGGGAGATCTTCGCCGCACCGGCGTACCCGCTGGAGACGATCTTCGACCCCACCGGCGCGGGGGACAGCTTCGCGGGCGGCTTCATGGGGTACCTCGCGTCCCGCGGGGACAAGGAGCTCGCCGAGATGGATTACCGGCTGGCCACGATGTACGGGAGCGCGATCGCCTCCTTCACGGTCGAGGCGTTCAGTACGGAGCGGCTGGAGGCCCTGTCGCGCGAGGACATCGCCACGCGGGTCTCCTCGTTCCGCTCCCTCACCGAGTTCCGGGTCTGAAAGGGGGGAAGTCCCGGGGGATCGGTGGTATCATGAATATCGGGTGAACGTCGCGTCCAACCGCTCCGGTGATGTTGTTCTCCAGGGAGGGCGGAAACGATGACAGCGATGCGTTATGAACCCGCCAGCCGGAAGAACGTAGACCGCACCAACGACCCGTATCTGCCGAGGAAGGGCTCCCCCTCCGTGGGGGTCTGCCCGATCTGCCACGTGATCTCCAGGAAGAAGCGCTGGTACATGGACGAGGCCGAGTCCGCCGCCCTCATGCGAGCCGGCGCCCCCTTGCGGCGCTGCCCCGCATGCTGCAAGATCGCGGACGGGTTCCCCTCCGGCGTGCTGACGCTGCGCGGGGCGTTCCTCAAGTTCCATCGCGACGAGCTGATCCGTATCGCGCGCAACGAGGAGCGGCGAGCCCGGGGCATCAATCCCCTCGAACGGATCATGGAAATCCGGGACGGCACCGCTTGCGTCGAGCTGCTGACCACGGACGGCAAGCTGGCGCAGCGCATCGGGCGGGAGATCCGGAAGGCGTACCGGGGCACGGTTTCCTTCAAGTGGTCGGAGGACGCGGACACGCTCCGCGTCACCTGGACGAGGGATGCCTGAAAAAGGGAGGTGGCCGACCGAATTACGTTAAATATTCAACGCAACCTTTCCGATAATAATTGCCGGATCCAAAAAACGCCGTCGGGGGGTAGGGGAAGGTGCGCTTCTGGCGCCTGCTGGTCCGGGGACAGATCTCGGAGGCCTGGGAAGAGCTGTCCAGGCGCCCGGACTCCGAGCATGAGCAGGCGCTCATCCGGGTCCTTCTGCTCGGGGTGGTCTGCGGGTACATGTCCTGGATCCTCTCCCGGGACGGGCTGCTGGACAGGTCGGAAGCGATCGCGCTCTGGATCTGCTACCTTTACGAAATCTTCTCCATCGGGCTTTTCTTCGTGGTCACCCGGTCCGCCGGCCCGTCCCCGTTCCGGCGCTGCCTGGGGGCGGTGGGTGACCTCGGGCTGACGTCGTACGGGATCTACCTCGTCGGGGAGGCGGGGGCCCCGCTGTACATCGTTCTCCTGTGGGTGACGTTCGGTAACGGCTTCCGCTTCGGGCGGAAATATCTCCTGTTCAGCACGGTCATCTCGACGGTCGGGTTCGGCCTGGCCACCTGGCTCAACCCCTACTGGTTCGACAAGCGGGTCATCGGGGGCGGGCTGCTGATCGGGATCCCGATGCTGTCGCTCTACATCTCCGCCCTCCTGAAGAAGCTTACCGTCGCCGCGCGGAAGGCCGAGGAGGCCAATCGCGCGAAGAACCGCTTCCTGGCGAACATGAGCCACGAGATGCGGACCCCCCTGAACGGGATCATCGGGCTGATCGACCTTCTCCGGGGGACGCCCCTCACGGCGGAGCAGGAGGAGCTGGCCAGGACGGCCGATTCCTCGGCCAGGACGCTCATGTACCTCATGCAGGACATCCTGGACCTTTCCAAGATCGAGGCGGGGAAGGTGCACGTCCAGATGTCGTCGATCGACCTCCACGACCTGGTGAAGAACGCGATGGCGATCGTCGAGCCGCAGGCGCGGGCCAAGAACCTCAACATGTTCCTGAACGTGGATCCGAAGCTGCCCTTCCTCCTGCAGGGGGACCCGCTCCTCCTGCGCCAGGTCCTGCTGAACCTGCTCGGCAACGCGGTGAAATTCACGGAGCGGGGCGACGTGGGGATCCGGGTCCTGCTCGAGGCGGAAACGCCTTCTTCCGTCACCGTCCGCTTCGAGGTGGTCGACACCGGCATCGGCATCCCCGTGGACGCGCAGCAGCGGATCTTCGACCGGTTCTCCCAGGCGGACGAATCGATCACCCGGAAGTACGGGGGCACGGGCCTCGGCACGACGATCTCCAAGGAGATCGTGGAGATGCTGGGCGGGCGGATCGGCCTCTACAGCGTTCCCGGGAAGGGGAGCACCTTCTGGTACACCCTGGAGTTCCGGAAGCGGGCCGGGAAGCAGGCGGACGCCGAGGTGCTCGTGGCGCTGGCCGACCGCAGGGCACTGATCGTTTCCCAGGACAAGATCGTCGTGGAGACGGTCTGCGAGGCGCTGGCGGCGTGGGGCATCCGCGCCGCCAAGGTGGGCCGCTCCGCGCAGGCCTTCGCCCAGATGGTCACGGCGGCGCAAGCCGGCTTCCCGTTCGACTTCGCCGTGGTCGTGGAACCCGGCCTCGACATGGAAGCGCTCGCCTTCGCCCGCGCCGTCGAGTCGGACCCGATGATCCGCGCCGTCAAGCGGATCGTGGTGACGGACCGCGGAGACGACCTGGAGCGCTTCATGAAGGGCGGGTACGTCGCCGCCCTCTCCATCCCCCTGGACAAGAGGCTGCTCTTCAACGCCGTCCATCTGACCCGCTCGGACGGGGAGTCCGGCACCACCGTGGCCAAGATCGCCGACCGGCACCGGCAGCGGAAAGGAGAGGAGCGGAAGCTGCGCGTCCTGGTGGCGGAAGACAACCGGACGAACCAGATGGTCATCGCCAAGATCCTGGAGCGCGCCGGGCACGAGGTCACTTTGGTCAACGACGGGGAGCAGGCGGTGGAGGCGCTGGCCCGGCAGCCCTTCGACATCACCCTCATGGACCTCCACATGCCGGTCATGGGAGGGTGCGAGGCCGCGAAGCTGTACAGGTTCTCCGGAGGGGCGGGACGGCGGATGCCGATCGTCGCCTTGACGGCGGACGTCACCGAGGAAGCGAAAACGGAATGCGAGCAGGCCGGGATGGAGGCGATCCTGACCAAGCCGATCGACGCCCGCCGGCTCTTCGACCTGTTCGACGAGCTGTTCCCCGGCTCCCATCCGGGGGCGGGGGGACCGGAGCGGGCGGCCGAGCCGGCGCCGGAGGCGGCCCCGAAAAAGGAAGCGGCGGACGGCGCGGACCGTTTCGACCCGAGGGTGCTCGACGAGCTGGAGGCGCTCTCCGGGAGCACCTTCGTGGTCCGTCTCGTCTGGACGTTCCTCAACGGGAGCCGCGAAAAGATCCGCGAGCTGGAGCAGGCGGTGGCGGAGGGGAATCCCGAGCGGGCGCGCAACGCCGCCCACGCGCTGCGCGGGAACTCGGGGCAGATCGGGGCGAACGGGCTGATGCGCGAGTGCGCCAGCTTCTCCGGCATCGCGGCGCCGGAGCTCGAGCGGAACGGGCGGGAATACCTCGACCGGGTCCGCAACGAGTTCGTCCGGATCCGGCCGTTCCTGGACCGCTACCTCGCGGGGGGGAACTCGGCCGTTTCCTGACGGGCGGGCAGCACGGCGACGCGCTCCTGCGCCCGGACCAGCTTCTCCATCATGCGAAGCTCGCGGGGCCCCATCCGGAGGGCGGTGTCGACCCAGATGTCCGCCACCTCGAGGAGCTGCTCGTACCGGACCGGGGCGAGCCGGCGGCGCACCTGGTGGACGCCCGCGGCGGCGCGGTCCTTCCCCGCCTGCCGGACGATGAATTCGTAGACTTTCCGTTCGCCCTCCCCGTCCTCCGCCAGGACGTCCACCAGCCCCTTGGCGTGGAGCTCCTCGGCGCGATACATCTTGCCGCTCAGGAGCGCCTTCTCCGTCTGCAGCACGCCGATCCGCCGCTGCAGCAGGTTGTAGGCCCCCATCCCGGGGAACAGGTTGAAGAGCACCTCGGGGAAGCCCATCAGCGCCCGGCGCTCCGCGACGAGCACGTCGCTGGAAAGGGCCGCCTCGAAACCTCCTCCCAGCGCGTCCCCCTGGACCAGCGAGAGGGTGGTCAGCGGCAGGCCGTAGCCGACGATGTGCCGGTAGATGACGTCGATGCAGGCGACGGCGTATTTCCGGAGCGTGACGGCGTCGCGCTCCTTCACGCACCGGGAGAACAGCGAGAGGTCCCCGCCGAAATTGAACACGCCGGGCGTTGAGGACGCCAGGATGACGTAGCGGACCGCGTCCCTCTCTTCCTCGCTCCTCTCCGCGAGAGTCTCGACGCCGTGCTGGAAGCGGCGCAGGTCCTCCAGGAGCTCGAAGGAGAAGCAGGCGCGGTGCCCCGGGCGCAGAAACACCCAGAGGGCGCCGTGGGCGGCGTCGTACCGCGTGGAGACGTGCCGGTACACGCCGGCCGACGGATCGGTAGCCGACGGAACGGTCCCGTTCATGCTTTCGCGTAACCTCCAAGAAAACCAATAGAATCGCCGTCCGGACCGCGAGCATTCTACCACGGCGCCGCGTCGGCAGGAAACAATACCGGTTCGCCCGGCCTAAAAATTTTCTCCGGGCGCTCCGGCCGTCTTCGAACTTCCCCTTCCGCGCTTGACGCGCGCGCGTCCCGGAGTAATATACTTACCGGTAAGTATACAGGCGGGCCGGCGGCGGCCGGGGGAGGGAAGCGTGGCGAGGACGGCGGGGAAACGGGCCGAGGCGGAAGGGGACGTCCGCGCGAGGCTCCTCGGGAGCGCGGCGGAGCTCTTCTCGACCAAGGGGTACGCCGGCACGACGGTCCGGGAGATCGTGGAGCGCGCGGGAGTGACCAAGCCCGCCATGTATTATTACTTCCGCAGCAAGGAAGGGATCTACCTGGATCTCATGCGGGGGCCCCTGGAGGGATTCATCGAGTCGATCGGGGCGGCCGCGGGGGAAAAAGGCGGCGCCCGGGAACGGATCGTGGGGGTGTGCCTGGGCGCGTACGACTATTTCATGCGGCACCTTCCCCAGGCGCGGATCATGTACTCGATCTATTACGGCCCTCCGCAGGGAGCCCCGTACATCGACTTCGAGTCCGTGCAGCTGCGGTTTCCCGAGACCATCCTCAGGCTGGTGGAGGAGGGGATCCGGAGCGGGGAGTTCCGCCGGGGGGATCCCGCGGACATGGCGTGGGCCGTGACGGGGGCGGTGAGCGTGGCCATGGAGCTCGAGCTCAGCGCCCGGGGGCCGGGGATCGGGCGCGGCCTCGGAAGCGGCGGGATCCGGAGGATGCTGGGCGTCATCTTCGACGGGATCGCCGCGGGGGGAGGGCGGAGGACGTGAAAAGGGAGGAAGGGATGAAGGGGAAGATGCTGGCCGGCGCGGCGGCGCTGTTCCTGCTCGCCTCCGCGGCGGGCTGTTCGGGGGGCGGGGGCGCGGCGGTCGGCGGCCGCGCGCCGGGCAAGCCCCCCGCGCCGGTGGAGACGGCGACGGTGACCACGGGGGACGTGGAGGAGGGTATCGACGTCGTCGGCACCCTTTCTTCCCGGTACCAGGCGGAGATCAAGTCCGATTACGGCGGCGTCGTCTCGAAGATCCACGTGCACGACTGGGCCCGGGTCCGGAAGGGGGACCCGCTCTTCACGGTGGACACGCGGGAAGGGGAGGTCGCGCTGCAGAAGGCGAAGGCGGCCCTGGAGATGGCGAAGGCGGGGCTGCTCGAGGCGGAAGCGGCGGGCAACCGGGCCGACCGGGAGTACGACCGGGCGCTGCGGCTGCTCGAGGCCGGGCTGATCACCCGTCAGGGGATGGACGACGCGCAGACGCAGCGGGAAGCGGCGGCCGCGCGGATCGCGGCCGCGAACGCGCAGGTCCTGGCTTCGCGCGAGGACGTCGCGCAGATCTCGACGCGCCTCTCCAAGGCGGTGATCCGCGCCCCCTTCGACGGGACGGTGTCGGAGCGGCTGGTCAACGTGGGGGACCTCGTGGGGGAGTTGCAGAAGGTCGTCTTCCGCGTCGTGGACAACCGGACGCTCGAACTCACCGCGACCGTCCCGTCCGTTTCGATGGCGACCCTCCGGAAGGGGCTCCCGCTCGTGTTCGCCACCGACGCGTTCCCCGGGCGTGAGTTCCGGGGGAAGATCACCTGGATCAACCCCTCCGTGAGTCCCGGCGACCGCTCCGTGCGGGTGATCGCCGAGGTTCCCAACGACCCCGAGGTCCTGAGAGGCGGGCTGTTCGTGAAGGGGCGCATCGTGACCGGCTCCAGGAAGGGGGTCCCGCTGGTCCCCCGGGCCGCCCTGGGCGGCTGGGATCCCGCCTCCTGCGAGGGGGAGGCGTTCGTCGTCGACAACAACGTCGCGCGGCGGCGCGGCGTGAGGACGGGGGCGGTCCGCGGGGACCTCGTAGAGGTGGCGGAAGGCTTGCGGCCGGGGGAGACGGTGGTCACACGCGGCGCCTTCAACGTGAAGGACGGCGACGCCCTGAAGCTCGCGGCGGGGGGGAAGTGACCCATGCTGCTGTCCGACGTCTCCATCAAGCGCCCGGTGTTCGCCGCCGTCATGATGCTGGCCCTCGTGACGCTGGGGGCGTTCTCCTACCGTCGGCTCGCGGTCGACATGTTCCCGGACGTCGAGGTCCCCGTCGTCACCATCGTCACGAAGTTCCCGGGCGCCGCGCCGGAGAGCGTGGAGCGCGAGGTCACGAAGCGGATCGAGGAGGCGGTGAACCCGATCTCCGGCGTGAAGCGCGTGGTTTCCACCTCCCGCGAAAGCGTCTCGAACGTCGTGGTGGAGTTCCACCTGGAAACGGAGATCAACGACGCCGCCCAGGAGACGAGAGCGAAGGTCTCCGCGATCCGGGGCGAGCTGCCAAACGGCATCGAGGAGCCGGTCATCCAGAAGTACGACTTCGCTTCGATGCCGGCGGTGTCCTTCGCCATGCGCTCGGAGCGTCTCGACCGGAAAAGCCTGACCACGCTGGTCGACAAGAAGGTCCGCCGCCGCTTCGAGAACCTCCCGGGAGTCGGGAAGGTGGAGGTCGTGGGGGAGTCGAAGCGCGAGGTGACGGTCGATGTGGACCCGGTTCGCCTGGAATCGCTTGGAATGACGGTGGAGGAGGTGATCGCGGGGCTCGCGGCGGAGAACGTGAACACCCCGCTGGGGCGCCTGACGCGGGGCGGCGCGGAGTACCCGCTGCGGGTGTCGGGAAAGCCGGCGGAGGTGGAGCAGTTCCGGACCATGGCGGTCGCCGGAAGGGCGGGGCGGCCGGTCCCGCTGGGCGAGGTGGCCGCCGTGTCCGACGGGATCGAGGAGCAGCGGTCGCTGGCGTTCGTGAACGGCGAGCCCGCGGTCGCCCTCAACATCACGAAGCAGTCCGGCGCGAACACCGTGGAGGTGGTGGACGCGGTGAAGCGGGAGATCGCGGCGCTGGCGCCGGAGCTCCCCGCGGGGACGACCGTCGAGCTGGTGCGGGACGCATCGATCATGATCCGCGACTCGGTCCGGGACGTCGAGGAGACCATGGTCATCGGCGGCCTGCTCACCGTCTTCATCGTCTTCTGCTTCCTCAACTCCTGGCGCTCCACGGTGATCACGGGGCTCACGCTGCCGATCTCCGTGATCTCCTCCTTCACCGTGATGAACTTCATGGGGATGACGCTCAACGTGATGACGCTGATGGCGCTGTCGCTGGCGATCGGCCTGCTCATCGACGACGCCATCGTCGTCCGCGAGAACATCGTCCGGCACCTGGAGGGCGGGAAGGACCACTTCGAGGCCGCGTCGAAGGGGACCTCCGAGATCGGGCTGGCCGTGCTGGCCACCACCTTCTCCATCGTCGCGGTCTTCGTGCCGGTGGCCTTCATGAAGGGGATCGTCGGCCGGTTCTTCTTCCAGTTCGGGATCGTGGTGACCTTCGCGGTCCTCGTCTCCCTCTTCGTCTCCTTCACCCTCGACCCGATGCTGTCGTCGCGCTGGCGCGATCCCGACATCGACCGGGCCGGGAAAAGGCACCGGGTCGCCCGCCTCCTGGACCGTTTTAATGGCTGGTTCGACCGCACCGCGGACCGGTACCGCGGGATGATCGCGTGGTCGCTTGCGCACCGCCCGGCCGTGCTCGGCATCGCCACGGCCGCGTTCCTCGCGGGGATCCTGATCGCCGCGTTCGGGCTGAAGACCGAGTTCTTCAACGAGTACGACCAGTCGGAGTTCCAGGTATCCTTCCGGACCGCGCCCGACGCCTCCATCGAGGAGACGCGCGGCCGCGTGGAGCTGCTGGTCGGGGAGTTCCGGAAGGTGCCGGAGGTCGCGCACACGTACGCCACCATCGGCGCCGGAGACGCCGGGACGGTGCGCGACGGCCTGATCTACGTCAAGCTGAAGGAAAAGAAGGACCGGGAGCGCAGCCAGGCGCAGGTCCAGCGGCAGGTCCGGGAGATCCTCCGGGGCGTTCCCGGCATCGTCTCCTCGGTGGAGGAGGTCGGGCGGCTGACGGGGGAGAAGCTGCTGATGGTGAACATCCGGGGCGAGGACATCTCGCTCCTGAAGGGGTACGCGGCGCGGCTGAAAGGGGAGATGTACCGGATCCCGGGGGTCGTCGACCTGGAAGCCACCCTGGAGCACGACATCCCCGAGTACCGGCTCCAGGTCGACCGGGAGCGGGCGATGGACCTGGGGGTGAACACGGGGACGATCTCCCGCACGGTCGGCGCCATGTTCGGCGGACAGGTGGCGTCGACCTACGAGGACGAGGACGGCGACGCCGTCGACGTGCGCGTCCGCCTTCCGGAAGCGCTCCGGGTGGACCCGTCCCAGGTGGGGATGCTCCGCCTGGCGGTTCCGCGGGGGCAAACCGGGCCGGGGCTCGTCCCGCTTTCCGAGGTGGTGCGGTACCGGCGCAGCGCCACCCCGTCGGAGATCAACCGGCAGGACCTCACCCGCGAGGTGGTCCTCTCCGCGAACCTCGACGGCCTGCCGCTCGGCGAGGCGATGAAGCGGGTCGGGGAGGCCGTCGCCGGGATGGAAATGGAGCCGGGGTACCGCGTGGTGTTCTCCGGGGAGGGGGATACGATGACGGAGTCGTTCGGGTACATGGGGGAGGCGCTCCTTCTGGCCGTGATCTTCGTCTACCTGGTCCTGGCGGCGCAGTTCGAGTCGTTCATCGACCCGCTGGCCATCATGTTCTCCCTGCCGCTCTCGGTCGTCGGGATGGCCGGGACGCTGTTTTTGACCGGCGACACGATCAACATCATGTCGCTGATCGGCCTGATCCTGCTGATGGGGCTCGTCACCAAGAACGCCATCCTCCTGGTCGACTTCGCCAAGGCGCTGCAGGCGCGCGGGATGGACCGGACGGAGGCGGTGATCACGGCGGGGCGGACCCGGCTGCGGCCCATCATGATGACGACCCTGGCGATGATCTTCGGCATGCTGCCGCTGGCGCTGGCGCTGGGTGCGGGCGCGGAGATGCGCGCCCCCATGGCCCGCGCCGTCATCGGGGGGCTCGTCACCTCGACGCTGCTCACCCTCCTCGTGGTGCCGGTGGTCTACACGCTGTTCGACGACTTCGGGCGCTGGGCGCGGCGCAGGTGGGAAGGGAAGCCGGGCGCGGCCGCGGCGGCGGTCCTGCTGGCCCTGTGCGCGGGCGGGGCGGCCCTCGCGGCGGCCCCCGCGCGGGCGGCGGAAACCCTCGGCGCCGAGGAGCTCACGCTCGAGGAGGCGCTTCGCGCGGCCGCGTCGAGCAACCGGCAGATCCGCGCGGCCGCGGAGCAGCGCATTCGCTCCGCGGGCAGGTACGTCGAGGAGCGCGCGGCGGCGCTCCCGCAGCTCGAAGGCACCGCGGGGGGGCAGAGGACCAGCGACGGCAGCCTGGCGATGCTCCCGGGGGCGCAGATCAGCGACCGGCGGGCCGCGGAGCTCGCGCTGTCGCAGCCGCTGTACGCGGGCGGCGCGGTGTCGGCGGGCATCCGTGCGGCGAAGTACGACCTGGCGTCCGCGGGCGACCGGGTCCGGTCGGCGCGGCAGGACGCCCTCCGGGAGGTGCACGCGGCATTCCACGACGTCCTCCTGGCCCGGGAGCTTTCCCGCATCGCCCTCCAGGACCGCGACCAGAAGGCGAGGCACCTCGACGAGGCGAAGAAGAAATACCTCGCGGGAACGGCGACCGACTACGACGTGCTCGTGGCCGAAGTCGGCCTGCAGAACTCCCGGCCGGAGGTCCTGCGCACGGAGAACCTGATACGGACCACCCGGGAGCGGCTGCGCTTCCTCATCGGGAAGGGGGAGCGCGAGGTGGACGCGCGGGGCGACCTGTCGGTCTCCGTCGGGGAATACCCGGAGTACGGGAAAATGCTTCCCGTCGCGCTGGCGAACCGCCCCGAGCTCTCCGACCTGCGGCACCGGCGCGAGGTCGCCTCCGAGCTCGTGACCGTCGCGAAGTCGGGGTACCTGCCGCGCGTGAGCGTCCAGGGGGCCCTCGGCTACCAGGACCTCGACTACAACGTGTTCCGGTACGAGGGGAGGACCTGGTCGGCGGGCGTGTTCGCCGCGTGGAGCCTGTTCGACGGCTTCCGGACGCGGGGGCAGGTCGCCCAGGCGCGCAGCGACGAGGCGTCCCTGCGGATCGAGGAGGCGCGGCTCAACGATGCCGTGGCGCTCGAGGTCCGCGACGCCGTGAACGCCGTGCGCGAGGCGGGAGAGACGGTGATCGCGCTGGCCGGCACCGCGGCCCAGGCCGAGCGGCTCGTCTCGATGGCGGAGAAAGGGTTCGAGTACGGCGTGAAGACGCGCCTCGAGGTGGACGACGCGCAGCTCAACCTTTCCCGGGCGATGGGGAACCTGGCGCGCGCCCGGCGCGACTACCTCGTCGCGAGGTTCGCGCTCCTTCGGGCGACGGGGACGATGGAGGAAGAGCTTCCGTGGATGAAGGAGAAGTCGCCGCCGTTCACGCCGGCGTCGTCGCCCCTCGGGCTGGCCGTGGAGGTGTTGAAAGGGGAACCCGCGCTGCCCGCCCGGTGAGCCGGCGGGCGCGCCTGAGCGCCTACTTGAAGTGGCGGTTGAGCTTGCCCTTCAGGCGCAGCACCGCCTGGGCGTGGAGCTGGCAGATCCTGGGCTCGCCCAGGTTGAATATCTTGCTGATCTCGCGCAGGGTGAGGTCTTCGTAATAGTAGAACGCGATGAGCTGCTTCTCGCGCTCCGGAAGCATGTCGATCGCCTTCCCCAGCATGTCCTTCAGCTCGCGCGTCAGCTCCTCCTCGCGGGCCTCTTCCTTCGCCGCGTCGGCGAGCAGCAGGCGCATCCCGGCGCCGTTCTCCTCGTCCTCGTCCTGGATGGCGTCGAGCGAGAAGACCGTGACCCCCGTGAACATCGCGAGCTGCTTGCGCAGCTCGTCCACGGTGATGCCGAGCTCCTCGGCCACCTCGTCCTCTTCGGGGGCGCGGCCCAGCACGTTCTCGAGCCGGGTGTACGCGGACTGCAGGCGCGACGAGTGCTGGCGCACCGACCGGGGGAACCAGTCCATCTCCCGCAGGTAGTCGAGCATCGCGCCGCGGATCCGGAAATCGGCGTAGGTCCGGAACTTGATCCCCCGGGTGGAGTCGTACCGCTCCAGGGCGTCGAGCAGCCCGACGACGCCGGAGCTGACGAGGTCGTCCGCCTCGATGTGGGACGGCAGCCGCATCTTGAGCCGCAACGCCTGGATCCGGATCCCCGGCATGAACTCCGCGACGATCTCTTCCCGGCTGGGGCGCCGGGGCTTTCTGGAGGACGTCTTGCGGGACTTGGCGGGAGCGTGCTCGGCCTTCGACTGCATCATGGCGTTGACCTCGTCGAGTGAATGGTGCGAGCTGCAAGTGCTCCGATAAGGGAGCAAGCACCATGCCAGAGGTCTCTTGGCTGATAACTGCTTGTTTTGGTGGAATTATTTCGCTAACGGCACGCCGGGAGACAGGGGAAAAACCGCCAATTTGACTCCCGCGGGCGTCAACCGGTTGACGGTTGCACCGGCAGCAGGATCTGGACCGTGGTGCCCGCACCCTCGCGGCTTTCCATCCGGAGGAACCCCCCGTGCTTGCGGACGCAGCGGCTGACCATGGGGAGGCCGAGCCCCGTCCCCGCCTCTTCCGGCTTCGTCGTGAAGAAGGGGGCGAAGACCTGCTCCTTGAGGGATTCGGGGATGCCGGCGCCGGTGTCGGCCACGGAGATGGACACGTACTCGCCCTCGGGGACCGGGACGCCGTCGAACGACACGTTTCCGTCGGAGGCGAACGGGCCGGAGGAGATGGTCAGCAGCCCTCCCCCGGGCATCGCGTCCCCCGCGTTGGCGCCGAGGTGGAGGAGGGCCCGGAGCAGGGTGTCCGGGTCGCCCGTCACGGGGCCGGGAGGGGCGCAGAGCTCCGCGCGGATCTCCACGCCCGGGCCGACGGACGCGGAGAGGATGCCGATCGCGTCGCCGATGACCCGGTCGATGTCCACGGGGCGGTGCTGCGCGGATTCCCGGCGGGAGTAGTCGAGCATCCGGCGGGTGAGCTCCGCGGCGCGCCGGGCGGACCGCTCGATGTGGCCGGCCGCCTCGAACGCCTTGCCGTCCTGCGGCAGCAGGGTCCGGAGGTAGCTGGCGTAGCCCAGGATCCCCGTGAGGAGGTTGTTGAAGTCGTGGGCGATCTGGCCGGCCACGTACCCGAGCTCTTCCATCCTCCGGGCGCGAGCGAGGCGCTCCTCGGCGCTTTTGAGGAGCGACGCCGGCTCGTCGGCTCCGGGCGCGGCGTGGAGGGGGGGGACCCGTTTCTTCCGCATGGGGTCAGCTCGAGCGGGGGTGGGGCTCCCTTTCGTCGATCTGCTTGCGCTTGAGCATCTCGACGAGGGTCGTCCGCTTGAGCCCGAGCAGCGTGGCCGCCCGGTTCTTGTTCCCGTTGGCGATGTGGAGCGCCTGGCGTATGAGGGCGGTCTCGAAGTCGGAGGTGGCGGCCCGGATGTCGAGGCCGCTTTCCCCCAGGACGGGGACGGCGGTCTTCAGGAACTTCTCCGACCGGCGGATCTTGTCGGGGAGGTCCGACGTCTCGATCCACCCGTGCCCTTTCAGGACCACGATCCGCTCGACGAGGTTTTCGAGCTCCCGGACGTTCCCGGGCCATGGGTAGCGCTGGAGCATCTCGAGGGCGTCTTTCCGTATCCCCTCCAGGTAGCGCCCCTTCTCCCGGTCGTACCGCTCGATGAAGTGGGCCGCCAGCACCGGGATGTCCTCCTTGCGCTCCCGCAGGGGGGGGATCCGGATGGGGATCACGTTCAGCCGGAAGTACAGGTCGGCGCGGAACCGCCCCTCGGAGACCTCCTCCTCGAGGTCCTTGTTGGTCGCGGCGATGACCCGGACGTCCACGGGGATCGGCTTGTTCCCGCCCACCGGGGTGACCGACTTCTCCTGGAGCACCCGGAGCAGCTTCACCTGCAGGTGGGGGCTCATCTCGCCGATCTCGTCCAGGAAGATGGTCCCGTTGTGGGCCGCCTCGAACTTTCCCGCCCGGGTTGTGTGCGCCCCCGTGAACGCCCCCTTGACGTGGCCGAACAGCTCGCTTTCCAGGAGTTCCGCGGGGATGGCCGAGCAGTTGATGGGGACGAGCATGCGGTACGACCGCGGCGACAGGTAGTGGACGGCCCGGGCCACGAGCTCCTTCCCCGTGCCGCTTTCCCCGGTGATGAGGACCGTGGAGTTCGTGTCGGCCACCTTCTTGACCAGGGAGAGCACTTCCTTGATCGGGTCGCTGACGCCGATGATGTTCTCCAGCCCGCCCTGGCCGCGGACCAGGGTGCGCAGGTTGGTGTTCTCCTTGCGGACGCTCGTGAGTTCGAGCACCCGGTCGACGAGTTGGACGACCTCGTCGACGCTGAACGGCTTCGTGATGTAGTGGAACGCCCCCATCTTCATCGCGTTGACGGCGGACTCGACCGTGGCGTGGCCGGTCATGAGGATCACTTCGGTGTCGGGATGGGTCTTGCGGGCGTGGGCCAGGACGGCCAGCCCGTCCGGGCCGGGCATCTTGAGGTCCGTCAGGACGACGTCGACCGGGTTCTGGTCGATGATCCTGAGGGCCTCCACCCCCGTCCGGGCCTCGTGGACGACGAGGTCCGGGCGATCGAAGACGTCGCGGAGGAGCGAAAGCGTAATTTCCTCGTCCTCGGCGATCAGGAGGGCTTTTTTCATACATTAAAGTCTACCCAAACCCGGCTCCCGGGTAAAGTTTCCCCCCCCGCCGGTCGATAAAAACTACCGGCCGGGGGGGACGTACAGGCGACGGGAGGCAGGAAACACTTGGAAGGTTCGGGGAAGTGAAAGGTTCCGACAACGGGAATTGGGGCCACCTGTTCGACGAGGCGGGACGGGCCGTCGCCGTCCTGTCCGCGTCGCGCCTCCGGCGGATCGAGGAGATCCGGGAAGCGTTGAAGGCCGGCACCTACCGGATCGACGGCCGGCAGATCGCGGAGAAGATGGTTTCCGACGCCGTGCGCCAGCTCAGGGAACGCATGCGCTGATCCCGCGCGTCCATTCCGCTTGCCATCCCGCGAGCGATTATCGTATCTTCCCATCATGCGCCTGTTGATCGACGGAACGGAAGCCGCGTGGGATCCCTCCCGCCTCGGTACGTTCGGCGCCGTCGTCGGGGAAGCGACCCGGCGCGCGGCCGCGGCGGGCCGCATCGTGCACGGGGTACGGATCGACGGCCGCGAGGTCTCCACGCAGGACGAACGCGATATGTCCGACCGGCCGGTGGAGGGGATCGGGGAGATCGACATCCGCACGACGACCCCGGGAGCGCTGCTCGGGGAGGCCATCGACGGGGCGATCCACCTGTCCGAAGCGCTGCGGCACGACATAAGGATCGTCCTTTGCTCCCTGCGGGCGGACGACGTCTCCGCCGCGACGGCGCTTTATGTCTCCTGCGTGGAGTCGCTCGGGACGTTCTTCCAGCTGGCGGGGGCGGTCTTCAACGGCGTCCGCTGCGGGGCGTTCCGCCTGCCGGCGGCGGCGTCCGGGGAGTCCGTGGAGCTGCCGGAGCCTCCCGGGGCGACCAGCGAGATCCTGCAGCGGCTGCTCGCCGCGCGCCAGCGGGAAGACTGGCCGCGCATGGCCGACCTCCTCGAAAGGGAAGTCACTCCCAACCTGGAGGAATGGTCCGCCTTCTTCTCCGCGATGAAGGGTGGAGAACCCGGGTAGCTCCGAATCGCCCGAGTTGCGGTAAAATCCATTCATGGGGAAATCCGGGTTCGACCGGGCGCTCCGCGCGGCGTTGTCGGAGCTGCCCCCCGTGTTCCGGGATGCGCTGACGAACGTCGCGGTGGTCGTGGAGGACTGGCCTCCCGACTGGCTGCTCGACGAGCTGGGCATTCCTTCCGGGGACACGCTGTACGGCTACTACCACGGCGTCCCGCTTCCGGAACGGTCGATCCAGGATTCCGGGAACCTCCCGGACACCATCTCCATCTATCGGGGCCCGCTCGAGGAGGACTTCCGGGACCCGCGCGAGCTGTCCCGCGAGATCCGGATCACGCTGCTCCACGAGATCGGCCACTATTTCGGGATGGACGAAGAGGAGCTCGAGCGACTGGGATACCGCTGATTCGAAAACCACCGGCGAAGGAGGTTCGGAATGTTTCTGTTGAGACGGGAATACCGTGATGGCGCCGAACGTCCGGAGATCGTTTTCCTGCACGCCGAGCTGTTCATGGACGGCACGGAAGGGGCCCCCGCCTGCAGGACGACGCAGGTGGTCGTCCCGACGGCGGAGCCGGGCCGCCGGGCAGCGCATGTCAGTATCCCCGAGCCTCCGAAGGGCGGGCGCGTCCTCGTCCGCTACCGGTTTTCCTCCGTCCTCGGCGGCAGGGAATGGTTCTCGCCTCTCTACCGGGTCGAGGTACCTTCCGGCGACCTGATCTCGGATCTGTATCGCGTTCCCGAGGAAGGGGGGGGGAACCTCCCGCCGGCGCCGGGCCGCGGGTACTTCCGGCTCGTGCTCCCCGCGGCCGAGGGGGAGCTCCTCTCCGGGACGATCCGGTTCGGCTTCGGCGCGATGCGCAAAAAGCCGTCCCCCGCGCTGTGCCGGGCGGCGATCGACGCGGGGAACGGCCCCGCTCCGGTCATCGAGATCCCCGAGACGCTCTCCGTCCTGAAGAACCGCCCGATGCCGTACTTCCTCTACCACCTCTCCGGCGACGGGCCGCTGCGCGCCGACAAGATCGCCTGCGCCCGCATCACGCTGACGGACGCCTCCGGCGACGTCGTGTCCGCGCGGATGGTCTGGGGCGACCCGGCGTGGCGGGCCGTGAACATGTCTCCCATGGAGGCCAAGGGCTTCGCGGCCGGGAAGCATTCGGCGTCCGAGGAGTATTTCGCGGAGGACGTCGAGGAGTACCGGTCGGGGCGCGCCGAGGCGCTCTCGTCCGTCCGGAAGCCGCGCGTCTTCGAGGCGTACGTGTTCGGGGCGTCGGGAAGCCGCGTGGAGTACTGTTTCCAGGAGGTCGTCCGCCGGGAGGACGGGGGGAGCGAGGTGCGCTGGCGGAACCGGGAGGGAGGGGGGAACTGGAGCGTGGTCCTCTGAAATCCCCCGGGGGCGCGGCTACCGGAGCTTCTTCATCGCCTCGAGGAGCGCGGCGACCTCCTCGTCCGTCCCCACGGTGATCCGCAGGCAGTCCGCAAGCCGGGGCGTGTCGAAGTGGCGCACCAGGATCCGCCTCGCTTTCAGCGCCTCGTAGGCGGGCCGCGCCGAGCCGCCGCGGGCGCGCCGCGCCAGCACGAAGTTGCTCTGCGAGGGGAACGGCTCGTACCCCACCGAGGGGAGCGCGGCGATCAGCGCCTCCCGGGTCCCGCGGATGCGCGCCGCGTTGCGCCGCATCCACGCGATGTCCGAGAGCGCGGCCGCCCCCGCCGCGATCGAAAGCCGGTCCAGGTTGTACGAATCCTTCACCTTGTTCAGCCCCTCGATGATCTTCGGGTGCGCGAACCCCAGCGCGATGCGCATCCCCGCCAGCGAGAACGACTTCGAGAACGTCCGGAGGACGATGACGTTGTCGCGCTCGCGCGCCAGCGGCAGGGCGGTGTCGTCCGCGAAGTCGGCGTACGCCTCGTCGACGACGAGGACGCCCCGGACCTCGTCGGCCAGCGCGGCCAGGACGGCCGTCGGCGCGGCGGTCCCGGACGGGGAGTTCGGGTTGGCCACCATGGTCACGCGCGCCTCCTTCCGCGCGAGCCCCTTCGGGAGGGAGTAGTCCGCGGGGAAGGGGACGCGCACGGTCTTCCCCCCCTGGATGGCGACCAGCGTGTCGTAGAGCGTGTAGGTGGGCGTGGGGCACGCCATGGCGTCCTTCTCGCCGATGAAGGCCTTGGCGATCATCGCCAGCAGGTCGTCCGACCCGTTCCCCGCGATGATCCTCGACGGGTCGATGCCGTACGCGAGGGCGGCCTGGCGGCGCAGCGCGTTCGCCGCGGGATCGGGGTAGAGCCGGAGGCGGTCGTCGGCCTCCGCGAGGATCGCCTCCCGCACCCGGGGCGAGGGGGGGTACGGGTTCTCGTTCGTGTTCAGCTTGACGAACCCCGGCTCCTGGGGCTGCTCGCCCGGGGCGTAACCCTCCATGCGTGCGATGTTCCTGCGGAACGTGACGGTCACAGCCTGCCGTCCCTTCCCTGGACCCGCGCCGCCAGCCGCTCCCACGCGGGGACGGAGCGGCGGACCGTGCCGGTGGATACGCAGATCGCGACGCGGAAATGGCCGGCGCGCCCGAAGCCGCCGCCGGGGACCACGAGGATCCCCTCCCCTTTCGCGGCGGTTATGAACTCCATCTCGTCGGCCAGGGGGGATTTCGGGAAGAGGTAGAACGCCCCCGCCGGGGGCACGCACGAGATCCCCGTCCGCGAGAACACGTCGAGGAGGAGATCCCGGTTCTCCTGGTACACGGAGACGGCGGCCGGCGTCCCCTGGAACTTCTCCACGGCGAGCTGGAAGAAGGCCGGGGCGTTCACGAACCCGAGGACGCGGTTGCAGAAGACGCACGCCTCGATCACCTCCTCGGCGTCCGCGGCGACCGGCGACACGGCGAGGTAGCCGATCCGCTCCCCGGGGAGGTTGAGGTCCTTGGAATGGGAATAGGCGATGAGCGTGTTCCGGATCATCGAGGCGGGAGGCGTGAACTGTTTTCCCCGGAAGACGATCTTGCGGTAGGGCTCGTCGGAGATCGCGTAGATCGTGGTCCCGAACCGCCGCTCGGCGGCCGCCAGGATCCCGTCGAGGGCCGCAAGCGTCTTCTGGGGGTAGATCGCGCCGGACGGGTTGTTCGGCGTGTTGATGAGGATCGCCCGGGTCCTCGGGGTCAGCGCCGCCTCGACGGCGTGCGGGTCGGGCTGGAACCGCTCGTCCGTTTCGACCGTGACGGGGACGCCGCCCGCGTTCCGTACATAGAAAAGATATTCCACGAAATAGGGCGAAAGGACGATCACCTCGTCGCCGGGGGAGAGCAGGGCGCGCAGCGCCACGGCGAGCGCCCCGGAGGCGCCCACGGTCATCACCACGTTCTCCCCCGTGAAGGGGAGGCCGGTCATGGCCGCGAGGTCGTGGGCGACGGCCGCCCGGACTTCCGGGTAGCCCGCGTTCGACATGTACTTGTGCAGCCCCGGCGGGGGGGACGCCGCGAGGCGGGCCATCTCCTCCGCGAGCGCGGGCGGCGGCTCGCCGTATGGGTTCCCGAGAGTGAAGTCGTGGATGTTTTCCTCGCCGCGCTCGCTCTTGAGCGCCGCCCCTTCCTCGAACATCTTCCGGATCCACGATCCCTGCCGGATCGCTTCCGTTATTTCCCGCGCTGCGGGCATACCCCACCCCCGTCTTCTCCAAGGCGTACCGCCTGGTTATGACAATCTGTAAACATACGCCACTTTCACCGGGCCCGGCAAGGGGCGGTTGAATCCTTCGATGGCTTGACATAAAGTGGTTCTGTCGTCCAATTTCGGAGGGACAGTGAAGAGACCGGTCCTAATCCTTTCGGCAGTCGTCTGCTCCCTTGTCTTCCTCTCCGCCTGCGCTCCCGGGAACCGGCTGGTCGTCCCCGGGCAGGTCGAGAGGCCGCCGGCCGCCGGCCCGCCTCCCGCGGGGCCTCCGGCGGTGGCGGTCACGGACTTCGCCTTCACCCCGGCGGAGGGCGAGCCCGGCGTGATCGGCCGGGACCACGACCAGGTCCGCCAGGTCGTCTGGAATGGCGAGCCGGGCAGGACGATGGCCGATCTGGTCGCCGGCGCGTTCGCCGACCGCGGCGTCCGGGCACTCCGGGTGAAGGCGGGCGACCCCGCCCCGGACAACGTCGCCAGGGTGGTATCGGGGACCGTCCGCCGGTTCGAGCTTTCGGTGCGCCGCCGCAACATGCTGAGCGTCTACGTCGAGGCGACCGTCGCGTTGTCGCTCACCTCGTCCGGCGCGGGCGCCGCCGCCCCCTGGGAGACCTCGGTCTCCAGCAGCGCGGTGCTTCAGGACGTGTTCCCCCTCGCGGAGGACCTCCGGAAGGTGCTTTCGTCGGCGGCGAACTCCGCCGCCGAGGAGGGCGTCCGGCGCCTGCAGGAAGGCGGTGCGACCGGTACCTCCCGATGATCCGCCTGCTCCGGCTCGAGGAGGTCCCGGCGGACGCCTGGGACGCTCTCCTCGGGCGGCTCGTCTCGCCCACCCCGTTCCTTTCCCGCAGCTTCCTGCTTCCATGGCGCCGCGCCTTCGCTCGTGACCGCGACGTCCTCGCGGCCGCGTGGTCGCCTTCCGGCGGGCCGGTCGAGGGGCTGCTGTTCCTTCTCCGCGTGCCCGGCGGCCGGTGGACCTTCCTGGGGAGCGAGGAGGTGGCGGACTACCTGGACGCCGTCGTCGTTCCCGGGCTGGAGGAGGCGTTCTGGCGGGAATTTTTTACGGAGGGCCTTCCTGCGCTGGGGGGCGGGGAGCTCGACCTCCCCGGCCTCGTCGAGGGGGCCGCGTCGCTCGCCGCGCTCCCGAAGGTGTGCGCGGAAACGGGACGCCCCTGCCGCGTGGAGGAGATGGACCGGGCGCCGTTCGTCGCGCTGCCCGCCTCGTTCGGGGAGTACCTGTCGTCGCTCGGCGGCAAGGAGAGGCATGAGCTGCGCCGCAAGATGCGGCGGGCCGGGGAGCGCCTGCCGGGGCTCGCCTTCCGCGTGACCCGGACCGGGGAAGAGCTGGAGCGCGATCTCCCGTCCTTCCTCGATCTCCACCGGAAAAGCCACCCCGGCAAGGAGAGTTTCATGGACGACCGGATGGCGGCCTTCTTCCGCGAGGTCGCCGAGGGATCCCTCCGCGAGGGGGCGCTGCGGCTGGCCTTCCTCTCGAGCGCGGGGACGGACGTCGCTTCCGCGTTCCAGTTCCGGACCGCCCGCGCCGTGCTGCTCTACAACTCCGGCTACGACCCGGGGCGGCGCGAGGCCCATCCGGGGCTGGTCCTCATCGCGCGCTGCATCGAGCACGCCCTGATGGAAGGGGCGCGGGAATACGATTTCCTGCGCGGGACGGAGCGCTACAAATACGACCTCGGGGGAGTCGACCGGGTGGTTTACCGCGTGACGGTGTCCATTTGACGAGGCACCTCCTCGTCTCCTACCACACCTGCCCGATGGAGGAGCCGGGCGAAGGGCTCGCGGGGGGGATGAACATCTTCCTCCGGGGGCTGCTCAAAGGGCTCGGCGCGGCCGGGATGCCCACGGACGTCGTCACGCGCGCCGAGGGGGAGACCGTGGAGGTCACCGCGCCGTTCCCCGGCGTTCGGATATTCCACGTCCCCTGCTCCTTCGGGGCCTCCCCGACGCGGGAGAGCGCGTGGAAATCCCTGGGCGTCTTCGTCGAGAAATCGCGCCTCCTGCTCCAGGGGGAGCGGATCGCGCCGGACGTCGTGTCGGCCCATTACTGGATGTCCGGCGTGGCGGCCCGGAGGCTCCTCCCCGCGCCGATGCTGTTCTCCTATCACACGGTGGAGGTGCGCAAGGCGGCGTCCGGGGGAGGGGACGGCCCGCTCTCCGGGGCGCGCCGGGAGGCGGAGGAGCGGCTGTCCCGGGAGGCGGCCGCCGTGGTGTTCTTCACGGGGCACGACCTCGCGGAGAACCTGCGGATCTTCCCGGCGCTGGCCGGGAAGTCCTTCGTGATCCCGCCGGGGGTCGACGAGCGCTTCCGCGTCCCCATCCCCCGGGAGGTCGCCCGGTCGTTCCTCGGGCTGCCCGCCGGGGGGGAGACCTTCCTGTTCGCCGCCCGCCGCGACTCCGGCAAGAACCTGCCGGAGGCGCTGGACGCGTTCCGGAAGCTCCGGTCCCGGTGGGACGGGAAGCCGACCCTGCTGATCGCCGGCCAGGAAAGCGGCCCGGAGGAAATGGAGGACCGCGTCGTCTGCATCGGCCCCGTTCCCCACGACAGCATGGCCGCCCTGTACGCGGCCGTCGACGCCGTGATCTGCCCCTCCCGGTACGAGTCGTTCGGGATGGTCCCGCTCGAGGCGCTGTCGGCGGCCGTTCCGGTCATCGTGCCGGAGGGGACGTTCTGGGGCGAAAAGGTCCGGAAGGAGGGGGGAGGCCTCGCCTATCCCGCGGACGACCCCGACGGGCTGGCCGGGGCGATGCTCGCGCTGGCGTCCACCCCGACTCTGAGGGCGCGCCTTTCCTTCGCGGGGCCGAAGGTGGCGGAGCCGTTCACGTGGGGGAGGTGCACGGCGGCGTGGATGAGGCTCCTCTCGTCCGTTTCCAGGTCCGGTGGTCCGCGATGAGCTCCTCGAGCTCCCGGCGGGCGTCGTCCTCGGAGCACTGCACCGGCGGGTGCTTCATGAAATAGGCGGAAGGAGCTGCCAGGGGGCCCGAGAGGCCCATGTCGCGCCCGAGCCGGCAATAGCGGATCGCGTCGATCCCCACCCCCGCGCTGTTCGGCGAGTCGGTCACCGACAGCCGCAGCTCCACCTCGATCGGCAGCCCCCCGAACCCTTCCCCCTCGATCCGCAGGAAGCAGAGCTTGTTGTCCTTCTGCCAGGGGACGTAGTCGGACGGGCCGATGTGGACGTCGTCGGGGTCGATCTCGTGCGACAGGGCGCTGGTCACCGCCGCGGTCTTGGAGATCTTCTTCGATTCCAGCCGGCTGCGGTTCAGCATGTTCAGGAAGTCGGTGTTCCCTCCCGTGTTGAGCTGGTACGTCCTCGTGATCCGGACGCCGCGGTCGGAGAAGAGCCGGGCCAGCTCCCGGTGCACGATCGTCGCGCCGAGCTGCGACTTCACGTCGTCGCCCACGAGGGGGATCCCGGCGCGGCGGAATCGCCCGGCCCAGTCCGGGTCGGAGGCGATGAACACCGGGATGCAGTTGACGAGGCTCACCCCGGTCCGCAGGCACGCCTCCGCGTAGTGCCGGGTGGCCTCCTCCGACCCCACCGGGAGGTAGTTCACCAGGATCTCCGCGCCGGATTCGCGCAGGACGCGCTCCACGTCGCAGGGCTCCTCTTCCGACGGCAGGAAGGTCCGGTCGTCGGGATAGTCGGCCATGTGGGGGGCGACGCCGTCGAGGACGGGGCCCATCCGGACGACCGGCCCGCCGGGGGGCATGCTTTCGACGAACCGCTTCGTGCAGTTCGGCGGGGAGAAGATCGCCTCGCTCAAAAGGCGGCCGACCTTCCGGCGGTCGATGTCGAACGCGGCAACGACCTCGATGTTGCCCGGGAGGTACCCGCCGACGTCCCGGCTCATCAGCCCCGGCACGAACCCTTCCCGCGGCTCGGGGCTCCCTTCGCGGTAAAACTCGATCCCCTGCAGCAGCGCGCTGCAGCAGTTGCCGACCCCGGCGATCGCGACGCGTATCTGGCCCATTCCCCGTTCCCCTGGAGGCTACGGATGCGTGATTGACATAAATGAATTGAAAATATTATCATTTTTTCCATGCAAATGGAAAAGGGCATCGATAAGAGCGTAATGACCCTCCGAGTCATGATTCTCGACAAGCCGGGCTATTTCGGCAAAGTCGCCACCGCGATCGGCCACGCCGGCGCCTCTCTCGGCGACATCAAGCTCGTCCGCTTCGGAAACGAATACAACACGCGCGACGTCACGGTCTTCGCCGACGACGAGGCCCAGTTCCGCAGGGTGCAGGAGGAGATCGGGAAGCTCGACGGCGTGATCGTCTCCGAAGTCATCGACCCGGTGCTCGAGCTGCACCAGGGCGGCAAGATCGGCGTCCGGTCGCGGGTCAAGGTCGACGGCATCTCCGTCGTGCGCAAGATCTACACCCCGGGCGTCGCCAAGGTGTGCAAGGTCATCGAGGCCGACCCCGGCATGGCGCACCGGTACACCGCCATCTCCAACACGGTGGCGATCGTCACGAACGGCACCGCCATCCTCGGGCTGGGGGACATCGGCCCCGTGGCCGGCATGCCGGTCATGGAGGGGAAGGCCGCGCTCTTCGACACGCAGGTGGGCGTCAACGGCGTCCCCATCCTCATCCGGTCGAAGGACCCGGAGGAGATCGTCCGGACCGTCGCGGCGATCGCCCCCACCTTCGGGGCGATCCAGCTCGAGGACATCAAGGCGCCCGAGTGCTTCCTCGTCGAGGACCGGCTGTCCGCGATGCTCGACATCCCCGTGCTGCACGACGACCAGCACGGCACCTCCGTCGTCGTCCTCGCCGTCCTGTTCAACATCGCCGACGAGGTGGGGGTGAAGGTGAAGGACGACTCCGTCGGCCTGATCGGGCTGGGGGCCGCCGGCATCGGGATCACCAAGCTCCTGAAGGCCTACGGCGTCCGGAAGCTGTTCGGCACCGACATCAACCCGGTGGCTTCGGAGATCTTCGCGAAGGTCGGCGGGACGCCGGTGTCCCTCGAGGAGGTCATGGCCTCCTCCGGCATCGTCATCGCCACGACGGGGAAGGCCGGGCTCATCCGGAAGGAGATGGTCCGCAGGGGGCAGGTGATCCTCGCGCTTTCCAACCCGAACCCCGAGATCACGGTCGACGATGCGCGCTCCGCGGGGGCTTCCTTCGCGATGGACGGCCGCAGCGTCAACAACGCGCTGGCGTTCCCCGGCATCTTCCGGGGCGCGCTGAACGCCCGTGCGCGCAAGATCAACAACCGCATGCTGTTCGCCGCCGCGAAGGCCATCAAGGCCTGCGCGCCGCCGGGAGAGCTGCTTCCTTCCATCCTCGACAGGCAGATGCACCAGATGGCGGCGGAAGCGGTCGAGCGCGCCGCCTTCGAGACCGGCGTCGCCGCCCCGCGGACGGAAGAGCCGGAAGAGAAATAGCCGGTGCCGCCGGACGCGCCGCCCCTGGTCGGAGTCCTCCTGGTCGCGGTTTCCTACCTTGTCGGGGCGATCCCGTTCGGCCTGGTCGTGGCCCGGATGTCCGGCGGCGGGGTCGATCCGCGGAAATCCGGCTCGGGGAACATCGGGGCGACGAACGTGGCCCGGACCCTCGGGAAGGGCGCGGGGGCGCTGACGCTTTTCCTCGACGCCGGCAAGGCGGTGTTCGCGCTTTTTCTGACGAGCCTGGTGATGGGTCCCGCCTCCCACGGCTGGCTCGCGTTCTCCGGCGGGGCCGCGTTCCTCGGGCACGTCTTCCCGGTCTACCTCCGGTTCAAGGGAGGCAAGGGCGTGGCGACCGCGCTGGGGATCGTAGCGTTCCTCTCCCCGGTCACGGTCGTCGTCCTGCTGGCGCTCTTCGCCGCGGTCGTCTACTTCACACGGTACGTGTCTCTCGGATCGCTCTGCGCCGCCGTCGGCCTCCCGGTCATGATGGCGGTGCTCGAGGGGCCGCGCTCCTACCTGAACCTTTCGCTCCTGATCGCGTTCGTCGTCTTCTTCACGCACCGGGAGAACATCCACCGCCTCCTGGCGGGGCAGGAGCCCCGATTCGAGCTCTCCCGCAAGGCCTGAAGCAAAACGTCCGGACCCCGGTGTTGTAGGCCTGGATCGCCTCGTTGTACCGCATCCGCTCCACGGCGATCCGGTTCTCGGCGCCCGCCAGCTCGTCCATCAGCCGCGCGAACGTCTGGTCCGCCTTGAGCTGCGGGTGGTTCTCCACGACCACGAGGAGCCGCGAGAGGGCGGAGGTGACCTCGGCGTTGGCCTTCAACGCCTCCAGGCGGTCGACGGCCACGGCCCCTCCTTTTGCCCAAGGAATAGGCACGCGTTGTCCGGGAAACAGGCAGATTCTACCACCCTCGGGAAACATAGGCCATGGGGGGCTTCCCCTGCATGGGCGTATCCGCCCGTTTCGGCAGATGAATACCGGTCACGCCACCTTCCCGCCGGCGCGACGGCGCGTTTCGGCACGGCGGTTGCTCTCCATGGGAGAAGGAAGGGGGTGACTCCATGAAAAAGATCGAGGCCGTCATCAAGCCGTTCAAGCTCGACGAGGTGAAGGAATCGCTGAACGACATCGGCATCCAGGGGATGACGGTGACCGAGGTGAAGGGTTTCGGGCGCCAGAAGGGGCACACCGAGCTCTACCGCGGCGCCGAGTACGTCGTGGACTTCCTCCCCAAGATCAAGATCGAGATCATCGTCGCGGACGACCTCGTCGCCCAGGTGGTCGAGGTCGTGGAGAAGTCGGCCCGCACCGGCCGCATCGGGGACGGGAAGATCTTCGTCATGAACGTGGAGGACGTCATCCGCATCCGCACCGGAGAGCGCGGCCCGGACGCCATCTGACCGGCGCCGGCCGAACGGAAAATCTCGCACAAGACCTTTAAGGAGGGACCGCAATGACCGCGAAGGAAGTGCTGGCGTTCGCCAAGAGCAACAACGTGGAGATGGTGGACCTGAAGTTCATGGATTTCGTCGGGACCTGGCAGCACTTCGCCGTTCCCGCGTACGAGCTGGGCGAGGACAACTTCGAGGAGGGGTACGGGTTCGACGGGTCTTCCATCCGCGGGTGGCAGCCGATCCACGCTTCCGACATGCTGGTCATTCCCGACCCCGACACGGCGGTCATGGATCCGTTCATCGCCCGGCCGACCCTGTCGCTGATCTGCAACATCGTCGACCCGATCACGAAGGAGGCCTACTCCCGCGACCCGCGCAACATCGCGCGGAAGGCCGAGGCGTACCTCAAGTCCACCGGGATCGCCGACACGGCGTTCTTCGGCCCCGAGGCGGAGTTCTTCATCTTCGACGACATCCGCTACTCCACGGGGTCCAATCACGGCTACTACTTCCTCGATTCCGGTGAGGGGACCTGGAACACCGGCCGGGACGAGAAGCCGAACCTCGGGTACAAGCCGCGCCACAAGGAAGGGTACTTCCCGGTCCCGCCGACCGACTCGCAGCACGACCTGCGCGACGAGATGGTCCGCGTCATGACGCAGGTGGGGCTGAAGATCGAGGCGCAGCACCACGAGGTGGCCACCGCGGGGCAGGCGGAGATCGACCTGCGGTTCGACACGCTGGTGAAGGTCGCCGACGCCGTGCAGTGGTACAAGTACATCGTCAAGAACGTCGCCCGGAAGGCCGGCAAGACCGTCACCTTCATGCCGAAGCCGCTCTTCGGCGACAACGGCTCCGGGATGCACACCCACCAGTCGCTCTGGAAGGGCGGCAAGCCGCTCTTCGCCGGCGACGAGTACGGCGGGCTCTCCAAGCTGGCGCTCTGGTACTGCGGCGGCATCCTGAAGCACGCGCGGGCGCTGTGCGCCTTCTGCAACCCGACGATGAACTCCTACAAGCGGCTCGTCCCCGGCTTCGAGGCGCCGGTCAACCTGGCGTACTCCAGCCGGAACCGCTCCGCGTCGATCCGGATCCCGATGTACTCCGCCTCCCCGAAGGCCAAGCGGCTCGAGTTCCGCACCCCCGACCCGTCCTGCAACGGCTACCTCTCGTTCGCCGCGCAGCTCATGGCGGGGCTGGACGGCATCCAGAACAAGATCGACCCCGGACAGCCGCTCGACAAGGACATCTACGCGCTGTCGCCGGAGGAGCTGTCCAGCGTCCCGACGACGCCGGGCTCCCTCGAGGAATCGCTCAAGTCGCTGGAGGCGGACAACGACTTCCTGCTGAAGGGGGACGTGTTCACCCCCGACGTCGTTGAGAAGTGGATCGAGTACAAGATGGAGGCCGAGGTCAACCCGGTGAAGCTGCGGCCGCACCCGCACGAATTCTTCCTGTACTTCGACTGCTGAGGCCCTTGAGCCTCAAGGCCGCACGGAAGGGAAGGGGGCCCGGGTCGTCCGGGCCCCCTTTTTCACGTCAGGGTCCCCGTCGCCGCGGGCAGATGCTCCTGGATCGCGGGGACCATCTCCAGGAAAAGGCGGAAGACGAGCGCGGCGAGCCCGAAAAGCAGGGCGACGCCGACGACGGCCGTCCACGCCACCCACCGGTGCACTCCTCCTTCGCGCGCGAGCCGCTCGAGGAGCGCGAGGCGAGGCGGGTCGGCCGCGCCCCCGACGCCGCCGCCCGCGACGGTCGCCAGGGCCCCGGCCCCGGCGCCTCCGCCCGCGGCCCCGCTTCCTCCGCCCGCGGCGCTTCCGGCGGAGGGGTACGCGGCGGCTTCCCGGATCTTCCGCTCCGCCTGCAGGAAGTAAAGGTAGTTTCCGGTCACGGCGCGGGCCACCGCCCAGAGCAGCGGCACGAAGAAGGTCCACCCGAAGACGACGCTCAATCCGAAGTCGACCGCAGCCCACAGGTACATCTTCCGGTAGAGGTACCACCAGACGCCGCAGAAGAACGCCGGCCAGTTCCACGAGACCGCGAACCCGTGCCCGTACCCGGCCTCCCCCGCGGCGGCGAACCGCGAGAAGACGTCCAGGTACGCCCCCGCGTTCGGCCCGATATAGGCGGAATATTCTTCACGCCGCTCCATGGAGTCTCCTTGTGCTGCGCCCCGATGCGGGTATTATATAGGACGATTCCGCCCCGGGGGTTCCGGCGATCGCGCCGCTGCGGAAAATATCCCTCCTGCCGCTTCTCGCGCTGCTCCTCGCGGCATCCTCCTCCTGCGGCCGCTCCGGCCCGGCCGACGGCGCGCTGTCGGTCCGGCTCGCGTACCCGCCCGCCGGGCCGTCCGCGTCCCCTGCCGCTTCTCCGTCCGCGCATCCCGCCTCATCCGCGTTCCCGTCCGCGTCCCCGACGGATCCCGGGGACCGCATCCTCATCCGGGTCCTCGCCCCGCACTTCACCGCCATCGAGGCCTGGTTCACCCGCTCCGCCGGCCGCGGCGTGATCGGCGGCGTCCCGCCGGGCGACCGCATCTCCGTGGAGGTCGACGAATACGACCCGACCGGCACCGTGCTGCTGTACCGGGGGTGGTCCCGCGGCGTCACGCTGTCCCAGGGGGAGGCGAAGACGGTCGAGGTGACGATGCACGCGAAAGGCGCGATCGTCACGGTCTGCGGCGCCGCGGCGTCGGCCGGGGAGGGCGCCTCCGGCGACTCCGGCGACGGCGGGCTCGACAACGCCGCCCTCCTCGGATACCCGTCGGCCGTCAAGGCGGGCCCGGACGACTCGATCTACGTCTCGTCCTCCGCCTACGGGAGGGTGCGGCGCATCGACCGGTACGGGTACGTCTCCCATTTCGCCGGGAACGGCGGCTACGGCGCCGTCTCCGCCGGCGACGCCCTGTCTTCCGCCCCGGTCGGCCATGTCGCCGACATCGACTTCGACCCCGCCGGCAACGTGTACCTGCTCACCTACTTCAACCAGGTCGTCAAGGCGGCCGGCGGCGTCATCACCTCCGTGATGCACGACAACGGGACGTATAGCAATGTTAGCTGGCTAAATATGGCTGTCGTGGATGAGGACCAGGTTTTTTTCGTAAATTCTCTAGATTCGCGAGTCTACTGGCTCAATAAGCTCGATAAAATCATTTTCGTCTTGGATAACGCTCCGCACGACGCGACCGAGCCGTACGACCGGCTTCATTACCCGATCAGCGGCCCCTCCGGCATCGCGTATGCCCCGCGGAGCGATTCGCTGGTATTCGCCGACACCGGCAACGACCGGATCATGGAGCTGCGTTTCTCCGACCTGGACATCGTCCGCCTCGTCGCGGACGCCGGCGGCGCACCCTTTACCGAAGGGGCCGACCCGCTGGCGATGGCGCCCGTCCGGCCCAACGCGGTCGAGTACAACCCCTTCACGGGGAAGGTTTTCTTCGTGGAGGAGGAGCGGCACCGGGTCCTGCACGTCGATTCGTCGAACCGGGTCCGGACCTTCGCCGGCACCGGCGTGGCCGGCTTCTCCGGGGACGGCGGCCCCGCGGAGGAGGCGCGGCTGCGCGACCCCCGCGCGGTCGCGGTCGATTCCCGCGGGAACGCCTACATCGCCGACTGCGGCAACCACGCGATCCGGATGGTGGTCGGCGGCGCGCTGCCCTGATCCTTCGCCTCTCCGGTGCCTGCTGACAGGAATTCCTGCCCGTACTCCAAGGGGGAGGTTTCTGAAAGTTGTGGAATGGCGTTCCACAACTTTTCAAAATACCCCCCTACGGTCAATCGGCAATCATTCCTTCCCTTCAAGAAAAAGGGACTTTCCTTCCTGTTGGCCCGGGACTTGCTCCCCGGGTGGGCATGATCCACCGACTTTTCGCGTCCCCCACGCTCTACTCGACCCTGGCGATGTTCTTCGATTTCCCGCGCCAGGAGCTGCATGCCCGCCTGATCGCCCGGACCATCGGCCGGGAAGTGAAATGTGTCGTGCGTCCTCTTCGGCTGCTTCGGGAGTGCGGGGTCATCGATTGCCGGACGGTCGGCCGCCGCCGATGGTACCGGTTATCGGACCGGCACCCGCTGCATGAGGAATTCGACGCCCTCTTCCGGAAGAGCCGGAAGTGCAGGTACTACCCGCGGCAGGACGGGCGGCGCAGGTTCGACGAGCTGCTTAAGGAAGGCGTCGTGCCGGGCGGTCCCGGCGCGTACGAGATATTGCCCCTCCCCCCGGCCCGGGAGGAAACGTCACCGGGGTGGGGAGGCGGCGTGCGCGCGGGCGCGCCGGGCGCGGACGATCGACGCCGCGGCGTAGGCGATCAGGACGAAGGATACGATCTGCGATTCCGAGAACGGCCCGAGGAAGCCGCGCGGGTCGTCCCGGAGGAGCTCGAGCAGGCTGCGCACGACGCCGTACAGGATCAGCATCGTCCAGAAGCGCATGCCGGGAGTTCGGAACCGATCCCGCGTGAAGTAGAGGAGCCCGGCGATGGCGAACGACGCGACGGACTCGTAGATCTGCGTGGGGTGGAGCGGGACGTTCAACGGGGCCAGGGACGCGGGGTGGGTGAAGGTGATCGCCAGGGCGCAGTCGGTCGCCTTGCCGTAGCAGCAGCCGGCCAGGGTGCAGCCGATGCGGCCGAACCCGATGCCCAGCGGGATCACGACCGCCGCCACGTCCGCGACCGGCAGGAAGGGGATCCTGTGTTTCCGGAGGAAGAGCCAGCAGACCGGCAGCGCGGCCAGCAGCCCGCCGTAGAAGACCAGCCCCCCGTTCCACAGGCGGAAGATCTCCATGGGATCGGCCGCGTAATCGCGCCAGTACACCAGGACGTGGAACAGCCGCGACCCGACGATGGCCGACAGGATCATCCACATCCCGAGGTCGTAGAACTTGTCGCGGTCGATCCCCAGCCGGTCGGTCTCCCGGCCGCCGATCCACATGCCGACCAGGAAGCCGAGGGCGACCATGGTCCCGTAGGAGAAGATCTTGAAGCTACCGATCTGCAGCAGGACGGGGTGCATCGCTCTCCTTGCTCCCGAAGATCATGCCGGCGGCCAGCAGCACGATCCCGACGGTGATCGCCGCGTCGGCCAGGTTGAAGGTCGGCCAGTGGAAGCCGCCCCGGTAGATGTCGACGAAGTCGACGACGTAGCCGAACCGGGCCCGGTCCGCCAGGTTCCCCGCCGCCCCCCCCAGGATCATCCCCAGCCCCCAGGGAGTCGGCCCCCTGCCGGGAAGGAACCAGACGAAGCAGAGCAGCGCGCCGATCTCCACGAACGTGACGGCGATCAGCGCCGGGCGCACCCACGCCGGGTCCAGCGTGGCCAGGAGGCTGAAGGCCACGCCCGGGTTGCGGACGTGGACGAGGTCGAACCAGCCGGGGAAGACGGTCCGGACCTCGTAGAGGTCGAGGTTGCGCAGGACCCACGCCTTCGTCGCCAGGTCCCAGGCGGCCACCAGCGCCCCCGTCATGAGCGGGACGGCGTACTTCCGCAGGGGATTCAGCGCGGGCAAGTCATTTTCCCGCGGCGTCGGCGCACCGCCGGCACAGTTCCGGCGCGCCGTCGATCGTCCCGACCTCCGGCGCGTGGTTCCAGCACCGCTCGCATTTCCCCCACGGCGCCTTCTCCACCTTCGCCTTGAGCCCCGGGTACGCGGCGCTTTCGTAGACCCCCGGCCCGGACGGGTCGCCGACGCGGACGTCGGAGACGATCAGCACTTCGCGGATCGCGGCGCGGTGCGTCCCGACCAGGTCCGCGAAGGGGCCCGGGGCGATCGTCACCAGCGCGTCCTGGTCGCTGCCGATGGCCTTCTCCTTGCGCGCCGCCTCCAGCGGCTGGGCGATCTCGGACCGCAGCGCGAGGATCCGCTCCCACCGGGCGGCGATCGCCTCGGCGTCCGGGATCTCCCGCTCCTCCGGCAGGTCGGCCAGGAACACGCTTTCCGTCTTCCCCAGGTGCTTGGGCAGGTAGCCCCACGCCTCGTCCGCGGTGAACGAAAGCACCGGCGCGACCAGCGCCAGCAGCCCCTTCGCGATCTCGAACATCGCCGACTGCGCGGACTTGCGGCCGGGGGCGTCGGCGGGGGAGCAGTACATCCGGTCCTTGAGGACGTTCAGGTAGAAGGAGGACATGTCCACCGCGCAGAAGTCGTTCACCGCGTGGTAGACGATGTGGAACTCGTAGTTCTCGTACGCCTTGCGGACCTTCGACACGAGCCGCTGGAACAGGATGAGGGCGTACCGGTCCATCTCCTCCATCCGCTCGACGGGGACGGTCTCCCACCCCGGCGCGAAGTCGCTCACGTTGGAGAGCAGGTACCGCACGGTGTTGCGGATCTTCCGGTACGCCTCCGTCAGCCGGTCGAGGATGTCCTTCGACAGACGGATGTCGTCCCGGTAATCCGCCGCGGCGACCCACAGGCGCAGAAGCTCCGCGCCGTGCTTCTTGATGATCTCCTCGGGCGCGATCACGTTCCCCTTGGACTTGTGCATCGCCTCGCCCTTGCCGTCGACCACGAAACCGTGGGTGAGCACGGCGCGGTAGGGGGCGAAGCCGCGCGTCCCCACGCAGGCGAGGATGGAGGAGTGGAACCACCCGCGGTGCTGGTCGGACCCCTCGAGGTACAGGTCGACCGGGATGCCGAGGTTCTCCTTCCCCTCGCAAACGGCGGCGTAGGAGACCCCCGAGTCGAACCAGACGTCGAGGATGTCGGATTCCTTGCGGAACGACGATTCCCCGCAGGAGGGGCACTTCGTGCCGGGCGGGAGCAGCTCGGAGGCGTCCCGCTGGAACCACGCGTCTGCGCCTTCCTTCTCGAAGAAGTCCGCGACGCGGTCGATGATCTTCCGGTCGAGCAGCGGCTTTCCGCACCCCTCGCACTGGAAGGCGGCGATCGGCACGCCCCAGGAGCGCTGCCGCGAGATGCACCAGTCGGGGCGGTTCGCGATCATCCCCTCGATCCGCTCCTGGCCCCAGTCGGGGACCCAGCGCACCTTCCGGATCTCGGAGAGCGTCTTCTCGCGCAGCTTCGTGCCGTCCATGGAGATGAACCACTGCTTCGTCGCCCGGAAGATGACGGGCTGCTTGCAGCGCCAGCAGTGGGGGTAGGAGTGGGTGAGCCGCCCCTGCCGCATCAGCGCGCCGGCCTCGGCGAGCTTCTCGTTCACCAGCGGGTTCGCCTCGAAGACCTGCTTCCCGGCGAAGTGCGGGACGTCCTTCGTGAACCGGCCGTCGTCGTCGAGCGGCGCGTAGACGGGGAGGCCGTACCGCAGGCCGGTCTCGTAGTCCTCCCGCCCGTGCCCGGGCGCGGTGTGCACCAGCCCGGTTCCGGTGTCGAGCGTCACGTAGTCGGCCAGGACGAGGATCGAGTCGCGGTCGACGAGCGGGTGCCGGCAGCGCAGCCGCTCGAGCCCCTCCGCGCGGAACACGGCGATCTTCTCCGCGCCCCGGATGCCGGTCTCCTCGATGAACCGGTCCGTCAGCCCGTCGGCGACCACGTAGACCTCGTCCCCGAAGGAGAGGGCGGCGTAGTCGAAGTCGGGGTGGAGCGCCACGGCCAGGTTGGACGGGATGGTCCACGGGGTGGTCGTCCAGATGACGAAGAAGACCTTCTTCCCCGCGAGCGCCGGGTGGATCCTCTCCGGCGGGTCGACGAAGGGGAACTTCACGTAGATGGAGTGGGAGGCGTGGTCCGCGTATTCGACCTCCGCCTCGGCCAGCGCGGTCCGGCACGTCACGCACCAGTAGACCGGCTTCGTCCCCTGGTAGACCGCGCCGGTCTCGACGAACCGGCCCAGCTCCCGCAGGATCCGCGCCTCGTAGTCGAAGGTCATCGTCCGGTACGGGTTCTCCCAGTCGCCCTGCACGCCGAGGCGCTTGAACTCCTTGCGCTGTATGTCGATGAATTTCGTCGCGTAATCGCGGCACAGCCGGCGCTTCACCGCCGTCGGGATCGTCTCCTTCTTCTCGCCGAGCGTCTTGTCCACCTGGTGCTCGATCGGCAGCCCGTGGCAGTCCCACCCGGGGATGTACACGCAGAGGCGGCCCGACATCGAGCGCTGCTTTATGATGATGTCCTTCAGGATCTTGTTCAGCGCGTGGCCGATGTGCGTGTGGCCGTTGGCGTAGGGGGGGCCGTCGTGGAGGACGAAGGTGGGGCAGCCCCTGCGGCGCGCGAGCATCTGCCGGTACAGGTCCATCTCCTCCCACCGGGCGAGCGTCTCGGGCTCCCGCTGGGAGAGGTTCGCCCGCATCGGGAAGTCGGTCTGCGGCAGGTTCAGCGTGTTCTTGTAATCCATGGTTTTTTTGGCTTCTTTCCGTCGGATTAAAATTACTCTTTATATCATGGAATACGGCTACTTGAACAGGTTCCGGATATAATCCCCCATGCCGCGGAACCCTTTCCGGAGGGTGTCGGCGACGGGATGGACGGGGTGGAGGGGGCACGTTTCCTTCGGCGCCGTGTCCGCGAGGTACGCTTCCCGCAGCCTCTGCGGGCAGTCGCTCGTGGCGAGGAGCCCCGATGCGGGATCGATTTCCGCGAACTCCACGCCGTCGGGGACGACGAGGGCGACCGGCCCGACCTCGGGGTACAGGGACCGCAGGAACCGGGACCAGATCCGCAGCGCCCCGCGGGCCCCGGTCAGCCCCGTGTCGGCGCCGGAGTCGTACCCCACCCAGACGGCGCAGACGACGTCGGGGGTGAACCCCACGAACCAGGAGTCCCGGTTGTCGTCCGTGGTGCCGGTCTTGCCGGACGCGGGGAAGCGGATCCCCAATGCGGCCGCCGCCCTCGCCGTGCCGCGCTCGAGCGTCCCCTCCATCGCGTAGCCCGTGAGGTACGCGGCCCGCGGGTCGATCGCCCGCTTCCAGCGGACTGCTTTCTCCAGGAGGATCTCCCCGTCGTCCGTGGTCACGGAGAACAGGGGGAACGGCTCGAACCGCACTCCCCGGGAGGCGATCGTCGCGTACGCGTAGGCGAGCTCCACCGGCGTGACCTCGAAGCTTCCCAGCGCCATCGAGGGGAGGGGGGGGAGAGGGCTCGTGATCCCGGCGGCCCGGGCGGTCTCCGACACCGTCTCGAGCCCCACGTCCCGGGCCAGCCGCACCGTCGCCGTGTTCACCGAGTTCTCGATCGCCGTCCGGACGGTGATGTCGCCGGAGGCCTTCCCTTCGAAGTTCTGGGGGGTCCACAGCCCCTGGGGGGTCTTGAAGGAGACCGGCGCGCCGGAAACGATCGTGGAGAGCGTCGTCCGCCCCCTCCCCGCGGCCGCCTCCGAGAGCGCCGCGAGGAGAACGAACGGCTTGAACGCGCTCCCCGGCTGCCGACGGGCGTTCTCCGCCCGGTTGAACTGCGTCGTCCCGTAGCTCCTCCCCCCGACCATCGCCGTCAGCTCGCCGTTCGCCGGGTCCACCGCGACCAGCGCCGCCTGCAGCGGCTCCCCGGGACGGCGCGACGTTTTCTCGACCTCGGCCAGCCCCTGCGCGACGGCCTCTTCCGCCGCCACCTGCTGCACCGGGTCGAGCGTCGTGTGGAAGCGGTACCCCGCGCTGTAGAGCTTCTCGTCCCCCAGGTCGTCCGCGGTGACCCGCTGGATGTAGTCCACGAAGTAGGCCGCCAGGCGGTGGTTCGCGGGGCGCGGGCGCGCGCCGAGCGGCGCGGCCGACGCCCTGCGGCGATCCTCCTCCCCGATCATGCCGAGACGGCGCATCCGCGACAGGACGCCGTTGCGTCGCCCCTTCGCCGCCTTCGGGTCGCGGAAGGGGGAGTACCGGTTGGGGGAGCTGATGATGCCGGCCAGGAGCGCCGATTCCTCGAGGGCAAGATCCTCCGCCCGCTTCGAGAAGTAAAAGCCCGCCGCCTCCTCGATGCCGTAGATCCCGAGGGAGCCGTCCTGCCCGAAGTAGATCTTGTTCAGGTACATCTCGAGGATCTGGTCCTTCGTGAACCGCAGATCGAGCACGACGGCCAGCTCCGCCTCGCGCAGCTTCCGGGCGATCGTCTTCTTCGGGGACAGGAAGAAGTTCTTCGCGAGCTGCTGGGTGATCGTCGAGCCTCCCTGGACGAACCGTCGCTGCTTCAGGTTGGCGACCATCGCCCGGCCGATCCCGATGACGTCGACCCCGATGTGGGAGCGGAACCGCTGGTCCTCGGCCGCGATCACGGCGTTCTGAAGGGATGCCGGGATCGAGGAGAGCGGGACCAGGCGCCGGGACTCCCTCTTGGGTCCGAGGATCCGGGCGATCTCCTCCGGCTCGAGGCGGACCGCGGGAAGCGGGTTCCCAACCCGGGACGCGATCGACATCACCCGCCCGTCGCGCACCTCGATCTCCGCCGGGCCGCCGCTGACGGGGAGCCGGCCGATCCGGTACCCCCGCGTGAAGATCCGGATCTTTCCCGGCTCCTCGGAATACGTCCCCGGGCGCGGGGGGTTCCCCTCGACCCGCTTGTAGGAGAGCCGCTGCAGCCGCTCCGCGAACCGGAGGTTGCCCAGGTGGTCCCATTGGCGGATCTCCGTCGGGCGGCCGTAAAGGATGGAGGGGATCTCCCAGGCGTCGGGGGCGACACCCTTCCCGACCTCCCGGTAGAGCCAGGCGCCGTGCAGGACCAGGGCCAGAAGGGCCGCCCCGAAGATGGCGAGAATGAGCTTGCGGATCAGAGTGTCCTTCCCGCCGCCTGGACGAAGGGCCGGATCGTATCCATCAGGCCGGCGAACTTTTCGAAAGTGAGCGACTGCGGCCCGTCGGAGAGCGCCTTCTCCGGGGCGGGGTGGACCTCGATCATCAGCCCGTCGGCGCCCGCGGCGACGGCGGCGCACGACATCGACGGGACGTAGGCGGCGACGCCCGTCGCGTGGGACGGGTCGACGACGACCGGCAGGTGCGTGCGCTCCCTCAGCACCGGGATGGCGGAGAGGTCGAGCGTGTTCCGGGTGGAGTCCTCGAAGGTCCGGATCCCGCGCTCGCAGAGGATCACCTGGCGGCTCCCCGCGGCGAGGCAGTACTCCGCGCTCATCAGGAACTCGTTGATCGTGGTCATCATCCCGCGCTTCAGGAGGATGGGACGCTTCGACCTGCCGATCCTCTTGAGGAGGGTGAAGTTCTGCACGTTGCGGGCCCCGACCTGGAGGATGTCCGCGTACTCGGCGATCGCCTCCGCGTCCTGGGGGTTCATCACCTCGGTGATCACCGGCATCCCCGCGGCGTCGCCCGCCTTCCTCAGCATCTTGAGCCCTTTCAGCTCCAGCCCCTGGAAGGCGTAGGGGGACGTGCGCGGCTTCCACGCCCCGCCGCGCAGCACGTGGGCGCCCGCCTGCTTCACCGCCAGCGCGGTGGAGATCATCTGCTGCTCGCTCTCCACGGAGCAGGGCCCCGCGATGACGAGGACGCGCGGTCCTCCCACGGTGACGCCCGGCGCGATCCGCACGACCGTCCGTTCCGGCTTCACCTCGCGGCTGGCGAGCTTGTAGGGTTTCAGGATCGGGACGACCCGCTCGACCCCGGGGAGCGACTCGAGGCTCTGGAGCACGATCTTGCCGCGCTCGTCCCCGACGGCGCCGATGACGGTGCGCTCCTTCCCGTAGATGGGATGGGGGGCGTACCCCAGCTCCTTGATCCGGGCGATGGCGGCGCGGACCTCCTTCTTCGCCGCTCCCTGCTTCATTACGATGATCATGAATATCCCCCGCGCGGGTTTCGTATAGTTGTCTGCGCAAAGAACCCATTATATCCTCGAATCAGGGCCCCGGCGTCGCCGGGGGGAAAAGGAGGGCGGGATGAGGAAGTGGCTGGTTCTGCCGATGGCGGCATTCATGGTCGCGGGGCTGGCGTGGGCGGGGCAAGCCGCCGAATACGACCGGTACGATCGCTACGAGCGGGGGTACAGGGTGGAGCCTCCGCCTCCCCCGCCGAGGGCGACGCCGCCGGTACGCCAGCGGCACGCCCAGTCGGGGGAGCCGTATTTCTTCGGGCACATCGGGGCCTACGACCCCAACTCGGACGGCGACGGGCTGAGGGGCTACGACTCCGGCTTCGCCTTCGACCTCGGGGTCGGCTCCCGGGTGTCGCCGGTCTTCGCCGTGGAGGGCACCTTCGGCGCGTTCTCGGCGGAGGCGGGCGACGACGAGGTCGCCGTGGTCCCGCTGACCATCGGCCTCCGGTTCATCGTCCCGAACCCCGTCATCGAGCCGTACCTCGGCGCGGGGCTCGGTCTCTACTTCTCCAGCATCGACGATCTCGTCCTGGGGATCGACGACGACAGCACCGATTTCGGCGGCTACATGTCGCTCGGCATGGATTTCTGGCTGAGCCCCCGGGTGGCGCTGAACTTCGAGGGGAAATACCACTGGGTCGACGCGGAGTTCACCGATTTTTCGGGGTTCGACCGCGACGTGGACCTGAGCGGCTGGACCGTCAACTTCGGCGTCCGGGTCTCCTTCTGAAACCGCGGGGCGACAGGGAGGCGCCCCGGGTCCTCCTGCTGGGAGGGTCCGGGGCGTACGCCCTCCCGCCCGGAACGCTGGGGGAGCGCCTCTCCACCCGCCGCGTCCGGACGCCGTACGGCCTCTCCAACCCGGTCCATCTCTGCCGGAAGGACGGCTTCCGCTTCCTGTTCCTCTCGCGCCACGGGGAGCGCGGGTACGAGAGGACGGCCCCTTACGTGAACTACCGGGCGAACATCTATGCCGCGAAGCTCCTGGGGGTCGAGCGGATCTTCGCGTGGACCGGGCCGGGAGCGGTCTCGCGGCGGTACCGCCCCGGCGACCTCGTCCTGCCCGGCGACCTCCTCGATTTCACGCGGGGGCGGCCTTCGACGTTCTACGAGGGGAAGGGGATCGGCTTCATACGGCAGCGCCCCGTGTTCTGCGAAGCGCTTCGGGAGGCCGCCCGCGCCGCCGCGGTCCGGGCCGGCGGGGGACGGCGGCTCCGCTTCGGGGGCGTATACGCCTGCACGGAGGGGCCCCGTCTCGAGACCGCCGCGGAGATCCGGTTCCTCGCGTCGGCGGGGGCGGACCTCGTCGGCATGACGCTGTGCCCCGAGGCGTTCCTCGCGCGGGAGCTGGAGATCTGCTACGCCCCGCTGGCCTACGTGACGAACTACGCGGAAGGGGTCCGCTCCCTCCCGTACCGTCGCGGGGACCTGTTCGAGGGGATGCTGCCGGAGGCCTCGGCCTCGGCCGTCGAGGCGGCGAAGAACGCGATCCCGGGGATCGCGATCGCCGCCGCGGCCGCCCTGTCCGGCGCGAAGAGGGATTGCCCCTGCGCGGTTTCGATGGAAAGATACCGGAAGCGGGGCGTCATCGGCCCCGATTTCCGGGAATGGGTGGCGCGTCCCGGGCGAAAAGGGAGACCTGGGTGAAGCTCACGGACGACCAGATCCGCCGCATCTGCCTGGCGATCCTGGCGCGCTGGAAGGCCAAGGGGCTGATCCGCCCCAGGGAGCCGGACGACGCCCTCGTGACGCGGATGGCCGCCGAAATCCGCAGGGACATCCAGCGGGAGGAGGAGCTCGACCGGGAGGCGGGGGAGCTGCTCGACCGCCACATGGGGATGCCCGGCGCGCCGCAGGCCAACACCCGGATCCTTTTCCAGAAGATCAAGGAGCGCCTCGCGCAGGAGCGCGGCATCGTCCTTTAGAAGGAGGATTTCCCCTTGCGCCTGACCGAAGCCCGCATCTCCCACCTGTCCCACCTCGTGCGGAAGGCGCTCCTTTCGGGCGGGGCGGCCGATTTCCCGGACGAGCCCGCCGCGCACCGGGAGGCGAAGGCCGTGCTGGCGTCGTATGCCCGCGCGGAGGAGGAGGCCGACGCCGTCGCCCGCGAAAAGATCTCCCGGCTTTCCCGGCGCGTTCAGGAAGGCGAACGGGAGTGGGATATCCTTCACCGGAAGTATTTCGAAGAGGAAATGGCCCGCCGGAAGCTCTAGCCCGCATTTCCCCGGTTACCCCCTTGACAGGAATTTCCGGCCTTCGTATGATCGCTGTTAGCACTCTTCCAAAGCGAGTGCTAACACCCGTCGGGGTTGCATCCATAATTCAGCGCGAGGAGGACAGCATGAAAGTCAAGCCGTTGCAGGACAGGGTATTGATCAAGCGGGTCGAGGAGGAGACGAAGACCAGGGGCGGGATCATCATCCCCGACAGCGCCAAGGAGAAGCCGCAGGAAGGCATCGTGATCGCGGTGGGCCCCGGCAAGGTTTCCGACAGCGGGACCCGGGTGCCGTGCGAGGTGAAGGAAGGCGACCGGATCCTGTTCGGCAAGTATTCCGGCACCGACATCAAGGTCGACGGCGTCGAGCACCTGATCCTGCGCGAGGACGACATCCTCGCGGTCCTCAACAAGTAACCGGCGACAACCACATACTGGAGAACCCACAAGGAGGAAGTACGATATGGCGAAAGTCCTGAAGTTCAGCGAGGAGGCCCGCGCCAAGATCAAGGTTGGCGTCGACGCACTGGCGGACGCGGTCAAGGTCACCCTCGGCCCCCGGGGTCGCAACGTGATCCTCGACAAGTCCTTCGGCTCCCCGGTCGTCACGAAGGACGGCGTCACCGTGGCCAAGGAGATCGAGCTGGCCGACAAGTACGAGAACATGGGCGCTCAGATGGTGAAGGAGGTCGCCTCCAAGACGAGCGACGTCGCGGGCGACGGCACCACCACCGCCACCGTCCTGGCGCAGGCGATCTACCGCGAGGGGGCGAAGCTGGTCGCCGCCGGCTACAACCCCATGGACCTCAAGCGCGGGATCGACAAGTCGGTCGAGACCGTCGCCGCCGAGCTCAAGAAGATGTCCAAGCAGACGAAGGACCCCAAGGAGATCGCCCAGGTCGGCACCATCTCCGCCAACAACGACGAGACCATCGGCAACATCATCTCCGACGCGATGGCCAAGGTCGGCAAGGAAGGCGTCATCACGGTCGAGGAAGCCAAGGGGATGGAGACCACCCTCGAGATCGTCGAGGGGATGCAGTTCGACCGCGGCTACCTCTCCCCGTACTTCGTCACCGACGCCGAGCGGATGGAGGTCGTCCTCGAGGACCCGTACATCCTGGTCCACGAGAAGAAGATCGGCAACATGAAGGACCTGCTCCCGGTGCTGGAGCAGATCGCCCGCAGCGGCAAGCCGCTGCTCATCGTCGCCGAGGACGTCGAGGGCGAGGCGCTGGCCACCCTCGTCGTGAACAAGCTGCGCGGCACCCTGACCGCGGCCGCCGTGAAGGCCCCGGGCTTCGGTGACCGGCGCAAGGCGATGCTCGAGGACATCGCGGTCCTCACCGGCGGAAAGTCGATCGCCGAGGAGATGGGGATCAAGCTCGAGGCGGTCACGCTGAACGACCTCGGCCGCGCGAAGCGGGTCGTCATCGACAAGGAGAACACCACGATCATCGACGGCGCCGGCAAGAAGGCCGACATCGAGGCCCGGGTGAAGATGATCCGCGCCCAGATCGAGGAGAGCACCTCCGAGTACGACAAGGAGAAGCTGCAGGAGCGGCTGGCCAAGCTCGTCGGCGGCGTGGCGGTGATCAACGTCGGCGCGGCCACCGAGGCCGAGATGAAGGAGAAGAAGGCCCGCGTCGAGGACGCCCTGCACGCGACCCGCGCCGCGGTCGAGGAGGGGATCGTCCCGGGCGGCGGCGTCGCCTACATCCGGGCGGCGGTCGCCCTCGACTCCCTGAAGATGGGCCACGGCGACCAGCAGGCCGGGGTGGACATCGTGAAGCGGTCGCTGTACGAGCCGGCCAAGCAGATCGCGATCAACGCCGGCCAGGACGGCGGCGTCATCGTCGACAAGATCAAGTCCGGCAAGGGCAACTTCGGGTACAACGCCGGGACGGAGGAGTTCGAGGACCTGATGAAGGCCGGCATCCTCGACCCGACGAAGGTGACCCGCGTGGCCCTGCAGAACGCCGCGTCGGTGGCGGGCCTCATGATCACCACCGAGTGCGCCATCGCCGACAAGCCCGAGGAGAAGGCGGCCAACCCGATGCCGATGCACCCGTCGGGTCCCGGCGGCGGCATGTATTAGAATACCGGAAGAAGGGCGGGCGCTCCCCGGGCCGCGCAAGGCCCGGGGAGCGCCTTTTGAGTTTCATCGCAGGGAGTCCATCGGGAGGTTTTCAGGAAAGCCATGCCGATCTACGAATACATGTGCCCGAAGTGCGGCGCGCTCACGGAGGAGCTCCACGGGATCGGGGAGAAGCCGGTCGTGAAATGCCCCGAGTGCGGCGCGAGGGCGAAGATGAAGATCTCGGGCGGGAAGTTCGTGCTCAAGGGTTCGGGGTGGTACGTCACCGACTACGGAAAGAAGTCGCAGGTGCCGGAGAAGGGCCCCGCGTCCCCGAAGGGGAAGAAGGAGGGGGCGCCCGCCGCTCCCGCCGCCTCGAAGAAGCCGTTGCCGAAGCTGGCCAGCGATCCCGATTGACAGGGAGGGAAAGGGATGTCCGCAAGGCTGATCGACGGGAAGGCGATCGCCGCGTCGGTTCGCGCGGAGGTCAAGGCGAAGGCCGCGGAGCTCGCGGCGCGCACGGGGGTCCGGCCCGGCCTCACGGTCATCCTGGTGGGGGACGACCCCGCTTCCCAGGTCTACGTGCGCAACAAGGGGAAAGCCGCGGACGAGGCGGGATTCGTCTCCCGCCAGATCGACCTTCCCGCGGACACGAGGGAGCCGGAGCTCCTCGAAACGGTGGAGCGGCTCAACGCCGACGCCTCCGTGCACGGCATCCTCGTCCAGCTTCCGCTGCCTCGCCAGATCGACGCGAAGAGGGTGATCGAGGCGATCGACCCCCGCAAGGACGTCGACGGCCTCCACCCGGTGAACGCCGGCCTCCTGTTCACGGGGGGCGCCGGGTTCATCCCCTGCACCCCTTACGGTATCCTCCGGATGCTCGACCACGAGAAGGTGGAGCTCAAGGGGAAGCACGCCGTGGTCGTCGGGCGCAGCAATCTCGTGGGCAAGCCCGCCGCCATGCTCCTGTTGTCGCGCCACGCGACGGTGACGATCTGCCACTCCCGCACCATGGACCTCCCGTCCGTCGTCCGCACCGGGGACGTGGTGGTCGCGGCGGTCGGCAGGGGAGCCATGATCCGCGGCTCCTGGATCAAGCCGGGAGCGGTCGTCATCGACGTGGGGATGAACCGCGACGCGGCGGGGAAGCTCTGCGGCGACGTCGCCTTCGAGGAAGCGAGGGAAACGGCGGGGGCCATCACCCCCGTTCCCGGCGGGGTCGGCCCGATGACCATCGCCATGCTCCTCCAGAACACCTACGAAGCGGCCCTGCGGACGCTTCCGTGATCTGCCCGCCCGACCGGAAGTACTCCAGGTCGCATGTCTGGGCGATGGGCGCCCCCGGCGGGGACGTCCGCGTGGGGCTGACGCACGTGCCCAAGGTCTTCCTCGGGGACGCGGTCTTCGTGGAGCTGCCGCCGCGGGGGACGGACATCGCGGCGGGCGAGCCGATCGGGCTCGTGGAGTCCTCCTTCACCGTCTTCGAGCTCGTTTCCCCCGTCACCGGCACCGTGACCGGCTTGAACGCCGGGGCCGAGAGCGTTCCCCGGAGGGTCACGGACGACCCTTACGGCGACGGCTGGCTTCTGGAGGTGCGCCCCGCGAACTCCGCGGAGATCGGCGCCCTGCTGGACCCCGAGGAATACGAGAGGCGGGCGGAGGAAGGGTAGACGTTTTTTCAGCGCAGGCGCAGCGCGCCCCCGTGGACGTAGATGAACCGCCCGCGGATGACCAGGTTGGGGATCTTGTACTCGGCGGGGATGGGGTCGAAGGGCGACGCCTTGCGGATCGAGCGGACCGCCTCGTCGTCGAGGATCTTGTGCCCCGAGCCCCGGACCAGCTCGATCCCCTCCACCTTCCCGCTGCGCCCGATCACGAAGTCGATCTGCAGGTCCCCCTGGATCCCGTGGACGGCGGCGTCGTAAGGGTACTGCCACACCAGCTCGATCTTCCTCTTGATCGAGGCGAAGTAGGAGATGTACTGGATCTCCGGCGCGTTCAGCGGCGTCAGCCGGAAGCCGCCGCCGCCCTCCTCCGTGACGCCTTCCTTTCCTGTGGCCTTCCCCCCGGTGCCCACGGAGTTGCCGCGCGTTTCCCCTTTCCCGCGCCCGCCCGACGGCTCGTCGCGCGCCATCACCAGCTTCCCGAGGGAGGGAGTCAGGTCGCGCAGGGAGCGCGGGGATCCGGTAGAGGGCGGGGCGCTTTTCCCCTCGCGCCCCGCGGGCTCCTGCGCGGGGCCGGGAGGCGCGCTTTCCGCCTTCGCCTGCCGCTCCTCCCGTTCCCGCGGCTCTTCTTCCGTTCCGGCTTTCGGACGCGGGGCGGGGAACGATCTCTCGGGGGGGAGGTCCGGCTTCACGGGCAGGTCCGGGACGCGCCCTATCATCTCGGCCGGCGGCTTGCCCTTGCGGGGCGCCGGGCGCGGCGCCGCGGGCGGCGGCCTCTCGATGACGCCGGCCTGCGGCGGCAGGAAGTCGGCGGACCGCGGGATGTCCGCCATCTCGACCATCATCACCTCTTCCTTGCGGGCGGACGGCGCGGGGAGGACGGACGCCAGCCAGAACAGGGCCATGTGGAAGAGCACGGAAAGTACCGTGCAGATGAGGAACATCTTGCGGCTCGGCATAACGTTTCATTATATCAATGTCGCATCGCAAGTTCCGGCGTGGCCCGTCGGGCGCCCGCGCGCCTTTGGTTTGGCCTTGACACGAGAACGCCTTTCGGGATTAATGAAATCAATCCAAGGCGCTTCAAATCTGCGTTTTTCTCCGGGTCCCGGAGAGCCCATAAAAATTACGGGAGGTTCGGCAGATGACGAAGGCGGAACTGGTCGAGGCCATTCGCGCGGAGGCAGAGATCGGCAAAGGGCAGGCGGAGGCGGCTGTCGATGCGTTTCTGAACGCGGTCACGAAGTGCCTTAAGAAGGGCGAGAAGCTGACCCTGACCGGCTTCGGGACCTTCGGCGTCAGCAACCGGAAGGCGCGGATGGGGCGCAATCCCCAGACCGGCGAGGCCATCAAGATCAAGGCGGCGAAGATTCCCAAGTTCACCGCGGGCAAGTCGCTGAAGGAGGCGGTCGGCGGGAAGAAGAAGTAGCGCGAAGCCGTTCGCTGTTCCGATATAGCGGTCCGATATAGCGGTATATCCGGCCCCGGCCGACCCATGCGAATCGGCCGGGGCGTATTTTTAAGGGAGGGGAGACATGTTCTCGAAGATCCTGTTGCCCTCCGATTTCTCCGATTGCTCCGCGGAGGCGGCGCGGGCCGCGCGCCGGCTGGCGGAGCACTTCGGGTCCGGGCTGCTCGTCCTCCACGTGATGGACGAGCCCGCGGCGCTCGACCCGATGTTCCGCGGCGAGGTCCCGATCGAGCTGCTGCGCGGGCGCATGGAAGCGTACTGCCGGGAGGAGATGGACCGGTTCCTCGCCTCGCATCTGCAGGGCCTTCCCGGCGTGGAGACGCGGATCGTCTCCGGCGTCCCGTACAGGGAGATCATCCGCGCCGCCCGGGAAACGGGCGCCGGCCTGATCGTCATCGGGACCCACGGGCGCACCGGGGTGGAGCACGTGATCTTCGGCAGCACGGCCGAGAAAGTGGTGCGGATGGCCCCGTGCCCCGTGCTTTCCGTGCGCCAGGGGGGAAAGGAATTCGTTCACCCGTAATTCGATTCTTCGCATGGAGGAGGAAGGCGGCATGACGATGATCATCGACGTTCACGGAAGGCAGGTGCTCGACTCGCGCGGGAACCCGACCGTCGAGGTCGAGGTGCTGCTCGAGTCGGGGGCGGAAGGGCGGGCCATCGTGCCTTCCGGGGCGTCCACGGGCACCCGGGAGGCGGTGGAGCTGCGCGACGGCGACCCGAAATATTTCCTGGGGAAGGGCGTCACGAAGGCGGTCCGCAACGTCAACAAGGTGATCGCGCCTCGGCTCCTCGGGTACGACGCGGTGGACCAGGCGCTGATCGACCGGACGCTGATCGGCCTCGACGGGACGGCCAACAAGGGGAAGCTCGGCGCGAACGCCATCCTCGGCGTGTCGATCGCGGTCGCGCGCGCGGCCGCCGACGCCTGCGGCCTGCCGCTCTACCGGTACCTGGGCGGCGTGGGGGGGTGCACCCTCCCCGTCCCGATGATGAACATCCTGAACGGCGGCTCGCACGCCGACAACAACGTGGACATCCAGGAGTTCATGGCGATGCCCGTCGGGGCGAAGAGCTTTTCGGACGCCCTGCGGATGGGGGTCGAGACGTTCCACCACCTGAAGAAGGTGCTCAAGGGCAAGGGGCTGAACACGAACGTCGGGGACGAGGGCGGCTTCGCCCCCTCCCTGCGGTCGAACGCCGAGGCGATCGAGGTGATCCTCGAGGCGATCGTGAAGGCGGGCTACAAGCCGGGCCGGGACGTCTGCATCGCCCTCGACGCCGCCGCCTCCGAGTTCGGGGAGAAGGGGAAATACGTCTTCCGGAAGTCGGACGGCTCGAAGCGGAACGCGGAGCAGATGGTGAAGTACTACGAGAACCTGTGCCGCCAGTACCCGATCGTCTCCATCGAGGACGGCTTCTCCGAGGACGACTGGGAAGGGTGGAAGATCTTCACCGAGGCGATGGGGAAGAAGATCCAGATCGTCGGGGACGACATCTTCGTGACCAATCCGTCGATCCTCCGCAAGGGGATCGAGAAGGGTGTCGCCAACTCGGTTCTTGTCAAGCTGAACCAGATCGGCACCGTCACCGAGACGGTCGAGTCCATCGAGATGGCCAAGCGGGCCGGGTGGACCGCCGTGGTGTCGCACCGGTCGGGTGAGACCGAGGACAGCACGATCGCCGACCTCGTCGTGGGGCTGTCCACCGGCCAGATCAAGACCGGCTCGGCTTCGCGGACGGACCGGATCGCGAAGTACAACCAGCTCCTACGGATCGAGGAGGAGCTCGGGGAAACGGCCCGGTTCGACGGCAGGGGAGTGTTCTATAATATTTGAGATGAAACGACCGTTCGTAGCGCTGGTCATCATGGACGGCTGGGGTTGCCGCGAGGAGCCGGAAGGCAACGCGGTGGCCCTGGCCGCCACGCCTTTCCACGATCGCTTGTGGGCGGAGTTCCCCCGGACGCGGATCCACGCCTCCGAGGAGCGGGTCGGCCTGCCTGCCGGCCAGATGGGGAACTCCGAGGTCGGCCACCTGAACCTCGGCGCGGGACGGGTGGTCTACCAGGACCTCGTCCGGATCTCGAAGTCGATCCGCGACGGCGACTTCTTCCGCAACCCGGTGCTGCGGGCCGCCATGGACGCGGCCCGCGAGGGCGGCAGGGCGCTTCACCTCATGGGGCTCCTGTCCGACGGGGGGGTGCACTCGCTCCACACCCACGTCTACGCCCTCCTCCGCATGGCGAAGGAGTCCGGGGTGCGGCACGTTTTCGTCCACCCGTTCTTCGACGGCCGCGACACCCCGCCCCGGAGCGGCGTGGAGCACCTGAAAGCCCTTCTCGCGGAGGCCGGGAGGATCGGCGTCGGGGAAGTGGCCACGGTCATCGGCCGGTATTACGCGATGGACCGCGACAACCGGTGGGACCGCGTCGAGCGGGCCTACAAGGCGATGGTCCGCGGGGAGGGGAAGCGCTTCGAGGACCCCGTCGCCGCGGTCGCGGCTTCCTACGCGGCCGGGACGACCGACGAGTTCATCGAGCCGTCGGTGATCGTGCGGGACGGCAGGCCCGTAGGCTGCATTTCTCCCGGGGATTCGGTCATCTGCTACAATTTCCGCGCGGACCGCATGCGGGAGATCACCCGGGCGCTGACCCAGGCGGGGTTCGACCGGTTCCCCGTTCCCGGGCCGATCCCGTTGTCCTATGCCTGCCTGACCACCTACGACGAGGGCTTCGGGCTTCCGGTGGCGTTCCCGCCCCAGACGATGGAAGACATCCTGGCCCGGGCGCTCGCTGCCCACGGCCTGCGGAACCTGCGGATCGCGGAAACGGAGAAATACGCGCACGTCACCTACTTCTTCAACGGCGGGGAGGAAAAGGTGTTCCCGGGCGAGTCGCGCGTGCTGATCCCGTCGCCGGCCGTCGCCACGTACGACCTGAAGCCCGAGATGAGCGCGGACGCCGTGGGGGACCGCGCGGTGGCGGAGATCGGCTCGGGGAACCACGACCTGATGATCCTCAACTTCGCCAATTGCGACATGGTGGGGCACACCGGCGTCCTGCCCGCGGCGATCCGCGCGGTCGAGGCGGTCGACCGGAACGTACGCAAGGTGGTCGAGAAGGTGTGGGAGATCGGCGGGGTGGCGCTCGTGACGGCGGACCACGGCAACGCCGAAACCATGATCGACCCGAAGACGGGCGGCCCCCACACGGCGCACACGACCAACCTCGTGCCGTTGATCCTGGCGGACCCGCGGGCCCGCGGCGGGCGCCTCCGGGAGGACCGCGCCCTGGAGGACGTCGCCCCCACGATACTGAATCTGCTGTCGGTGCCGGTCCCTTCCGCGATGACCGGGACCGACGTCCGGGAGGGTTGAGATGGCGCCAGCGCAGGCGGCGCCCCGGTCGGCCCTGATCGTCAACAACGACGCCGCCGTCCGGGACATGCTCCTGAAGCTCTTCACCGAGGAGGGATACCACGTCGTCCTGGCGGGGTCCGGCGCCGAGGCGGTCAAGATCGCGACGAGCTCGTCCATCGACTGCGCCCTCGTGGACCAGCTCCTTCCCGACTTCTCCGGAGTGGAGCTGAAGAAACGCCTGGTGAAGGCTTCGCCGAAGACCCAGGTGGTCGTCCTGTCCTCCTTCACGACGATCCGCAGCTCGGACGACGTCCTGCGGTTCGGCTTCTCCGACTTCATCCTCGACCAGCGCGAGGTGCTCGAGCTGCTCCAGGGGGGAAGCTCGATGCCCGTCCCGGCCGCCCCCGCGCCCGCCCCCGACGAGCGGCTCGAGCGGCTGAAGAAATGCCTGATCGACACGATCGACGTGATGGTCGGGCTGCAGGAGATCAACGACCCGTTCTTCGGGGGGAATTCCCACATCACCATGGAGTACGCCCGATCGATCGCGGAGGAGATGAAGCTCTCCCAGGAGACGATCGACGAGATCGTCGTGGGGGCCCTCCTCCACGACATCGGCCGCGTCGGGATAAAAAGCGACATCCTCCAGGGGAAGCGGGAGATCACCGAAGTGGAGTACAAGACGCTCCGGGGCCATTGCGAAAACGGGGCCAAGGTCATCGAGTCGATCGATTTTCCCTGGAAAATCAAGCCGATCATCATACATCATCACGAGCGGTACGACGGGAAGGGGTACCCGAGCGGCCTGAAAGGGCGGGAGATCCCCATCGGGGCCCGGATCCTCTCCGTGGTCGACGCCTTCGCCGCGATGACCGCGCACCGGCCGTACCGCAGCCGAAGCCTGACCAAGGAAGAGGCGATCCACGAGCTGCACAAGAACGTGGGCACGCAGTTCGATCCCGAGGTGGTCGAGGTGTTCTCCACGGTGGTGGACCGCAAGTACTTCTACCGGGGGATGGGGCCCAAGCCCAAGATCATGATGGTCGACGACGAGATCGACTACCTCACCCTCATCAAGCTTCGGCTCGTCAACGAGGGGTTCGACGTCGCCACCTACGACAACGCGCAGGACGTGCTCGAAAACGTGGAGAAATCGGCCCCCGATCTCATCGTATCTGATATCATGATGCCCGGGATGGACGGGATCGAGATGTTCCGGAAGATCCGGGAGCTGGGTCCCCCGGTCGGCGACACCCCGCTGATCTTCATCAGCGGGAAGGACGATCCGCAGTCGAAGATCGACGCCCTTCACCTGGGGGCCGAGGATTTCCTCACGAAGCCGGTCGACCTCTCGGTGCTGGGCGCCCGGATCAGGAACATCATCCGGCGTGACGCGAAATGGAGGAAAGGGGGAGCCGCTTCGGGCCAGGTCACGGGCGTCGTCGGGGACCTGAAGAACCTCGGCATCCCGGAGATCGTGCAGACGCTCCACCTGGGGCTCAAGACGGCCTGCGTCAGCATCAAGGGGCCGATCGGGGAAGGAAGGATCTTTTTCGAAAACGGCCGGATACGCCATGCGGAGCGCGGGCCGGTCTCCGGCGAGGCGGCCTTCTACGAGATGCTCCGCTGGCAGGAGGGGCCTTTCACCATCGCGCATGGCCAGTCGACCAAGCTCCGCACGATCGAGATGGACGAGATGCAGCTCATGATGGAAGGGCTGCGGCGTCTCGACGAGGAGAAGAAGGAAGAGCCGGCCGGATGACGACCCTGTTCGGCAAGGACAGGCGCAGAAAGGAGAGGTATTATCCCGTGGCCACCGTCGTGTTCACCGTCCGCAGCGGGAAAGACCCCCTGCGCGTCTCTTCCCCCGTGACCGGAACGGTCAAGGACCTCTCCCCGAAGGGCATGTCCGTGGTAACGCCCCGCATCGCGCCGGACGGGCTCCACATCATGTACGACACGCTGATGATCCACCATAACCGGATCGATGCAACGATCCTGCCCGAGGGGCAGCCTCCGATCCGCGTCGAGGGGACCGTGGCGTGGTTCCGGAGCGTGGAAAGCCCCCCGGGCTTCTTCATCTTCGGAATGCAGTTCGACCAGGAAGCGGCCGCCGTGGAGGCCCTTTGCCTTCCCGAGAAGGACCCGTCCGCCGACCGTTGATCCCGCAGCCGTAATCGATTACAGTATCTGTTTCGGCCCTTTCCGCGAAGTGCGAGAGTGGCGGAATGGCAGACGCGCCGGACTTAGGATCCGGTGGGCAACCATGAGGGTTCAAGTCCCTCCTCTCGCACCAGAACCCGGGGGATCTTTGGCCCAATCTAAATAGACAGGGGAACCGGAAAGCCATGAAGACGAGCATTGACGCCGTGTCGAGCGTCGAAACGAAGATCACGGTCGAGATACCTGCCGAGGAGGTCGACCAGCGGATCGAGGAGCAGTTCGCGGAGATCCGAAGGGAGGTGCCGCTGAAGGGATTCCGCAGGGGGAAAGCGCCCATCGACATGGTGAGGCGGATGTTCAAGGAATCCGTGGAGAAGGACCTTTCCGACCGGATCGCGCGGGAGACGCTGGCCGACGTCGTGAAGGAGAAGGACATCAAGATCCTGTCCCTCGGGAAGGTGGACGCGGGGAAGGTGGCCTCCGGGGAGCCCTTCACGTTCTCCGTCGTCGTCGAGGTGGTCCCCGAGGTGGAGGCGAAGGACTACAAGGGGATCCCCGTCCGGACAGGGCAGGAGAAGGTGAAGGACGAGGACGTCGAGGCGGCGATCGAGCGGCTCCGGACCCCTCACGCCAAGTTCCTGCCCGAGCAGGGGCGCAAGGCGCAGCGCGGCGACCTGGCGGAGTTCTCCTTCAGCGCGGTGACGGACGGCGGCGAGCCGGTGGACGAGAACGAGAAAACCTCGATCGTCCTCATCAACGGCATCCCGTTCGGGCAGGAGTTCGAGGACAACATGATGGGCGTCGGCGCGGGGGACGAGCGCTCCTTCCGGGTCGTGTACCCGGCCACCCATCCCCACTCGAAGTACGCCGGCAAGACCGTGGACTTCAAGGTGAAGGTCTTTACCGTGCGGGAGAGGAGCCTCCCCGTCCTCGACGACGAGTTCGTGCGGGGGTTCGGCGTGGAGGGCCTTGCGGACCTGCGGGTGAAGATGCGGGAGAAGCTCGAGAGGGAGGCCGGGAGCAAGAGCCGGCACGCGACGGACGAGGAGATCCGGCGCAAGCTCGCCGAGCGCAACCCCATCGAGGTCCCCCCGACGCTGGTGAAGCGCCAGACGATGGCGATGATCGGGAGCACCATCGAGCACATGGAATCCTCCGGCGTCGACCTGAAGAAGACCCGGCTCGACTTCGACGAGATGCACGAGCGGCTGAAATTCAGCGCGGAGCACAACGTGCGGGTTGGGCTGCTCATCGAGGCGATCTCCCGGCAGGAGAACCTCGACGTCCCGTATTCGGAGATCGAGGCCGAGATGAAGGGGATCGCGGAGATCGAAGGGCGTCCGTTCGAGGAGATCCGGGAGAAGTACAGCTCCGAGGAGAAGATGGACTCCCTCCGGGACCGCCTGATGGAGCGAAAAGTGATGAATTTCCTGCTGGAGAATGCCGAAGTGAAGGAAGAGGTGGCCGAATGAACCTGGTTCCGATGGTAGTCGAGCAGACCAGCCGCGGCGAGCGGGCGTACGACATCTATTCCCGCCTGCTGAAGGACCGGATCGTGTTCATCGGAAGCCCGATCGACGACGACATCGCCAACCTCGTGATCGCCCAGCTGCTGTTCCTCGAGGCGGAGGACCCGGACAAGGACATCAACCTCTACATCAACTCACCGGGGGGGATCGTCACCGCCGGAATGGCCATCTACGACACGATGCAGTTCATAAAGCCCCAGGTTTCGACGGTTTGCCTGGGTCAGGCGGCCTCCATGGCGGCCATCCTGCTGGCGGGCGGGGCCGACGGGAAGCGGACGGCGCTCCCCAACGCCCGGATCCTCATCCATCAGCCGATGGGCGGAACGCAGGGGCAGGCCACCGACATCAAGATCCAGGCGGAAGAGATCCTGCGGCTGCGGGAGCACCTGAACGGGATCCTGGCGAAGCACACGCGGCAGCCGCTGGACCGGATCGCGGCGGATACCGAGAGGGATTACTACATGTCGGCGGAGCAGGCGAAGGCGTATGGTATAATCGATCAAGTGGTCGCCAAGCGCGCTCCTTCGATCAAGCCCCTGGTCGACTGACGGAGGTTCCATTGACCCGGAAATTCAACGACAAGGCGAACCTTCTGGTCTGCTCCTTCTGCGGGAAAGCCCAGAACGAGGTCCGGAAGCTCATCGCGGGCCCCACGGTCTACATCTGCGACGAGTGCGTCGAGCTGTGCAACGACATCATCTCCGAGGAATACGAGGTCGAGGGGAATCTCGAGGAAAAACGGCGCCGTATCCCGAAGCCGGCCGAGATCAACAAGACCCTCGACGAATACGTCATCGGGCAGGAACGCGCGAAGAAGATCCTCTCGGTGGCCGTCTATAACCACTACAAGCGGATCGAGGCGCGCGGCGGCGAAGGCGTGGAGCTCCAGAAGTCGAACATCCTGCTTCTGGGCCCCACCGGGAGCGGGAAGACGCTGCTCGCCCAGACGCTGGCGCGCATCCTGAACGTCCCGTTCACCATCGCGGACGCGACCACGCTGACCGAGGCGGGGTACGTCGGCGAGGACGTCGAGAACATCATCCTTTCCCTGCTCCAGGCCGCCGACTACGACGTCGACAAGGCGCAGCGGGGGATCGTCTACATCGACGAGATCGACAAGATCGCCCGCAAGTCCGAGAACCCCTCCATCACCAGGGACGTATCGGGCGAGGGGGTCCAGCAGGCGCTGCTGAAGATCCTCGAGGGGACGGTCGCCAACGTCCCCCCCAAGGGCGGCCGCAAGCACCCGCAGCAGGAGTTCATCAAGGTCGACACGACGAACATCCTGTTCATCTGCGGGGGCGCCTTCGTGGGGCTCGAGTCCATCGTGGAGCGGCGCACGGCGAAGAAGACCATGGGCTTCGCCGCCGACATCGTGTCCCGCAGCGAGCGCAACCTGGGCAGGCTCCTCGAGCAGAGCCAGCCCGAGGACCTGATCAAGTTCGGGCTCATCCCCGAGTTCGTCGGGCGGCTCCCGGTCCTCGCGACGCTGCACGAGCTCTCCGAGGACGCGCTGGTCCAGATCCTCACCCGGCCGAAGAACGCGCTGGTCCGCCAGTACCAGCGGCTGTTCGAGTTCGAGAACGTGAAGCTCGAGTTCACCGACGAGGCGCTGCACGCGATCGCGAAGCAGGCCATCGAGCGGAAGGCCGGGGCGCGGGGGCTGCGCTCCATCATCGAGCACATCATGCTCGACGTGATGTACGAGATCCCGTCCCAGACCAACATCAGGAAGTGCATCGTCAACGAGGACGTCGTCTCCGGCAAGGTGCCGCCGGAGATCGTCCACGGAAAGACGGCGGAGCTCGCCTGACGGGAACGGGCCAGGGGAGATCCGTGACGATGGAAGAGCACAAGAAGATCTACCCGCTTCTCCCGCTGCGGGACATCGTCGTGTTCCCGCACATGGTGGTCCCCCTGTTCGTCGGGCGGGACAAGTCCATCGCCGCCCTCGAGGCGGCCCTGTCCTTCGACCGCCTCATCTTCCTCTCCTCGCAGATCGACCCCTCCACGAATGACCCCGTGGAGGAAGACATCCACAAGATCGGCACGATGAGCCACATCATCCAGATGCTGAAGCTCCCCGACAGCACTGTGAAGGTGCTGGTGGAGGGACGCCAGCGGGGGAGGATCCTGCACTACCTCCCCAACGACCGGTACTTCCAGGTCACCGTCGAGGAATCGATCCCGGTGCCGCTGACCGGCCCGAAGGCCGAGGCGATGGTCCGCAACGTCATCACCTCCTTCGAGGGCTTCACCAAGATGAGCAAGAAGGTCCCCCAGGACCTGGTGGAGCAGGTGACCTCCATCACCGACGCCTCCCGGCTCGCCGACACCCTGGCCGCCCAGCTCCCGCTCAAGGTGGCCGACCGGCAGGCGGTCCTCGAGATCGACTCCGTCGGGGAGCGGCTGGAGAAGCTCCTCGTCCTGATGGAGGCCGAGATCGAGGTCCTCGAGCTCGAGAAGAGGATCCGGGGACGCGTCAAGAAGCAGATGGAGAAGTCGCAGCGGGAGTTCTACCTGAACGAGCAGATGCGGGCCATCCAGAAGGAGCTGGGGCACGGGGAGGAGGGGCGCTCGGAGCTCGACGAGCTCGATGAGAAGATCCAGGGCCGCGGGATGAGCAAGGAGGCGCTCCAGAGGTGCCAGAAGGAGCTTAAAAAACTCAAGATGATGTCGCCGATGTCCGCGGAGGCCACCGTCAGCCGGAACTACATCGACTGGCTCGTCTCCATCCCGTGGCAGGAGCGCACCGAGGACAAGCTCGACATCACCGAGGCGGAGCGGGTGCTCGACGAGGACCACTACGGGCTCGAGAGGGTAAAGGAGCGGATCCTCGAGTACCTCGCCGTCCGCAAGCTTGTCGACAAGCTGAAGGGCCCGATCCTGTGCTTCGTGGGGCCGCCGGGGGTCGGCAAGACCTCCCTGGCCCGGTCGATCGCCCGCGCGATGGGGCGCAAGTTCGTCCGCATGTCGCTGGGCGGGGTGCGGGACGAGGCCGAGATCCGCGGCCACCGCCGCACCTACATCGGGGCGCTCCCGGGCAAGATCATGCAGCAGATGAAGAAGGCCGGGACGGTGAACCCCGTCTTCCTGCTCGACGAGGTCGACAAGATGACCACCGACTTCCGCGGCGACCCGTCGGCCGCCCTGCTGGAGGTTCTCGACCCCGAGCAGAACAACACCTTCAACGACCACTACCTGGACGTCGACTACGACCTTTCGGACGTGCTGTTCATCACGACGGCGAACATGATGCAGGGGATCCCCGCTCCGCTCCAGGACCGGATGGAGATCATCCGGCTGTCCGGCTACACCGAGGTCGAGAAGCTGCACATCGCGAAGGGGTACCTGGTCCCGAAGAAGGTAGAGGAGCACGGGCTGTCGAAGGAGAAGGTCCTCTTCAGCGACAAGTCGATCCTCCAGGTCATCCGCTATTACACGCGGGAGGCCGGCGTGCGCAGCCTCGAGCGCGAGATCGCCTCCGTCTGCCGCAAGATCGCCCGGGAGGTCGTGAAGTCCGAGACGCCCCAGCGGATCGTCGTCACGCCGAAGGCGGTCCGGAAGTACCTGGGCGTCACGCGGTACCGGTACGGCGAGGCCGAGGACAAGGAGTCGGTCGGAGTGGCGACGGGGCTGGCGTGGACCGAGTTCGGGGGCGAGCTGCTGCTGATCGAGGTCGCCATCCTGCCCGGGAAGGGGAACCTCAAGATCACGGGCAAGCTGGGCGAGGTGATGCAGGAGTCCGCCCAGGCGGCGCTGTCGTACATCCGGACGCGCGCCGAGCTCATGGGGCTCGACAAGGACTTCTATCAGAAGCTCGACATCCACATCCACGTGCCGGAGGGCGCAACCCCGAAGGACGGCCCCTCCGCGGGGATCACCATGGCCACGGCGCTGGCGTCCGCCCTGCTGCGGGTGCCCGCACGCAACGACCTGGCGATGACCGGCGAGATCACGCTGCGTGGGCGGGTGCTTCCGATCGGCGGGGTGAAGGAGAAGCTGCTGGCGGCGCATCGCGGCGGCGTCAAGACCGTCATCCTGCCCCGGGAGAACGAGAAGGACCTGGCCGAGGTCCCCGGCAAGATCAAGAACTACCTCGAGATCCACTTCGTGGGCCACATGGACGAGGTGATGGCGCTGGCGATCCCCCTGGCGAAGAAGCGGGATGGGCGCGCCGATGAGCCGGGAGGCGCGCCGCCCGCCGCGCCGGACCGGCAGGGCTCGCCGGACGAGGACGTCCTGACGCACTGAGACCGGCAGGCTCCTGTTCGGAGGAGATGTCCCCCTTCGCTACCGGTTCGTCGGCCCTCCCTGGCCTCCTCACCTGCGCT
>CAZTFC010000011.1:0-56378 GCA_964612075.1 uncultured bacterium
GTCGCTTTTGTAATGGACATCGAGAAACGCGATCATCCGGGCAATCCCCCCGGACTATGCCGGCGGATCCACCCTGAACCCCGGGCGGGCGTAGAGAAGCTGCAGCAGCCCGGTGTGCTGCTCGGCGAAACCCCCCTCGCAGAAAGACAGGTAGCAGTCCCACATCCGGACGAAGCGGTCGTCGTACCCCAGCGCGCGCACCTCGGGCAGGCGGGCGTGGAAGTTTTTACGCCACTCCCGCAACGTCCGGGCGTAATGGGGGGTGAAGTCCTCCAGCCGGACCAGCCGGAAGTCGGTCCGCGCTGCCGCGGCCGCGGTCATCGCCCCCAGCGACGGGCAGCAGCCGCCGGGGAAGATGTACCGGTTGATGAAATCGGGGTTCTTGACGTACCACGCGTATTCCCGGTCCGGCACGGTGATGGCCTGGATCAGCGCCAGGCCGTCGGGCTTGAGACGGCGGCAGCAGGCCTCGAAGAAGGCCGGCAGGTGGCGGTCGCCGACCGCCTCGATCATCTCGATCGCGGCCAGCCGGTCGTACTCGCCCGCAAGCTTCCGGTAATCCTCTTTCAGCAGCGTGACCCGCCCTTCCAGGCCGGCGGCCCGGACCCGCTCCCGCGCGAGGGAGTGCTGCTCCTCCGAGATGGTGGTCGTCGTGACAAGGGCGCCGTAATTCCGCGCGGCGTGGATGGCGAACCCGCCCCACCCCGTGCCGATCTCCAGCAGGCGCGTCTCCGGCCCGAGCCGCAAGCGCCGGCAGACGCGGTCGAACTTGGCGACGGACGCCTCCTCCATGGTGCTGTCTTCCCTCTCGAAGATGCCGCAGGAATACGCCATCGTGGGGTCGAGGAACAGCCGGAAGAGGTCGTTCCCGAGGTCATAGTGCGCCCGGATGTTGCGGCGGCTGCCGCGGAGCGTGTTGTCGTTCAGCCAGTGCAGCACGCGGTGGACCGCCAGGGCGCCCCATGCCGCGCCGCCTTCCATCCGCACCTGGGCCTCCCGGTTCCGCACCAGGATCCGGGCCAGGGCGGGCAGGTCGTCGCAGTCCCAGAGCCCGTCCATGTAGGCCTCCCCGCCGCCGATGCTGCCGCCGAACGCCACCCTGCGGTAGAAGAGCGGGTCGTGGACGTGGATCGTGGCCCGCAGCGACGCGCCGGGCTCCCCGAAGTCCGCCGGCTGCCCCGCGTCGACCAGCGTCACCCGGCCGGAGTCGAACCGCGACAGCGATTCCAGGACCAGCGACCGGGCCACGCGATCCAACGGCCCGATCCGGGCCGGCGCCGCATCGGGATACCCGCCGCACGCCTGTCTTCCGTTCCTCATCTGTGGAATGCCCCCTTGGTAACGTTCATCTCCCCCGGGTGCGGATGATAGGGCACCCCTTTCAGCTTCAGCCGGAGCGCCTGCCAATAGATCCCCCAGATCACCATGCCGGTCATGAACGGCCATCGCAGCAACGCCCGGGCCAGGTTCCCCCCGGTGAGCGGGCGCCGCTCGAGGTCCAGCCCGGCCTCGAAGATCTTGTTCCCCTCCCGGAAGTTTTCGATCCGGGCCACCAGGCGCTCCCCCGGCGCGGAGAAATGCCAGCGATAGGCGATGTCCATCGGCATGAACGGCGACACGTGGAATTCCTTGTCCACCGGGTACGAATAGCGGCCTTCGCGGTCCGGACCCTCCCTGGCGTCCAGCGCCCGGGCGTACTCCTCCCCCCAGGGGGTGTTGTGCACCTCGGCCACGATCGCCTCGAGCCGCTTCCCGTCCTCCCCGAAGCAGTAATAGACGCTGATCGGGTTGAAGCAGTAGCCAAGGTAGCGCAGGTGCGTCAGAAGGCGGACGGGTCCGGCGGGGCGGAAGCCGAGCTGCTCCCGCACCACGTCGCGGACCGCCGCGTCGAGGGGCCCGGGCCGCCGGAGGTGATCGGAGCGCCGAAAACTGGCCCAGTTGGGCTTTTCGACCGACCAGAGCCATCGGCCCTCGAAGACGCGGTCCAGCTCCGCCAGGTCGAGACAGGGCATGAAAATCCGGTACCGGAACCGGTGGCCGGCGTGGGCCTCGCGCCGATGCTCGACCTGCCCCACGTAGACGCAGCTCTCCATCAGAGCCCCTTTCCGAAGCGCCAGGCGACGGCCAGGGCGCTGTTCACGCCGTCTTCATGGAAGCCGTATCCCCACCAGGCACCGCAGTACCAGGTGCGGTTGACCCCGCTGATCTCGTCCCGGCGCTTCTGGGCGAGGAAGGCGCCTTCCGAATAGACCGGGTGATGGTAGACCATGCGGCGGACGACCCGCTCCGGGGCGATGGCGTCCGGATTGTTGAGCGTCACGCAGAAATCCGCCGGGGGGTCGAGCCGCTGCAGCTTGTTCATCCAGTAGGTCAGCGAGACGGCTCCCCGCTCCTCCCGGGGGATGTGAACGTTCCAGCTGGCCCGGGCCCGGGCCATCTTCGGGAGCAGCCGGCCGTCGGTGTGCAGCACCGTGTCGTTTCGCTGGTAAGGGATGGCGGACAGAAGCTCCCGTTCCGTGTCCGTGGGGTCGGCCAGCATCGCCAGCGCCTGGTCGCTGTGGCAGGCCAGGACGACCTGGTCGAACCGCTCCGGCCGCCCGCCCCGGACGGCGACCTCCACATGGTCCGGCGCGCGCCGGACCGCCGTCACCGGGGACGACAGCCGCGCCTTCTCCCGGAACGGTCTCGCCAGCGGCTCCACGTACTGCCGCGACCCCCCCTCGACCACCCGCCATTTCGGCTGGCCGACCAGGTCGAGGATGCCGTGGTTGACGAAGAAGCGCGCGAAGGCCGCCGCCGGGAAGCGGAGGAACCGCTTCGGGTCGGCCGACCAGATGGCGCTCCCGATGGGCACGAGGAACTCGTCGACGAACCGGGCCGAGAAGCCCTGCCGGGAAAGGTAGTCCTCCAGGGAGAGCGCCATGTCGCCGCGCTCGCAAAGCGGGCGAAGCCCGCGGTTGAAGCGGACGATCTCCAGGAGCATCCGCCAGAAGGAGAGGCTGGCCAGATTCCCCCGCTGGGCGAACAGGGTGTTCGGGGTCGCGGAGCAGTACTCCAGGCCGGTCCGCTCGCTGGAGACCGAGAAGCTCATCACGCTTTCCCGGGAACCCACTCCGAGCCGGTCGAGCAGCCGGATGAAGTTGGGGTAGGTCCGCTCGTTGAAGACGATGAAGCCGGTGTCGACGGCCCAGCTTCTCCCGTCGAGCGGAACGTCCAACGTGTTGGTGTGGCCGCCCAGGTAGTCGTTCGCCTCGAACAGGGTGACGTCGTGATCCGCGCAGAGAAGGTGGGCCGCCGTCAGCCCGGAGACGCCGCCCCCGACGATGGCGATCCTCATCCCGTCCCCTCCCCGCTCACCCGACCCAGTACGCAACCCGGGAGGAGAAGACCGTCGTGGCGGCACAGAGGAAGCAGCCCCAGCAAAGGTCCACCCAGACCATCCGGACCGGCCAGCGCTCCAGCGTGGCCATGTTGGTGAAGTCGTACACCCCGTACAGGACCAGTCCGTACAGCCCTCCCCAGCCGATCGACGAGAGGGTCGCGTTTCCGGGGTCCACCCGCGGCAGGGCGAACAGCACCGCCCCCAGGGGAATCAGGATGTAGACCAGCGCGGCGGCCCAGTAGACCGGGAGGATCTCGTCCCCCCGCCGGCGGACGTAATGGCCCAGCTCGGCCAGGTAGAACCGCTTCGCCAGCCGACCCAGCCAGAGGTAGTCCAGCAGGATGACGAAAGGAATAGAGAGCGCGAAAACGATCACGGACGGGCGCATGGGCGCCTCCTTCAGCTTCGGGGCGGCAGCGGGAAAAACGCGCTGGTGCGGCGCTTGTACTCCTGGAAATCGGCCCGCCCTTCGTACCGCGCTTCCAGCATGGGAACCCCGGACACTTTCAGAATGAGGAAGGTGATGGCCAGAGGCCCGACGACCGTCTTCCAGCCGCCGGGGACGGCCGCCGCGACGAGCCAGATCCCCCACCACAACGTCACTTCCCCGAAATAGTTCGGGTGGCGGCTGTATCGCCACAATCCTTCGGTCATCAGTTTCCCGCGGTTCGCAGGGTCCCGGAGGAAGCGCGAAAGCTGCAGGTCGCCGACGGCCTCGAAGGCGAACCCGACGAGCCAGACCAGGGCGCCGAGGGCGTCGAGCCGGTTGAACGGCGAGGCCGGGGAGGCGTTGACGAAAATCACCGGAACGGCCACCAGCACCAGCAGCGCGCCCTGCAGCATGAAGACCTGGAGGTAGGAGCGGATCACGAACGTGCTTCCCCACTCCTCGCGCCACTTCCGGTACCGCGGGTCCTCGCCTTTGCCCCGGTTGCGGGAATGGATGTGCAGCGCCAGCCGCACCCCCCAGACCGCGACCAGGCCGGTGACCAGCAGGGCGCGCGGCGAATATTCCCCGGCGGCGACAAGGGAGACCAGCGCGGCCAGGATGAACCCGAGCCCCCAGGCCACGTCGGCTACGTCGTTGCGCCCGCGAACTTGGGAGGCGATGAACCATCCCGTCATGTAGATGAGCACCGCCGCGGCGGTGAAAAGGAAGATCCGGGTCAAGGGGAAACGAAGGCCGCCGGTGGAGCGCCGATGGGGATCGAGCGGGCGACGAGGGCCGGCCCGCCGGTTTCCGTCATCCGTGCAGTGCGGTTATGCGTCCGCCTGGTTGCCATGAACCGTCCGCTGATGGAATCGACGCCCTGAACGATACCCATTATCGCCTATCGGACCGGCGAACGCCAGCCGGATTCCAGAGCGTACGACATGCAGCGCTCGAAGATCGGGTAACCGAAGCCGGGGCACCGGACGCCGGCCCGCTCGAGCAGCGGCCGCGCGTTGGCCGCGTCGAAGCTCCGGGTGTCCCGCATGTAGGGCAGGTAGGGCTCGACGTATCGCTCGTACAGCGTCTCCAGGGCGCTGCGGGGCGAGGCCGCGAAGGCTTCGGGGCCGCAAGGGGCGATCCCCGTGATTCCGAAGAATCTGCAGGTGTATTCGCACAGCTCGCGGATCCGCGTCGGACGGTCTCCGACGACGTGGAAGATGCCGCCGTCCGGCGCTCCTTCCATGATCGAGAGGAACGCGTCGGTGAAGAAGTCGACGGGGACGAGATCGATGCCGCCCCCGTCCGAAGCTTCGATCCGAAGAGGAAGATGCACCCTGCCGTCGGGATCGATGCGCACGCCCATCTGCCCGGCTCTTCGCCCGTCCCCCTCTCGAAGGTCCTTTTCATAGAGCCCCTTGAGGAAGAGGGCCATCCGAACGGGGTGATACAGGGCGTTGAAAAGGAGGCTGCGCCCCGTCCCCGAATCGCCGTACACGACGGACGGACGGTAGATCGACAGGCGCAGCCCCGCTTCCCGGCAGGCCGCCGTCGCCATCCGCTCGCCCCGGCATTTCGTCTCTTCGTAGGCGTTGTGGAAGCCGCCGGGCGCCGCGGGCTCCTCGGCGCAGCGTCCCGAGGCGACGCCCGCCACGAACGCCGTGCTCACGTGATGGAAGTAACCGGCCCCGCTCGCCGCGGCGGCTTCCAGCACCCGCGACATCCCCCCGACGTTCACCGCTTCCACCTCGGCCCGCTTCCGTTCCGAAAACGACGTGTCGGAGGCGCAGTGCACGATCTCGTCCGTCCCGCGGAGCAGCTCTCCGAGCAGTTCCGGCGCCACGCCGAGCCCGGGGCGGATGACGTCCCCCTCGACGACCCGGAGCCGCCGCCGCGGCTCTTCGGGGAGGCCGAACCAGTCCAGGAGCGCGCTTACCCGCGCCTCGGCCGACCGCCCGTTCCGCGACCGGGCCAGAAGGCACAGCCGGTACCCTTTCTTCAGGAGGGCGACCGCCAGGTGGCTTCCGAGGAACCCGGTGCCCCCCGTCAGGAGGAACCGGGCGGACCGCTCCGACCTCCGCGCGGCGAGCTCTTCCCTGGATATCCGCGCCGCCACCGTCAATCGGCCCGCTCCGCGGGAAACGCCGGACGGTAGAGGAAATTCTCTTTCCTGGAGCAGCCCTGTGAAAAGACGTACTTCAGCGACATCACCCCTTTCGTCGCGGCCGCCGCCTCATCCAGCCACCGGTCGACTTCGGCCATCGCGCCGGCGACCTTGCGCCGCTCTTCCGGGTCGGTGTGGTCGATGTAGTAGTCGTACTCGAGGATCGCGCGCTTCCCGTGATCCATGGGGGTGAGGAAGCCGTAGTCGTGATCGAGCCGATGGGCCTGCGCGATCCGGGCGAAGCCGGCGAGGATCCCCCCGACGACCTCGACCCGGTCGAGCGGAACGTAGACGAGGAAGGCGATCATGTGCTTCCGGCGCGACATGCGGGCGCTCACGATCCGGAACATCGTGAGCCACACCATGTCCGTCATCTCGGGCCGGGCGTACAGCAGCGCGTAGGAAGCCCGCAGGTCCCCGCCGACGCAACCGGCGATCGTATCGGGCGACGGGCGGAGGGCGGTTTCGACGAGCGGCCGCACTTCGGGGTCGCAAAGCAGCTCGCAGGGCGGCCGGTTTCCCTCGTACGCGCGGAGGATCTCGGGGAGCTCGCCGTCGACGAGGCGGGGCAGGCCGAGCATGAGCGTCCGGAACAGATCCCCGTCGATCACTCCGTCCGCCATCCGGCCGATCGCGGCGCGGCCGTGCGCGTCCGTCACGGCCAGCACCGCGTACCGGATGCCCAGGACCTCCGGGAAGAGCTCCTTGAGCTTTTCGGAGAGCTCCTGCGCGGGCGACAGGAACGTGGACAGGTAGTGTCCGCCGAGGACGGCCAGCGCCAGCGCGATGCGCCGCCGGGAAAGCTCACGGGCGAACGCGACCGCCTCCCCGAACTCCGAGAAGGGGACGAGGACCGCCTCCTCGTCGGCCGTGACCGGGTGCAGCTTGACCACGGCCCTCGTGCACACGCCCGGGGACGGCAGCACCGCATGCTCGAACGCGTACGCGTTGGGCGCGTTTTTATCGTTGAGGCGGAAGAGCTTTCCGCCCGGCCCCACGAACTCCATGTCGATGAAGTTGTCGGCGGCCGTCCCGTAAACGTTCGACCAGGGGGAAAAGGTCCCCGTGCAGACGATGTTGCCGCAGACGGTGGCCGCCGGCTCGGCAGCGTTCACCCGGAAGCCGCGCCGGGCCGCCTCCCGCTGGAGCTCGAACGAGGTGACGCCCGGCTCGACGGAAACGCACCAGTTGTCGGCGTCGAACTCGATGCGCCGCATGCGGGCCATGTCCAGGACGATCCCGTCGGTGAAGACGAACCCGAACACGCTGCTGCCGTTGCCCCGCGCGACGTACGGCAGGCCGAGTCCGTCGGCCAGCGAAACGATCGCCGCGACTTCCTTTGCGGAGCCGGGAAGGACCACGCAGCGCGGCATCCGGGGGCCGGTCAGCGGGAACGGGTCGTCGGAATACGTGAACAGGACGGCGGGATCGTTGGTCGCCCATTCCTCGCCCGCGATCTCCCGCAGCCGCCCGAGGACGGGGTCCTCCGGGGGGGGATGAACGGGCTTGCCGTCCTCGAGATGCTTCCTTACGCGATCCTTCAGCGCCCGCATCACCTCCAGGGGACGCATCCCCGTCACGAAGTGGCACTGCAGGTCGCAGATGCCGCACAGGGTGCAGGTATCGGCGGCGTCGACGAGGGCCGGAGTCACCGGAACGAGATCGTCCGCCAGGGCGCGGCACAGGTCCATGCGCCCCTGCGGATAGTAGGCCACGTAATGCTTCCGCGGCCCCGACGGGCAGATCCCCGTCCCGAGGTAGTCGATCCTGCACATCGCGTAATGCCGGCATTGGGCGGCCGTACGCCTCGCGCGCGGGTCGATCATGCCGTTCCCCCCCGGGGCCCCCGCCCCTCCGTCGCCCGTCCCGGCTTCACGCCGAGGTAGATGACCGCCAGCCCGTCCCACAGCCTCCTGAACCGGACATCCGTGAAACCATGCCCCCGGATCGTTCCGGCCACCTCCTCCGGCTTCGGGAAGACCCGGACGGACTCCGCAAGGTACCGGAAGGGCTCCCCGGTGCCGCAGATGATTCGCCCCAGGAAAGGCATCCAGAAGAAGGAGTAGACATGGAACAGTCCGGCAAGAAGCCGGTTCCGCGGGACCGAGAACTCGAGGATCATCAGCCGCCCCCCGGGAGCGAGGACGCGGAAGCACTCGTCCAGCCCTTTCCCGGGACGCGCCAGGTTGCGCAGGCCGAATCCCATCGTGACGGCGTCGAAGGCCGCGCCCGCGAAGCCCATCTCCTCCCCGTCGCCCTGGACGAAGGCGATCGCGCCCTGTTCCCCGCCCGATCCCGACGGTTTCCGCCCCGCCGTCATCATGGAACGGTTGAAGTCGCAGACCACCACCCGCCCGCCGGCGCCGACATATCGCGCCGCGACCTTCGCCAGCGCTCCGGTCCCGCCGCAGGCGTCGAGGACGCGGTCTCCCGGCTTCAGGCCGAGGAGGCGCACGGCCGCTTCCCTCCAGCGGCCGTCGAGCCCCAGGCTCAAATACCGGTCGGCGCGGTCGTACGTGCGGGCGATGGGATCGAAGTGCTCCCGGACCAGCCGCTTCTTCTCGGCCGCGGTGACCCGACTGTACCCGAAGGAGACGTCGTCCCCCGCCATGCCCTGCCCCCCCGTCCCGGGACGCTCTTTCCAACAGGATACCCTCGGAAAAACCCCGGCGGCGGAAACTTCCGCGGATCCAGCTCATCCGAATCGTACAGGGGACAAAAAAGGAGGATTCCGGATGGAACCGTTTTCTTCGTACGCTGCCCCGCCGGGCGCGCCCGCGGCCGGGCCGGAGCTCATGGAACGGCTTGCGCAGGCTTCGCGGAAACGCGGGGAAGGGTATCGGCCGAGGACGCGGCACCTGGGGCCGGACGGGCGGGCCAGGTACACGAACCGGCTCTTCCTGGAGACGAGCCCCTACCTCCTCCAGCACGCGCACAACCCGGTCGACTGGCATCCCTGGGGGGACGAGGCGTTCGAAAAAGCCCGGCGGCTGCGACGCCCCGTGTTCGTGAGCATCGGCTACTCCACCTGCCACTGGTGCCACGTCATGGAGGAGGAATCGTTCGAGGATGAGGAGATCGCCCGCTTCCTGAACGAAAATTACGTCGCCGTAAAGGTCGACCGGGAGGAGCGACCCGACGTGGACGCGATCTACATGCGGGCCGTCCAGGGATTCTCCGGGAGGGGCGGATGGCCGCTCAACGTCTGGCTGACCCCGGACCGCAAGCCGTTCTTCGGCGGGACCTACTTCCCTCCCCGGGACGGCCGCTACGGGCCGGGGACCGGCTTCCTGGAGGTCCTCAAGGCGCTGTCGGACGCCTGGACCTCGCAGGCGTCGGACGTGGAGGAGATCTGCGAAAAGGCGGCGGCGTTCATCCGGCAGTCGTTGTCGCCGGAAGGCGGCGGCGACCTTCCCGGCGCCGAAGCGCTGGCCGGGGCGGCCCGCCTGTGCCAGGCCCATTACGATCCCGAGCACGGCGGCGCGGCCGGGGCGCCGAAGTTCCCCAGCCAGCTCCCCGTCCGGTTCCTGCTGCGATACCACCGGCGCACGGGGGACCGGTCGTACCTTTCCATGGCGGTCCGGACCCTCGAGGCGATGGCCGCCGGCGGCCTCTTCGACCAGGCGGGCGGCGGGTTCCACCGATACTCCACGGACCGGGTGTGGCTCGTCCCCCACTTCGAGAAGATGCTCTACGACAACGCGCTCCTCGCCGCCGCCTACCTGGAGGGGTACCAGGCGACCGGAAGGAAGGATTTCGCCCGGGTCGTTCGGGAGACGCTGCGCTTCGTCGAGCGGGACATGACCTCGCCGGAAGGGGCGTTCTACTCCGCCACGGACGCGGACAGCCCCGGCGAAGGAGGCCGGCGGGAAGAGGGCGCCTTCTTCACGTGGACCCCGGCGGAGATCGAGGCGGCGCTGGGGCCGGAGCGCGCGCGGGTCGTTTCGCGGTATTTCGGCGTGGCCCCGGGAGGCAACTTCGAGGGGCGGTCGATCCTGCACGTGCCGGCCGCCCCGGAAGAGCTCGCCCGGGAGCTCGGGATCCCGGAAGCGGAGCTCGAAGCCGTCGTCGCGGAGGCGAAGGAGCTGCTCTGCCGCGCAAGAAGCGCGCGTCCCGCCCCGATCCGGGACGAGAAGGTCCTGACCGCCTGGAACGGGCTGGCCATCTCCGCGCACGCCCGCGCGGGGCTCGTCCTGGGCGACCCCCGGTACGTGGAACGGGCCCGCCGGGCCGCGCGGTTCCTCCTTGAAAACTCCATCCGGGACGGGCGGCTGCACCGGACGTGGAAGGACGGGGAGGCGAGGCACCCCGGCCTCCTGGACGACTACGCGTTCCTCGTCGCCGGCCTCCTGGACCTGTACGAAGCCACCGCCGACCTGTCCTGGCTCGAGGAAGCCGTCGCCCTGGACGCCGTCGTCGAGAAGCGCTTCGAGGACAGGGAGCGCGGCGGGTTCTTCCTGGCGGGGGACGGGCACGAGGAGCTTCTCGTCCGGGAGAAGCCGCTGTACGACGGCGCGGAGCCGTCCGGCACATCCGTTGCCGTCCTGAACCTTCTCCGGCTCCACGAATTCACGACGAAGCCGCGGTACCTCGAGCGGGCGGAACGCGCGCTCCGCTACGCGGCGCCCGCGTTGGCGGGCAACCCGCTCTCGCTCTCCGAGATGCTTCTCGCGCTCGATTTCTTCCTCGACGACCCGAAGCAGGTCGTGATCGTCCTCCCGGAGGATGCGGAAAAGCACGCGGCGGAGCCCTTTCTCTCCGCGATCCACGGCGCGTTCGTCCCGAACCGCGTCCTGTCGGTCGTCCGGGAAGGGGCGCAGCAGGAGAGGGCGGCGCGGGTCATCCCGGCGGCGTCCGGGAAGACAGCCGCCGGCGGCCGGGCGGCGGCCTACGTCTGCGTGGGGCGCGCCTGCCTGGCGCCGACTTCGGACCCCGGCGAGCTGAAGGCGCAGGTCGTGACGGCGCGGCCCTTGTAACCGGAGCCTGCCCGGCGTCACCCTCCCGGATTCTTCGTCCTGAAGATGGCATTACGGCGCTATCATTGCGGGATAGAGCGCTTCCCGGAGGTGGCAAAAATGCTCACCGTCGCCGTCTACGACACCAAGCCGTACGACCGGGAGTTCCTCCAGAAGGCCACCGGGGCGACCGGGATCCGATGGCGCTTCCTCGATTTCCGGCTGATGGCCGAGACGGCCTTCTCGGCAGAAGGGGCCGACGCGGTCTGCGTGTTCGTCCACGACCAGCTCGACCGGCGCTGCCTGGAAACCCTCGCGAAGCAGAAGGTGAAACTCGTCGTCCTGCGCTGCGCGGGCCACAACAACGTCGACCTCGCCGCGGCCAGGGAGCTGAAGATCGCGGTGACGCGCGCCGCCGACTACTCCCCGCACGCCGTCGCCGAGCACGCGGTCGCACTCCTCCTGACGCTCAACCGGAAGATCCACCGGGCGTACAACCGGGTGCGGGACCAGAATTTCGCCCTCACCGGCCTCGTCGGGTTCGACCTGCACGGGAAGACGGCGGGCATCCTGGGCACGGGGAAGATCGGGCAGATTACCGCCGGGATCCTCAAAGGGTTCGGCATGCGGATCCTCGCCTTCGACCTGTTCCCGCAGCCCGAATGGGCGAGCGGGAACGGCGTGGAGTACGTCGACATCGAGGTCCTGGCCCGCGAAAGCGACGTGCTGTCGCTGCACCTCCCGCTGACCCCGAAGACGAAGTTCATCATCCACCGGGGGACCCTGGAGCTGATGAAGCCCGGCGCCATCCTCATCAACGTGAGCCGGGGGAAGCTGGTCGACACCGCCGCGCTGATCGAGGCGCTGAAATCGGGGCGGCTGGGGGGCGTCGCCCTCGACGTGTACGAGGAAGAGGAAGAGGTCTTCTACGAAGACCTCTCCGGCATGGTCCTCCAGGACGACGAGCTCGCCCGGCTCTTGATGTTCCCCAACGTCCTCGTGACGGCCCACCAGGCGTTTTTGACCCACGAGGCGCTGTCGGACATCTCCCGCGTGACCGTGCGGAACATCATGGCGCTGGCCGAGGGGCGCCCGTTCGAGAAGGGAACCGTCCTGGAGGGACAATAGGCGATGAACGGGAAAACCATCCGGATCTTTCTGCTGTCTTTCGCGATCCTTGCGGCGGCGGCTTTCGGCCCGCCGGCCGGCGACGCGGCCGTGCCCATGAAAAGGGTGTACGAGCCCAACGAGCGGGCCTTTTCGTTCCTCCTCCCGCAGGGCTGGCAGTCCGAGGGCGGCGTCTTCAACGTGAATCCCGCGCAGACGAACGGGACGGGCAACAGCAACACCCCGAAGACCGACCTGTCCGTGAAGATGGACAAGGCGGGCACCGTGATGCTGCGGTGGGTCCCCACCTGGAATTACGCCGACTTGAGGCACAGCGCCATGGGATCGACGTTCCAGGGCCGGTATTACCAGGGGATGCCCTTGAAGCCCTTGATGAGCGGCCGGAATTTCCTCGTCGAGCTGCTGCGGAATGCGCGGCCCGGCATCTCCGGCGCCCGGATCGTCGAGGAGGACACCCTGCCGGAGCTGGTCGCCACCTACAGGAAGCTGAACGCGAAGACGGACGAGGCCATCCGGCAGGCGGGGGTCGCCCCGACGCGCTTCGAGGCGCACGCCGTCCTCGTGGAATACGTCGAAAAAGGCGTTCCGTACCTCGAGGTGCTCCAGACCACGATCGTGGACATGTCCCGGAGCGCTTTCCTTTGGGGAAACGCCGACACGGTGATGTTCCGGGCCCCGAAAAACGATTTCGGGAAGTGGAAGCCGGTGCTGGACCAGGTGCGCGGCTCCCGGGAATGGAACCCGAAGTGGATCGAGTCGCTGCGGCAGCACCAGGGCATCCGGGCGAAGAACGCCATGGAGACGCAGCAGTACCTGAACCAGCGGATGAACGAGATCCTCGACAACAAGCGGCAGACGCATTCGCAGATGGCCCACCGCAACTGGCTGATGATCTCCGGGAGGGAGGATTACGCCGATCCCTTCAGCGGGGAGAAGGTCAACCGCGAGAGGAAGGGGGCGCACCGCTGGGTGAGCGAGGACGGGCGGGAATTCTACACCGACAACTACAACTACGACCCGAACGACAGCCCGGCGCACTACAAGGACGGGCGCCACAAGGTCGAGTGGAAGCGTTCGCCGGAAGGCGCGCGGTGAGCGCCGCCTGAAGATGGAAGGAGCCGGGGCCCGGTGCATCCGGGCCCCGGCTCGAAGGTTCGCGGCGCTCCCGGCTACGCCAGGACGGACCTGCCGGCGACGCGGCCGATGATGAGCGCCTTTCCGAACGCCGTTCCGGTCATGTAGGCGGCGCCGTGCATGCCGCCGGTGATCTCGCCCGCCGCGAACAGCCCCGGGACGGGCTCCCCGAAAATGTTCACCACGCGCGCCTTGCCGTCGACGCGGATCCCGCCGTACGTGCCGAGGATCACCCCCGTCGACAGGAACGCGGAGTACGGGGGGTTCTCGATCTTGACGGGCTTCCCGAACGCGGACGTGAGGGTCTTGCGCCCGAACGGGTCGGCCCCGCTGTCGATCCCGGCGTTGTAGGTCTTCACGGTCTCCTCCAGGACCTGCGGCGGCATGCCGATCTTGGCCGCCAGCTCGGCGATGGTGTCCGCCTTGGAGACCAGCCCCAGCTTCTCCAGGCCGTCGACGCGGGAGAGGGCGTCGTCCTTGGCCGCCTCGGCGATCTTCGTGTCCCAGATCGAGTAGGCGACGGCGTCGGTCTGGACCAGCGCGGCGTCCCCGAGCAGCTTGTAGGAGATCGACTCGTTGACGAACCGCTTCCCCTCCTTGTTGACGATGATGCCGCCCTTGTAATAGATGTGGGCCCTTTCCTTGGTGCTCTTCGACTGCGGGTGGTACCCGAAGGTGGCCTTGATGTAGGGCATGTCGACGAGGTCCGCGCCGTGCGCCCACGCCATCTTCAGGCCGTCGCCGTTGCACCCCGCGCCGACCAGCGCCCGGGCCTTCGACATGGGAGGGACGAACCGGGCGAGCAGCTCCGGGTTCAGCGAGAACCCGCCGCTGGCCAGGACGACGCCCTTGCGCGCCCCGAAGAAGCGCGTCTTCCCGCGCTGCTCGACCTGCACGCCGCGGATCCGGCCGCTCTTCTCGTCCAGGACCAGCCTCGTGACCGGGGTCTCCTTCATCAGCTTGACGCCCTTCGCCCTGGCGGTGTCGTCGAGGACCTTGATCACGTCGGGCGGGACGACCTGGTGCGACCGGGGGACGCTCATGCCGCTGGCGATGGTGAGCTGCTTGAACGTCACGCCGATCTTCTTCAGCCACTGGTAGGTGTCGAGCTGGTTGTCCAGGTACGCCTGCACCTGGACGGGGTCGTTCACGTTCCCTCCCACCTTGAACAGGTCTTTCTTCAGAAGTTCGTTGGAGTCCTGGACGTTCTTGTCCGCCTGCATGTCGGTGCCGGCGAACGTCAGGGCGCCGCCGCAGAGGATGGTGCTCCCCCCGATGACGTCCAGCTTCTCGAGCATCAGCACCTTGGCGCCCTTGCCCGCGGCTTCGATGGCCGCCGCGAACCCGGCGCCGCCGGCACCCACGACGACGACGTCCGCCTCGGAGTCCCATTTCTTCGGGACCCTGGCCATGACGTCCTTCGGGCCCAGCGCCGTGAACGCGGCCACGCCCAGGGCGGAAACCTTGATGAAGTCTCGCCGGTTCAATCCCCCCTTGCGGTCCTTCTCATCCTTTTCCATCGCTTTTCCTCCGTGAAATTCGATGCTTGTTGCATACCCTCCCCGGAAGGCAACGGACGATCGATGAGCGGCGGCTCCTCGAGACGGTTCCCCCTCCTTTCCGCAAGCCGCGCCCCATCCAATAAATGAAGATTACGGACAGTATACCCCGATAGCGTCACGCGCCGCCCGGCCGGATTCCCTCGACCGGGAGCGGGAACCTGCCCTTTCGGCAACGGCATCTTAACTGCGGGAGAAAGGAGGACGACATGGCGAAAGAACCGTTGATCGACCGGGATGCGTGCATCGGCTGCGGCCTCTGCGCCGATAACGTCCCGAACGTGTTCCGGATGGCGGCCGACGGGAAGGCGGAATGCCACGACCCGAAAGGCGCCACGGAAGAGGAGATCGAGAAGAACGCCATCGACGTCTGCCCGGTGGCCTGCATCCGCTGGAAGGAATGAGGGCCGATGATCGCCCTGAAGCGCGCGTACGACCCGCCGTCCGACGAGGACGGGGAGCGGATCCTGGTGGACCGGCTCTGGCCGAGGGGGCTGGCGAAGGACGAAGCCCGACTCTCATCCTGGCTCAAGGGGGTCGCCCCCAGCCCGGAACTGCGGAAATGGTTCGGTCACGACCCGTCGCGTTGGGAGGAGTTCCGAAGGCGCTACGAGATGGAGCTGCGGTCCCCGGACAAGCGGGCGCTCCTCGAAAGCCTTGCCGGGAAAAGCCTCCGCGGGGTCGTGACGCTGGTCTACGGCGCCAGGGACCTGGAACGCAACCATGCCGTCGTGCTGAAAGACCTGGTCGGGGGCCTCGGCATGTGAAATTCGCCTCCCCCCGGCCCGTTTCCGCACGTCTACGGCACGTCTACGGCTTGACCAGCAGCACGGGGCGCTTCGTTCCGTGCAGCACTTTCTCCGCCACGCTCCCCTTGATCAGCTTGTGCAGGTCGCCCTCGTGGTGGGTGCTCATCACGATCAGGTCCGCGCCTTCCCTTTCGGCTTTTTCCAGAATCCTGCCCGGCGCTTCGCCGACTTCCACGTCGCAGCGGACCAGGATCCCCTTCGCTTTCCAGGGAGCGGCGAGTTTCTCCAGGTACCCGGCGGCCTTCCCCGTCTCCTCGTCCGTCGCTTTCGTCACTTCCGTCTGGCCGGCGGCGATCGGGTACGAACGGATCGGGTTTTGAACCACCTGGAACAACACGATCTCCGCGCCGGTGTATCGACCGATCTCCCCGGCATGCCGGACCGCGATCTCCCCGTACTCATTCCCGTCGAGCGGAACCAGGATTTTGGCGTACATATCCCGTCCTCCTTTCCGGGAAAAGCATCCCGGCTGTCTACAGATAAGATGCGCCGATTCCGGGATCGGACCCGTAATTCCATAATTGACCACGTTATCGGCAGGGATTATCCTCTCTCCGGTAGTTCGCAGCGAAACGATCCCGCAAGAGGGTGGATGTCCGCCATCGTTCTCCATACGGATCCTGCGTGAGGGACCGGGTGCGCAACAGGCGTTGACCGCCGGCGCACCCCCGCATCTCCTCAACCGTCGATCCCAAGCCCGCGTGCCCTGCCACCCGCCTTTCCGTGACGGCATGCGTTGACCATGCGCGGGTCGAAAACCGCGCATCATGGAGGACGTGATCGTGTACCATCTGCCAGCCCTGGGCTTCGGCCCTTTTTTCGAAAAGCAACTCACCCGCATGGAGCGCTCCGCCGGCGTCCCGGGAAGGATAGCCTCCGAGCACCGCGGCGCGTACGTGGTCTGGGCCGAATCGGGGGCCGGCCGCGCCCGGCTCGCGGGGAAGCTTCGCGCCCGCATCGAGGAGGAGGGATTCCCCGCCGTCGGGGATTGGGTCGTCCTTGAGGGTACGCCCGGCCCGGATCGCACCGCCGTCATCGAAGAGATCCTCGAAAGGCGCACGGTGTTCTCCCGCGGAGCCGCCGGACGCCCGGGACGCACCCAGGTCGTCGCGGCCAATATCGACGTCGTCTTCGCCGTCTGCGGCCTGGACGCGGACTTCAACGTCCGCAGGATCGAGCGCTACCTCGCCCGGATCTGGGCGAGCGGCGCGCGGCCCGAGGTGATCCTCAACAAGGCCGACCTCTGCGCGAACGCAGCCGAACGAATCTCCGAGGTGGAAAGCCGCTTCCCCATGACGCCGGTCCACGCGGCCAGCGCCCTTCTTTCGGAAGGCCTTGCCGGGATCCGGGCAGGCATCGGCGAAGGCATGACGGCGGCCTTCGTCGGCTCCTCCGGGGCGGGAAAATCGACCCTGATCAACGCCCTGCTCGGAGAAGAGCGGATGGCCACCACGGAGGTCCGGGCGAACGACGGCCGCGGCCGCCACACCACGACGCATCGGGAACTCTTCCTGCTCCCCGGGGGCGGGCTGCTGCTCGACACGCCGGGCATGCGGGAGCTTGCGCTTGTCGACGAAGACGGGCTCGATTCGGTCTTCGACGACATCGCGGCGCTCTCCGCGCGATGCCGCTTCCGGGACTGCCGCCACGACACCGAGCCGGGCTGCGCGGTGAAGGAGGCGGTCGGATCGGGAGAGCTGTCCCCCGGGCGGCTGGAGCATTACCGGAAACTCGAGCGGGAAGCGAAGGCCTATGAGCTGCGTCACGACGAAAGACTGCGGCGGCAATCCGAACGGGTGTGGGGACAGCTATCCGACGAGGTCGCCCGCCTGCGACGATGGAAGGGCTGCAAGCCCTGAAGGGCCGGCTGACCGCGCCCGGCACTTAAAGGGAACCCGGCGTCGGGCCGGGTTCCCCTTTTTCCCTGTGGACCGTCTCCGCGCGCAGCGCCGTCGTATACTGGTCGCATGACCCGCTTCCACGCGAACAGGCCGTGCATGGCGTGCAACGCCTGCAGGGATAAAGGGCGGAACAAGGTGCTGCACCTGACCGGGGAAGGCGGAAGGCCGCTGTGCGGGTCGGCGCGCACTCCGTTCCCGCTGGTCGAAGGGTGCTTCGAAACGTGGATCGACGCCGAAAACCGGTGCAAGGCCTGCGCCAGGGCGATCGCGAAGAACCTGGGGCCCGATTGGGAAAAGAAACGGCTCGGGTAGCCCGGAGCCTGCCCGGGCTCACTTCTCCGGATTCTTCTCCTTGTAGATCTGCTTCAGGATGGCCGCCTGCCCGTCGAGCGCGGCCAGCGCAAGGTCCAGCGCCTCCCTCGAGGTGTTGCAGAAGGTGAGCTTGTGCTCTATCGTCCGGGTGATCAGCACCCTCGACTTGTGCATCTTGGACAACACTTCGTCCGGCTGCCCCTCCAGGATCGGGGCGATCATGGCGTAGAACTGGCCGTAGCATTCGGTCAAATAGGACTGCATCTTCGCCCCGACGCCGTCCATGTCGTTATAGTGGCGATTCCCCTCCGGGCTCATGCTGTAGACTTCATCCATGTTCAGCGGGGCGATCGCGGAGTGGTTCATCATGAAATGCGTGAGCGAATCCTTCAATTCCCTCACCTGGCGGTCGACAAATTCCGGAAAAGCGTCCATTTCGCATCCCTCCAAAGGTGGCTGAACGGGGGCACCAATATATCCCGGGCCGGATCGCCGGGGCAAGAGGCAACCGGATTTTTTACCGGATCTGCGGGTTTTGGTGCAAAATCCTATAGCGAAGCGCCTCACGCCGTCGCCCGCCCCGGCGACGAAAGGGACAAAGGACCATGAGCGACCGAGCCTGGCTGCAGCACTACCCGCCGGGGATCCCGGCGGAGATCGACATCTCCCGTTATTCCTCCATACCGGACCTCCTCGACCGGATCGCGGAAAAGTACGGCGACCGCCCGGCGTTCCACAACCTCGGCAGATCGATCAGCTTCTCCGCCGTCGACCGGATGTCCCGGCGCTTCGCGGCCTTCCTCCAGGGGCTGCGCGGCGCATCCAGGGGCGACCGGATCGCCGTCATGCTCCCGAACCTGCTCCAGTACCCCGTCGCCCTCTTCGGCATCCTGCGGGCCGGGATGACGGTCGTCAACGTCAACCCGCTCTACACGGCGCGCGAGCTCGAGCAGCAGCTGAAAGATTCCGGGGCGAAGGCGATCGTCGTCCTGGAGAATTTCGCCGAGACCCTGCAGAAGGCGATGCGGAAGGCGCCGGTCGAGCACGTCGTCACGACGCAGGTCGGCGACATGCTCTCCGCCCCGAAGCGGTGGGCCGTCAACTTCGCCGTCAAGCACGTGAAGAAGATGGTGCCGCCCTGGCGCATCGACGGGGCGATCCCGTTCCCGGAGGCGATGGACCGCGGAGCCAGGGTCCGTCTCGAGCCGGTTTCCCTGAAGCACGACGACGTCGCGTTCCTGCAGTACACGGGCGGGACGACCGGCATCTCCAAGGGGGCGATGCTCACGCACGGGAACATACTCGCCAACATCGAGCAGATGGGGCTCTGGGTCTCCCCCCGCCTGGAGGAAGGCAAGGACATCGCGATCGCGCCGCTGCCGATGTACCACGTCTTCTGCCTCACCGCGACGCTCGCCCTCATGAAATGGGGATCCTCGAGCGTCCTGATCACCAACCCGCGCGACCTTTCCGGGTTCGTGAAGGAGCTCAAGCGCTGGAAATTCACCGTCATGACCGGCGTGAACACCCTGTTCAAGGGGCTCCTGAACACGGCCGGCTTCGACAAGCTCGATTTCTCCAGCTTGAAGGTCGTCGTCGGCGGGGGCGCCTCGGTGCAGAAGCCGGTCGCCGAGCAATGGCAGGAGGTCACGGGGGCGCATCTCCTCGAGGCGTACGGGTTGACCGAGACCTCGCCCGGCGTGTGCGGCCTCCCGGTGAACCACCCGTGGAACGGCACGATCGGCTACCCCATCCCGTCGACGGAGGTAAGCATCCGGAACGACGATTTCGAGGAGCTGCCCCGTTCGGCCGGGCCGGGCGACATCGGCGGGTGCATCGGGGAGATCTGCGTCCGCGGCCCGCAGGTCATGAAGGGGTACTGGAACAATCCCGGGGAGACGGAGAAGGTCTTCCGGGACGGCTGGCTGAAGACCGGCGACGTCGGCTACATGGACGTCGAGGGCTGCGTCACGATCGTCGAGCGGAAGAAGGACATGATCCTGGTCTCGGGCTTCAACGTCTACCCGAACGAGATCGAGGGCGTCGTGGCGGAGCACCCCGGGGTGGCGGAGGTCGCCGCTATCGGCGTCGCCGACGAGAAAAGCGGCGAGGCGGTGAACCTGTTCGTCGTGCGGAAGGACCCCTCCCTGACGGAGAAGGAGATCCACGACTTCTGCAGGGAACGTCTCGCCGGGTACAAGCGGCCCCGCCGCATCGTCTTCCGCGAAATCCTGCCGAAGAGCCCCGTCGGGAAGATCATCCGGCGCGAGCTGAGGAACAGGCAAGGTTCCACCTGACCCATGCGCCGATTCCGCCGACCCTCCCTCTCCCGAAACCGGCTTCGCGCGGCGGCTCTCTGCGCGCTCCTCTCCATTTTCATGCTTGCCGGGTGCGCCACGTTGAAAGGCGTCCGGGAGGAGGCGCCGCCCGTCCCGACCGTCCACGAAAAGGAGCTCGAGCGGCATGAATTTTCCGTCGCGCGGGGGGAAGATATCGTCGGCCGGCCGGCGGCCGTCCGGCTGGAAAAGGACGACACGCTCCCGGACATCGCCCGGCATTTCGGCCTGGGGATCAACGAGATCCGCGCGGCGAACCCCGGGGTCGACCTGTGGGTGCCCGAGGCCGGGGAACGCGTCCTGCTCCCTTTGAGCTTCATCCTGCCGGACGCCCCCAGGAAAGGGATCGTGGTCAACCTGGCGACCATGCGGCTGTTCCTTTACAAGGAGGAAGGCGCGTCGCTGTCGGTTTCGACCTACCCCGTCGGCGTCGGCACCGACGAGCGTCCCACCCCCATGGGGCAGATGTACATCGCGCGCAAGGCGGCCCGGCCCACCTGGCATGTCCCCGCCTCGATCGCCGCGGACCATCGCAGGAAGGGGGATATTCTTCCCGCGAAGGTCCCGCCGGGGCCCGACAACCCCCTGGGGGAATACGCGCTCTACCTGAGCAAATCGACCTACCTGATCCACGGAACGAACAAGCCGGCCAGCATAGGACTTACGGCGACCAACGGCTGCCTGCGGCTCTACCCGGAGAACATAAAGACGCTCTTCGAAGACACGCCGGTGAAAACGCCCGTGCTCATCGTCAACCAGCCGTATCTCGTCGGGCAGCGCGGCGGCGTTCTCTACCTGGAAGCCCACGAGCCGATCGACGATTCGGGCGCGCTCGAGGCGGAGAAGCTCGCCAGGAAATTGAAGGCGATCGAGAAGAAGGCGCCGCGCGGGCTGGACTGGAAGAAAATCAAGGAGGTGCAGTCCGAGGCCCGGGGGATCCCGGTTCCCATCCTCGAGTTGAACCCTGGAAGCGCAAAACCGGCGGCGGAGCCCGTGGAAGTAGCGCACCCGGGGACGCTGCTAGGCAAGCCGGAAATTCCGGAACTAAAATTGCATGCCTGGTATGTATTAGCCGCCGATGTGTCTGACAGGATCGAAGCCCGGAGACTTGCCGCCATCATCAATCACCAGGGGCCGCAAATCCCGGCACGGGTGTTCGAAAAAAAGAACAGGTACCGCGTCATCGCCGGCCCGTTCAACGACAGCGAGGAAGCGAAAAAGGCGGCGAAGCGGCTGAAAATCGACCTGGAAATCGACGGAATTGTAATCGAGCCTGACAAAAACGTATGACGGAAGCGGCACATCTTCCCTGTGAGATAGACGGACCCGAAAGGAGGTGACCAGGATGAAGAAAAGTCTGATTCTGTTCGCGATGATGCTTGTGATCGGCGCGCTGGCGACCGGCTGCGCGACCACCGGCGAGCTCGAGAAGGTGCAGGCGCAGCAGAAGCTGATCGACCAGAAGGCCGACCAGGCGCTGCAGGACGCGCAGGCCGCAAAGGCCGCGGCCGACCAGGCCAAGGTGAAGGCGGACGAGACGTCGGCCAAGGCCGAAAGCGCCCTCAAGGCGGCGGAAGAGCGGGAGAAGGCGGCGGCGGAGAAGGAGCGGATCGCCGAGGAGAAGGCGAAGAAGGCGGAAGCCGCGTTCGAAAAATCGATGAAGAAGTGACGGAGGCGATGAGGTGGCAGGGGCTCCCCTCCCCTGCCATTTCATCCTCCATCGTATCGGTAAAATGAGGAGGCCGGCGATCCTTCACATCGGGCCCTTCAAGATCCTTGTCTGCCTCATGGCCGCCTCGGCGCTCGCGATCGGCTGCGCGCACTTCAACGAAGGGGCGCAGGCCCAAAAGGTCTTTGCGGAAGCGAACGACCTGTTCCACCAGGGAAGCTACGCGGCCGCCCTCGACAAGTATTCCGAAATCATCGACAGATATCCCGCGGCGGCGGACAGAGCGCTGTTCGAGACGGGGATCATCCACGCCCATCCGAGGAACGAGCGGAAGGATTATCAGAAGGCGCTGGATGCCTTCGGGAAGCTCATCCGGGATTACCCGGGGAGCGAGTACCGGCAGGACGCCGAGATGATGACGTTCAACATCCGCAACGTCGTCCTCAAGGACAAGACGGTCGCCGATCAGCAGGCGCAGATCGACGCGCTCCGGCGCGAGGTGCGGGGCAAGGAGGGCGAGATCGCCGCGCACAAGAAGAAGATCGAGGCGCTCGAGAAGAAATTCCTCGACTACGCCCTTCGGAAGGGAACGGCGGACCGGATCCTGATCGAGAAGGGCGCTCGCCGGCTGACTCTGATCTCGCAGGGCGAAGCGCTGAAGACTTACAAGATCGCCCTGGGGGGAAACCCGGTCGGGCCGAAGGAGCGGCAGGGCGACAACAAGACCCCCGAGGGAACCTACTTCATCGAGGGAAGGAACCGGGACAGCAAGTTCCACCTCTCCCTGCGCATCTCCTACCCGAACGAGAAGGACCGGGCCCGCGCGAAAGAGCTCGGCGTCCCCCCCGGCGGGGACATCATGATCCACGGCATCAGGAACGACATGGCCTGGGTGGGCGAGGCGCACGCGGGGATCGACTGGACGAAGGGGTGCGTCGCCGTCACGGACGAGGAGATCGAGGAGATCGCCCGGGTGACGCCGGACGGGACGGTGGTGGAGATCAGGCCTTGAGGGGCGGCCCCGCCTCCTTGTCCGACGCGAATACGAGGCTCGCCGAAGACAGGACCACCAGCACCGAGCCCACGTTGTGGACGACGGCCCCCATGATCGGGGTGAGGTGGCCCGAGCCGCTGGCGACGACGGCGGCGACGTTGAAGAACAGCCCGAAAGCGATGTTCCACCGGATCGTTTTCGTCATCCTGCGGCTCAACCGGACCAGGAACGGGATCCTGGAAATATCGTCCTTCATCAAGGCGATGTCCGCGGTTTCCAGGGCGACGTGCGTCCCCGCGGCCCCCATGGCGATCCCGACGTTGGCGACGGTGAGCGCCGGGGCGTCGTTGATGCCGTCCCCGACGAAGATCACGGTTTTATCCTGTTTTTGAAGGTCCGCGATGACGTCCAGCTTGTCCTGCGGCTTCAATTCCGACCAGGTCCGGGTGATCCCGACCGAATCGGCGACGCGCTTTACCGATTTCCCGTGGTCTCCGGAAAGGATCCCGACCTGGTCGATGCCCAGCGACTTCAAGCGCGAAATCGTCCCCGCCGCGGACCCGCGGACATGGTCGGCGACGCTCAGCACCGCAAGAGGCTTATGCTCCTCGTAGACGACCAGCGGGGTGGCCCCGCTCTCCTTGAACGATTCCAGGTGGCTCATCAACCCCGGCGGCACCTGCATGCCGCCGCCCCCCAGGCAGGCGCTCCCCACCTCCACGAGGCGCCCCCCCACCCGTGCGCGGACGCCGAGGCCGATCTCGGTGAACATGTCTTCCGCCTGACGGACCGATACCCGGGCATAGTGCGCCGCTTTCAGCACGGCGCGGGCAAGCGGGTGGGTGCTGTGCTGCTCCACGCTGGCCGCCTTCGCCAGGGCGTCGTCCCTGGTCACGCCGTCGACCGTCACGATCGAGTTGACGCGGGGCTTTCCTTCGGTGAGGGTGCCGGTCTTGTCGAACAGCACCACGTCGGCCCGGCCGACGTCTTCCAGGTAGCCGCCCCCCTTGACGAGGATGCCGGCCCGCGCGGCGCGGCCGATGGTGGCGACGATCGCCGTCGGCGCCGCGAGGATCAGGGCGCAGGGGCAGCCGACGATCAGCACGGTGATGGCCCGGCTCACGTCGCCGCTGGCGGCCCACGCGATCCCGGCGCACAGCAGAATGGCGGGGGTGAACCACCGGGCGTACCGGTCGATGATCCTTACGCCTTTCGGCTTGTGCGCCTCGGCATCCGCCACCAGCTTGATGACCTTGCTCAAGGTGGTGTCGTCGCCGACCCGCGTCGCCTCCATCTCGATGACGCCGTTCTGGTTCAGGGTCCCGGCGCCGAGGCTGTCGCCGACGGTTTTCTCGACCGGGATCGGCTCCCCGGTCATGCTCGATTCGTCGACGGCCGTGATCCCCCGGGCGACGTGCCCGTCGACCGGGATCCGCTCCCCCGGCTTGACCAGGAGCAGGTCCCCGACCCGCACCTGGTCCAGGGGGACCGCCCGCTCCCTGCCGCCGACCAGGACCGTCGCGGTATCGGGCGCGATATCGATCAGGCTTTGGATGGCTTTCCGGGCGGACTCGCTGGTGGCCTGCTCGATCAGCGACCCGAGCACCATCACGAAGCTGACGACCGCCGCCGTGAGGAACTCGCCCTGGACCAGGCTGGCGACGATGGCGATGCTCACCAGCTCGTCGACATTGACCCTGCGCTCCATCAGCCCCCGGACCGCCCCCCAGACGATCGGCAAACCGTTCAGGGCGACCGAGCCGAGGGCCAGGATCGAGCCGACATACCAGGGAGATAGACCGGACGCGTCCCAGGAGTAGCCGGCCAGCGCCAGGCCGCCGGCAAGCGCCGTCCGGTGGAACTCCCGCGACTGCAGCAATTCCCGGTACACTCCCCGGTGCGAAAAACGGCCGATCATGGGGGATTTTTTCTCCCTACCTGCTGAACTTGTTGAAGATCTCGATCACCTGGTGGATGAGATCGTCCTTGTCGCCGTCCTTCCGGACGGCATCCGAGACGCAGCCTTTCAGGTGATCTTCCAGGATCACCATGCCGAGGGAGTGGATCGCGCCGCTCGCGGCGGCGATCTGCTTCAGGGTATCGAGGCAGTCCCTGTCGTCCTCCACCATCCTGCGGATGCCCCGCACCTGGCCTTCGATCCGGTTGATCCTCGACAGCAACGCCTTGTGGTCTTCCCCGCAGAGCGCCATGGCCCGGCCTCCATATACATATACCAAGTATATGTATATTACCATTCTGCGGATGGAAAGGGATTATCGGTCGATGCCTACCTTGACGGCGGCGGGCAGGACAAGCACGGGCGGACGGAACTCCCGCGGGCCGCTTTCAAGCTCGGGGCGGAAACTCCGGAATCGCACGAAGCATGAACTCGTCGAACAAAGGGACGGTGAAATCCATGCTGCCGTGGGAAGGGCTGTAGATCATTCCCTTGCTGATCAGCTTGGCGCGGACAGGTCCAAGGCTGCTGATCTGCACTCCCAGGGCATCGGCGATATCGCCGCTCCGATGCGCACCGGGACCGAGATGCGTCATCGCACGCAGGTACTGCTTTTCCCGAGGGGTCAAACGATCGAATCGAACCCGGAAGAAGTTTTCGTCAAGACGGCGGATGACCGTTTCCGTGGCCGCAGTGACCACCTGAAGCGTAATCGGAGATGCCTCGGCCTGGTTCCAGGACTGATATCCCCATTCCTGAAGGAAGTACGGGTATCCTTTCGTCAGGCGAAAGATCTCCGCCAACGCCGCTCTTTCGAACGTCACCCCGGCTTTTTTGACAGGCTCCTCCAGGGCCTTGTACGCTTCGGTTTCCGAGAGCGGACCGATGACCGGAAAACTGAAAAGACGTTCCGCATAGGACTTCGATTCACCGGCCAGCGCCGGCAGGATCGGCAATCCGGCGCCGATCAGCACCATGGGAAGCTGCCGCTGCTGCATCCTGTGCAATGCCATGATGAGCGCGCTCAGCTCCTCTTTCCTCAGGTATTGGATCTCGTCGATGAGGATGGCGACGGGAGCATGACGCTCCTCGGCGGCTTCCCCCACCGCGACAAACAGGTTGGGCAGATCGACCTCTATGTCTCCGCTGTCCGCCACGCCCAATTCGGGGTCGATGTCCAACCCGAACTCGACATCCCCGACCTTGACCTTGATGGCGCTGATGAATCCCTTCAAGGCGGCCAATCCCCTGCGAACCTTGTCGCCCATTCCGGCCAGTCGGTCCAGATCGAACAGAAGGCGTCTCAACTGCGAAGCGATTAGGATGGACAACGGCTTCTCTTCGAGGGCTTCTATGAGGATCGTCCGGTAGCCGACCTCCCTGGCCAGCCGCTCCACTTCATTCAGAAGCACCGTCTTTCCCACACCGCGCAATCCCGTCAATAAAAAGCTTTTTTCGGGACGCTTCAGACGAGTGCGACCCAACAGGACGCGCGCCTGTTCCAGGATCTCTTCACGGCCAACGAGCTCCGGCGGCGGGGACCCGGCGCCCGGCGAGAAGGGATTGGCGATTCTGTCCAATGCTACCCCCCATTTATAACCGCTTATTCGCAATTATACCGAATTATACACCAAAAGAAGTATAAACTTATATAATCGAAAGCAGAGGGAGGTTGGCCCGGTAAGACATTGAAATATAATGTATATTTACGAAACGCCGCGTACTGGCTCCATGCAACCCCGATTTTGGAAGATCCGGCACAAATCGTCGTACCGTCTGCCCTCTTACACAAAACCCTCCTCCAGCAGGCGAACCTCATTCGTCGTGATCGCATGGCGCTGCCCGGATCCCCCCGCGACCCTGCACCAGCTTTCCGCGATCAGACAAAGCTCCCTTTCCAGCTCGATCCGGTAAGAAAAACCGCCGCACATCCCGGGAACCGGGAACCACTCTCCCTCCCCGCTCGTCGATCGTTCCGTTACCACCAGCTTCGGGAGTTCCGCGGGAACGGGAATCTCCATTCCCCGAAACGTGTTCCGCAGGCGCCGGACGGACCGTACATGGGACTCCTGCAAATCGTTTTCTATGGCGCCGGGGCGGGCATGCCTCACCCGGCGGATGGCGTCTTCCGGATCCGCCCCCAGCTCGACCAGCAGTCTCGCGGCGATCGTCCCGGTGCGCCCGAGCCCGCCCTTGCAGTGGATGAGCACCTTTCCGCCACTGATCAGTGCGTCCCTGATCTCCCGGCCGGCGTCCTCCCATCGCTCTTCGAACCGCGGATCGGGAACGCGCGTGTCCTCGATCGGGAGATGGAAATAGCGGATGCCTCCCCCGAGGCGCTCCACCACATCTTTCATGTCACCGACACCCAGGCGCGCCATCTCGTCCCCGGTGAGCAGGTTCACCCAGCTCGCCGCCCCCCAGGACCGGACGACTTCCAGGTCTTCCTTCAGGTCCCGCTCCCATGGGCCGGACAGTGCGCTCTTCTGGACCTTGCCGGGGCAAAAGGTCAGCCCGATCCGGCCGGCCGTTCCGTCAACCGCGACTTCATCGATCTTCAAAGGATCGGTCCTGCTGGTGCGAATCAATGGATCCTCCTTCCCCTCGCGGGCATCGTTTCCATATTGCCACCATACGGGGGTGCGGTGACAGTTGCTGTCGCCCAAAGCCTTCGCGAGACGTATTAAAATACTGGACGGAACCGAAGCCCCCTTCATGAAAAGAACAAGGAGACGCCCATGAGCACCGATACCCCGCACACCTCCCATCGCCCGGTCGTGAGAGGCACGCACGGCATGGCGTCCACCGGCTCGCCGCTGGTCTCCCAGGTCGCCGTGGACATCCTCAAGAAGGGGGGCAACGCGGCGGACGCCGGGGTCGCGGCGCTCTTCGCCTCCATGGTGGTGGAGCACACGCACCACAGCCTGGGCGGGGAATCGGCGATCCTCCACTACTCCGCCGGGGACGGGAAGGTCCACGCCGTCAACGGCGTCGGGCCGGCCCCCGGGCTGGCGACGCGGGAGTTCTTCGAGAAGCTGGGGCACATCCCGCACGAGGACAGTTTCCTGAACGCCCCCGTCCCGGGAACGCTGGACGGCGCGGTCCTGGCGCTCGACCGGTTCGGAACGATGACGCTGGCCGAGGTCATGCAGCCGGCGATCGACCTGGCGGAGAAGGGGCACCCGATCAGCAGACTCATGGTCAAGTGGATCGTCAAGTCGGAAAAGTATCTCGCGAAGTGGCCCGGATCGGCGAGCCTCTTCCTTCCCGGAGGCAAGCCCCCGAGGCCCGGCGACATCTTCCTGCAGCCGGAGTACGCCCAGGCGCTTAAGAAAATCCGCGACGCGGAAAGCGCGAACCGCAAGCTCGGGCGCAGCGGCGCGATGAAGGCGGCCCGCGACGTCTTCTACAAGGGCGAGCTCGCCCGCGCGTTCGACAAGTTCTCCCGGGAGAACGGGGGCCTCATCCGCTACGAGGACCTGGCCGGGTATGAAGGGAAGATCGAGGAGCCGCTTAAAGTCACGTATCGGGACTTCGAGGTCTACAGCTGCTCGACCTATACCCAGGGCCCCATGATGCTCGAGATCATGAACCTGCTGGAGCATTACGACATCCGGAACCTGCCGCACAACAGCCCGGGGTATATCCACCTGGTCGTCGAGGCGCTCAAGCTCGCCTACAGGGACCGCCACGATTTCTACGCGGACCCGTACAAGGTCAAGGTGCCGGTGAACGGGCTGGTGTCGAAGGCGTACGCCGGGGAGCGCCGACGGCTCATCGACATGGCGCGGGCAGCCATGGAGATGCCTTCAGGGGACCCCTGGAAGCACGAGACGGGCGCCCGCCCGCCGGCCGGCACGGGAAAAGCCTCCTCCCCCGCCCCTTCCGCCGCGGAAGACCCGGGGTGCGACCCCGGCACCGACACCATCGCGCTGGTGGTCGCCGACAGGGACGGGAACATGTTCTCGACCACGTCGAGCAACAACATGGGGGTGTTCCGCACCGGCATCACCCCGACCGGCCTCGGCTTCGTCCTGAGCGGCCGCCTGCGCCAGTTTTCCCTCGACCCGGGGAACGCCAACGTCATCGCCCCGGGGAAGATCCCCCGGATCACCCCGACCCCTCACCTGGCGCTGAAGGGCGGCAAACCTTACATCGCCTGGACGACGCCGGGCGAGGATGTCCAGGTGCAGGCCAACCTGCAGGTGTTCTTCAACGTGGTCGAGTTCGGGATGGACCCGCAGGCCGCGGTCGAGGCTCCCCGGTTCCGCTCGCTCCACGGGCCGGAGCCCAACTACCCGCAGGAGATGAAGCCGGGGCAGGTCCGGGCGGAGCCGCGCATCGCGCCGGAGACGCTCCGGGCGCTGGAGAGCATGGGGCACAGGATCCAGGCGGAGGACGACTGGGCGGAATCGAGCGGCGGGATGGTCATCATCGTGCGCGACCCGCAAACCGGCGTTCTTTCGGCGGGGGCCGACCCGCGGCGGGAGTGCTACGCGATGGGGTGGTAGTGAATCGCCGTCCAATTTTCCTTGAACCTCACAGGCCGGGTCGTTAGCATGTATACGCTCGACCGGCCTCCCCCGTTCACCGCAAGCCGAACGTGAAAGGCAAGTGCTCATGCCCTGCGACATCGACCTCCTGATCCGGCAGATCCTCGAATTCCGCGACAAGCGCAACTGGGCCCAGTTCCACAACGCGAAGGACCTAGCGCTCGGGCTGTCCATCGAGGCGGCGGAGCTCAACGAACTGTTCCTCTGGAAAAAGCCCGAGGACGCGGACCCGGAGCGCGTGCGGGAAGAGCTCGCCGACGTCCTGATCTACTCCCTGCTGCTCCTGGAAAAGTACGGGCTGGACCTCGAAGAGATCGTGCGGAAGAAGCTGGCCGTCAACGATGCGAAATATCCCGTGGAGAAGGCGCGAAACAGCGCCGCGAAATACACCGACCTCTGACGAATGAGACTATACGCCGGCAGTTCAGGACAGTTCGTCGACGACACCAACCTGAACCAGATCTCCGGCAAGCTCAAAAACGCTTTCTTTAACTATTATCGTTACAACCCCTCCCCCGGCGAAATCGCATCCTGGCAGAATTCGCTCCGCGCCATGGCGGGCGTCCTCCAATACGGGGACCTTCTCGACCATGGCGTGATGCTCGAGTACCAGCTTCCCCTCACCTCCCGCCGGCTGGATTTCATGGTTACCGGCAAGGGGCCGACATACACCGACAACGCGGTGATCGTCGAGCTCAAGCAGTGGAGCAAGTGCGGACCGGCGGAGGGGGAAAACGAAGTCGCCACGTTCGTCGGCGGAATGACCCGGGAGGTGCTTCATCCTTCGGCGCAGGTCGGCCGCTACCGGATGTACCTGTCGGACTCCCATACGGCGTTCCACGAAGGCGACCATCCCGTTTCGCTGGCGGCATGCTCCTATCTCCACAACTACCCTCACGAGTGGGACGACGTCCTCTACGATCCGAAATTCGACGGCATCCTCAAGAGCGATCCCATTTTCACGATGGACGATGTCCCGAAGCTCATGGGGTTCCTGCAGGACCGCTTGAGCGCCGGGCAGGGGCTGGAGGTTCTGAAGCGGGTCGAGGAGAGCCGCTACCGCCCCAGCCGCAAGCTGATGGACCACGTGGGGCAGGTCATCAACGGCGATTCCCGCTACGTCCTGCTGGACGAACAGGTCGTGGCATACGATAAGGTCCGCGCCCTGGCGAAGCTTGGGTTCCACGACCGGCGCAAGACCGTCATCATCATCAGGGGAGGCCCGGGGACCGGCAAGTCCGTCATCGCCATCAAGCTGATGGCGGACCTGCTGCTGAGCGGATTCAATGCCCACTATGCGACGGGGTCGAAAGCCTTCACGGAAACGCTCCGGAGCATCATCGGGCATCGCGGATCGGTCCAGTTCAAATACTTCAACAGCTATTCCGGGGCCCAGCCGGACGAAATCGACGTGCTGATCGCCGACGAGTCGCACCGGATCCGGAAAACGAGCAACGACCGGTTCACGCCGGCGGCGCGCCGCACCAACCTCGAGCAGATCGATGAACTGCTGCGGGCCGCCAAGGTGTGCGTCTTCCTGATCGACGACATCCAGGTGGTGCGGCCGAACGAGATCGGCTCCGTGGAATATATCCGGAGCCGCGCGCAGGCTATGGGCTGCGTCATCCACGAATACGAGCTGGAAGCGCAGTTCCGATGCAGCGGGTCGGATGCGTTCGTGAACTGGATCGACAACACCCTCGGAATCCGGCGAACCGCCAACATCCTGTGGGAAGGAAACGACGCGTTCGATTTCCGGATCTTCGATTCTCCCCTGACGCTTGAGAACGCCATCCGGGAAAAGGCGGCGGAGAAATACACAGCGCGGATGACGGCGGGATTCTGCTGGAAGTGGTCCCTGCCGCGACAGGACGGAACCCTGATAGAAGACGTTGTCTTCGGGGATTACCGGCGACCATGGAATGCAAAGCCGGAAGCGAATCGCCTGGCGCGGGGAGTACCGAAGGCATCGCTGTGGGCTTATTCCCCCGGCGGCATCGACCAGATCGGCTGCATCTATACCGCACAGGGATTCGAGTTCGATTACGTCGGGGTGGTCTTCGGGAAGGACCTGGTCTACCGGTTCGACCAGCAGGATTGGATCGGGGACAAGGAACAATCCTTCGACAGCGTGGTCAGACGATCCGGCGGGAAGTTCGTCGATTTGGTTAAAAATACCTACAGGGTACTTCTTTCGAGAGGGATGAAGGGATGCTACGTCCACTTCATGGATAAGGAGACGGAGAGGTTTTTCAGGAGCAGGATGGAGACAAAAAGAGAATAACTGTTTTTTGCAGTCCAATACCAGTTAGACGCATTTAATCTGGCTTGTATTGGACCTAGGAGGGGAGATGGCTCATTTCTGGATGGTGCGTGCGGGAGAAGGTGGATATTTGGTTAATCAGTTTGAGAAAAAAGGCTATATCGGGATCGGGTGGGAAGAAGCAGGTGATTTTACGAGTATAAAAACAATAGATGACATGAAAACCGTGATATCAAAAGCATATCCTTCGATGTGACCGACAGCATTAGGCGTATCAGCAGCAATGACTTTTAAATTTAGATCAGGTATGCAACAAGGAGATAAAGTTGTCACTTATGATACAGAGAAAAGAGAATATCTTATTGGAAAAATTATAGGAGATTATGAGTATGGAAAGAAGATCTTTGATGAGTTTCCTCATACTAGACGTGTAGAATGGCTTGGCAGAATTAGTCGTGACTCTCTTAGAACTGTATCAAAAAATACACTTGGCAGTACTCTTACTATATTTGAGCCCGGAGAAGATGTGCTAAAGGATCTGGAATCGGCATTATCTTTAAAGAAAAGCGGGGTCGAACCAGAAAAAGCAGTAGAAGAGGAAAAAGAGGAGGAATTTGAGGTAATACGCAGAGACACGCTTGGAAGAGCCCACGAATTTATAAAAGATCGGATATTGGCGTTGGAAGCAGAGGAAATGGAATATATAACGGCAGCGTTATTGCAGGCAATGGGTTACAAATCAAGAGTAACTCCAAAAGGACCCGATAGAGGAAGGGATGTTATTGCCTCCCCTGATGGTCTTGGATTTCAGCAACCCAGAATATTTGCTGAGGTAAAACATCGACCTAAAGATCAAATAGGATCGGACAAAATAAGAAGTTTTATTGGGAGTTTAAGGGATGGCGACAAGGGATTATACGTTAGCACTGGAGGGTTCTCTAAAGAGGCGAAATATGAAGCAGATAGGGCAAGTATACCTGTAACTTTAATTGATCTTGACGACTTGGCCCATTTGATAGTTGAACATTATGAAAATTTTAGTTTAGAGGGTCGCCAGCTTATTCCATTGATAAGAGTATATTGGCCTATTGCAGATTAAAGCGTCTAACTAGAGCCTGAAGCTGACGGCTCCTGCGGCCCCGCCGCTTGCACCAGTCATCGATCGGCGTGGGCAAGCAGCGGTCCCTCGACCCGCAACTCAGCCTGATCGTTAGACGCACAGCCGGGACAGAGAGGGGCTTGCATGGTTCGACGATGGATGGTACATTATATGGTACGTTATTAGGTACCAAGAAAGGAGCATGCCATGCCGAAAGTTCTTCCGACCGAAGATGTTCGACCCCTTTCTGAGTTTAGAGCAAACGCCGCAGCATTTGTGAATCAGGTGCGTGATACACGGCGCCCGTTGATTATTACACAGCATGGGCGGAGCGCCGCTGTTCTTCTGGATGTAAAGGCATATGAAGATCTTGTCGAGCATGCAGAATTACTCCATGACGTGAAGATGGCGGAAACGCAAATTGCCGAAGGAAAATACATTGAACATGCTGATTTCAAGAAATATATTTTCGAGCGGCTCGGCATATGAAGGTTATATGGTCCTTTGTCTCAGCGGGAAACATTATTGAACAAAACCAATACATTGCAAAGGACGATCCGGAAGCGGCGCGAGCCGTGATCAAAGACATTTTCAATGCCGGTGATCGTTTAAAGGAGTTTCCGGAAAAGGGCCGTGTTGTCCCGGAAACAGGGAATAAAAACATAAAAGAAATATTTTGCAGGAGTTATCGGATCATTTACAAAATAGAACCGAAGAGAATAACCATATTAACGGTACGCCACATGAGGGAGCAATTAAAGCAAGAGGATATCAAGTAGTTATTGCCGGCGTCGGTTGTTCATAAGGATGATGTAAGCATGAAGAATACACTGTGAAGACCTACGTAGGCATCACCGACTGGGACTGGTTCTCTCTCCTCCGCTCCCAGCCATCCATCGAGGAAGTGAATTTCTGGCAGCCGTCCGGAAGCATGCTCTTTCGCGCATTGAAGCCCGGCGAGCTGTTCCTGTTCAAGCTGCACAGCCCCAGGCATTACATCGTCGGCGGAGGCATCTTCGCCTATTCCACCCTGCTGCCGATCAGTATTGCCTGGGAAACCTTCGGCATCGCGAACGGGGCGCCCGATCTGGTTCAGATGCGCACACGCGTTGCCCGCTACCGTCGTGAAACTTCCGATCGGCATCTCGATTACACGATCGGCTGCATCCTACTGGAGCAGCCGTTTTTCTTACCCGAGGATCAGTGGATCCCCGTACCCCGGAACTGGAGTCCTCACATCCAAAAAGGGCGCACCTACGACCTGACGGTCGAACCCGGCTTGACGTTGTGGGCCCAGCTTCAAACCGCAAGATGCGTCCCCCTCGCGGTCCATGAGGAAGAGGCACGCTACGGTCGCCCGGTGATCACCCTGCCCCGCCTCGGCCAGGGATCGTTCCGCGTGCTCGTCACCGATGCATATGACCGCAGATGCGCCCTGACCAACGAGCGCACGCTTCCCGCGCTGGACGCGGCCCATATAAAGCCGTACTCGGCGGAAGGGGCTCATCGGGTCGACAACGGCCTCCTCATGCGAAGGGATCTCCACGCCCTGTTCGACCGCGGCTACCTGACGGTGACGCCGAGTCTGGAGATCGAGGTCAGCCGTCGCATCCGGGAGGAATTCGAAAACGGCCGGGACTACTACCGGCTTCACGGCCTTCCTGTCCGGCCGCCCGGCAAGATTATTGACAGGCCGTCCGCGGCGCATCTCCGATGGCACAACGAAAACGTCTACCTGGGATGAGGCCGCCGTGAACCGGTCATATTACTCCGATTCCATCGAGCGATTCCTCGAAACCTCCCCTTCCGAGATCATCGGGATATTGACGGGAAGGAGCGAATTCCCCGTCGGGCCGGAACAGGTACACGCCTGGCGGTCCCAGATCGAAATTCTTCAGGCGATCCTTCCCGGGAAAAAGGGAGCCATCCATTTCGAATTCGCCATCCCCCGGATGGGCCGGCGGATCGATGCCCTACTGTTGATCGGGCCGGCGATCTTCGTGCTGGAATTCAAGGTCGGGGAAAAATGCTATCCCGCCCACGGACTGGACCAGGTCTGCGACTACGGGCTGGACCTGAAGAACTTCCACGAGACGAGCCACGATCGGTACGTCGCCCCGATCCTCGTCGCCACGGAGGCGAAAGACGCCGCTACGACGGTCGCGCTGACCCCGCAGAACGACCGGCTGTATCATCCGATCCGGGCCAACCGCGGAAATCTTCTCAACGTCATCGAGAACGTCCTCGCTTTTTCGGATGGCGACGATATCGACCCGCAGCTTTGGGGCAAGGGGCGCTACTGCCCGACGCCGACCATCGTGGAAGCGGCCATCGCGCTATATGGGCGCCACAACGTCGCGGAGATTTCCCGAAGCGATGCGGCCGCAAGGAACTTGAGCGATACCTCGGACGAGATCAACGACATCATCCGCCGCAGCAGGGAAGGGTCCCGCAAGGCGATCTGTTTCGTCACCGGCGTCCCGGGAGCGGGGAAAACGCTGGTAGGCCTGAACATCGCCACCACTCATATCCACAAGGAAGACGACCTGTACAGCGTATTCCTTTCCGGGAACGGCCCCCTCGTCGCCGTCCTCCGGGAAGCGCTCGCCCGCGACAAGGTGCGCCGGGAGAAGGAGCAGGGAAATCGCATATCGAAATCCACCGCGATGAGCGAGGTGAAGCTTTTCGTGCAGAACGTCCACCATTTCCGGGACGAATGCCTGCGGGACGAGGGACCGCCTAGGGAGCACGTCGTCCTTTTCGACGAGGCGCAGCGGGCGTGGAACCTGGTCATGACCTCCGCTTTCATGAAGAGAAAGAAAGGGCAACCCGATTTCCGGCGATCCGAACCCGAGTTCCTGATTTCCTGCCTCGACCGGCATCCGGGCTGGGCGGTCATCGTGTGCCTCGTGGGCGGCGGGCAGGAGATCAACACCGGCGAAGGCGGCATTTCGGAATGGATCGAGGCGTTGAACCGATCGTTCCCGGAATGGGAGGTGCACGTTTCGCCGCGGTTGTCCGACAGCGAGTACGCGGCGGGTGAAGCAATCCGGATGCTCTCCTCCCGCACCAACGTCCGCATGAACGAGAGCCTTCACCTGTCCGTTTCGATGCGGTCCTTCCGGGCCGAGAACGTGTCGCTTCTGGTCAAGCAGATCCTCGACCTGGATCTGAACAGCGCCCGGGAGACATTGAAGCGTGTCGAAGAGAAATACCCGATCGTCCTGACGCGGGACCTGGCGAAAGCGAAGAAGTGGCTCAAGTCGAAGGCGCGCGGATCGGAGCGGTATGGGATCATCGTCTCTTCCCAGGCGGAACGGCTGAAACCGCACGCCATCGACGTGAAGTCTCCCGTCAAACCGATCCACTGGTTCCTCGACGGGAAGGAAGACGTCCGATCGTCGTATTACCTGGAAGACGTCGCCACGGAGTTCCACATCCAGGGGCTGGAGCTGGACTGGTCCTGCGTCACCTGGGACGCGGATTTCCGCTATACACGCGACGGCTGGAAGCACAATTCCTTCCGCGGAAGCCGCTGGGAAAAGATCAAGGCAGCGGAACGGAAGGTCTATCAGAAAAACGCGTATCGGGTGCTGCTGACCCGCGCACGGCAGGGGATGGTCGTTTTCGTGCCGCCGGGGTCGGAAGAAGATGAGACGAGACTCCCTTCGTTTTACGATCCAACCTATGAATATCTAAGCAATATCGGATTTACTGAATTGACCTGATCTGATGCTTGATAATTACCGGTTTGAAGAATACAGCCGGGTCCTGCTCCGTCATTCTTTCTCCTGTTTCGTCGTTTCCCCACGCCTGTCGATCCCGCCGATCCGCTGCCCCGGCCAGCTCTCCTGGCAGTTGAAGCAACGCCAGGGATACCGGCCCGGGGACACGCCCCGCTCCCCCGGAAGGCCGACCACGAGCGTGCTGCCGCAGTCGATGCAGACGAACGTCAGGGAAACCCGGTCGGCATTCATGGAGAACAGTGTACGGAGAGGGTGCGACAGTTGCTGTCGCCGTGAAGGCCGAAAACGATAACTGGTCGGTCAGGGCTTCCCGAGGATCCGGTTCACGATCTCGTCGACCGAATTGCCGGCGGCGGGGGAAGCCGGCCTCTTCTCCACCGGCGGCGCGGCGGCTTGGACCAGGCCGGCACGGGCCTCGGCGAACATCCCCTGCATGACCGTGCCGAAGTAGCCGTGGATCCGGTCGATGACGCAGCTTCCGATGAGGCAGCCGTCGGCAAGGCCAGACGGCCGCGGGGCGTTCCGCGAGACGTCCCCTTCCCAGGCGACGTTCCCGCCCGGGACCCGCAGCGCCTTCAGGCGAAGGTGGAACTCGTCGGGCTCCCCCTTTTTCGTGCGGTAGGTGGCCTTGAGAAGCGTCCCCTCGATGACGAGCTCCTCGTCGCTCAAGCCCGACCGGTCCAGCACCAGCTTCACGGAACGGAAGGCGCCCGAGGCGCCGAGGTCTTCGGCGAACGCCTTCGCCCAGTATTCGGGGGGCAGCGGCGAAACGTGGAAAGCCGCCCCCGTGTTGATCGCCATCCCGTTGATGCCCGTCTTCGCCAGGTTGAACTCGTACCCCGAGAAATAGGACCCCTTCTTCGTGAAGTCCTCGGTCCCGTCCCCGAAGGCGACCACGGCGACCTTGAACGGCAGCAATGCGGGCGCGCCCGCAGCAGCCGCCGGCGCCTCCGGCTTGTAGGCATATTTCGAACCGCACGCCCCGAACGTCAGCACCAGAAGGGTCAGCAGCGCGAGCATCGAATTTCGTGATATCGGTGAGATCATGTCATTTCCCCAAGGGGAATATCGGCGGAAATGACGAAGAGATTCAGTGACTACAAAGCGAAAGCCCCCCGGCCGGACGGGGGGCTTCCGCTTACTCCGCGGCAGTGCAGCTGTCGCGCCTCAAGATGTTCCCCAGAAAGACACGGCTTGGACCCTTGCGGCGCGCCCGACAGGTATCATTCCGTCAGCGAAGCGTTGATGGCGCTGTAGATCGCGTTCAAGGGGTCGGCCGCGGAGGAGCCGATCCAGTAGTACACCCGCAGCCCCTGGGCGGTGAATACGGGCGCCGCATCCTGAGGGTTGAAGTCCAGGCCGCCGCTCGAGAATTCGCTGACGATCGGCCCGGCCTGGACCGTGAACGTCGTGCCGTTCGTCGAGGTCGCCATGTAGATGCCCTTCAGAGTAGAGACCGCGTTGGGCCCCCGCGTGGAGAAAAACAGCCGGATGAGCCCGCCGCTGTCGATGACCGCCCCGGGCGTGCCGGCATAGTCGAGGGCGGGTGTTCCCAGCGCCGTCACCTGGGCGGGAGATATGACCACCCCCTGTTTCGTCCATGCCAGACCGTCGCTCGAGACCGCGGTCTTGATGCGGGTGACGTTATCGCTGTCCGTGGCGTCGTAGAACATGCGGTAGGAATTGTCCGACAGGCGGATCACGCACGGGTGCCGGATGCCGCCGCTCTCGTCGGCCTGGTCGGCGCTGACCCGTGTCCCTCCATCGAGAACGAAAACGAGGCCGTCGGTCGACAGCGCGCTGCCGAACTGGCCCGCGTCGTTGTAATAAAGACGCACCTGGCCGCCGGCCGTGGTTACCGCCCCGGGCATGTTGACCAACGGGATGCGCACCCCGTTGTCCTCCGTCCAGGAAAGCCCGTCCAGGGAAAACGCGCTGTAGGTGTTGCGGTCGCCAAACGAATCCTGGCGCTCGAAATACATGCGATACCCGCCGCCGGCGACCCGCACGATGTCGGGGTTCCAGGCATTCGGGTCCGAGATCCGCGTGCCGGACTCCTTGACCCATCCCGAGGCGAAGCTTTGGGTGACATCGCTGTTGTTCGACCCGCCGCCCCCGCCGCCCCCACCGCCGCAAGCCGAGACGATCAACATGCCGGCAGCGATCACCGGCAGGACCCAGCCGATACTCCCGTTCCTTGTCCCGCGCGCCATGGGAAACCTCCTTGCGGTTCGTATCCACGCCTGACATGCGACAGGACAACATGATTAGCACGAAAAAGAAATTAAAAATCATCATAAATATATGAACTGTAATCATTATCGGAATAATTTGGCCGCCTGAAGCATCACGGTTCACGCGGGGTCGAACCGATATACCGGGTCCCGGAGCCGGCAGGCACACGACGAAACGGCCGACTTCCCCTATCTGGAAGTCGGCCGTTGCGGTTCCGAGCCGGCCGAATGCGGGCTGAAAACGAGGCTCCCGATTATGCCGCGGCCGTGTAGCTGTCGCGCCGGAGGATGTTCCCCTGCAGGCCGACGGTGACGATCTCCAGCGGGATCTTCTTGCCCGACTCCGCCAGGACTTTTTTCAGCAGGAACGGCAGCCCCTGGCAGCAGGGGACCTCCATGACCAGCACGGTGACGCTGCGCACGTCGGCCTGCGAGAAGATCTGGCGGAAGCGCTCCTCGTAGAGCGCCATGTCGTCGAACTTCGGGCACCCCATCATCACGACCTTCCCTTTGAGGAAGTCGCGGTGGAAGCCGGCGTAGGCCATCGGGGTGCAGTCGGCCGCGATCAGCAGGTCGGCGTTTTTCAGGAACGGGGCGTGCGGCGGCACCAGGCGGATCTGCACCGGCCAGTGGGTCAGGGCGGACGGGATGGGGGCATCGGCCGGCGAGGCACCGCGGGTTTCCGCCGGCGTCTGGCCGAAATTGTGGAGGCGGGCCGAGGGGCACCCTCCCCCGAAGCTCTGGAGGCGCGCCGAGGGGCAGGCGTGCGGAGTCGCCGACGGGGCCGGGGCCGCGGTTCCCTTCGAGGAGCGGACATGCTCCATTGCCGCTTCCTCGTCGAAGGCCTCCACCTCGCGCTCGACCATTTTTATGGCATCGCGGGGGCATTCCCCGAGGCAGGCGCCGAGGCCGTCGCAATACTTTTCGGCGACCAGCTTCGCCTTGCCGTTGATGATCTGGATCGCCCCTTCGGCGCAGGACGGGACGCACAGCCCGCAGCCGTCGCACTTTTCCTCGTCGATCTGGATGATCTTGCGCAGCGTCTTCATCGTTCCTCCCGGGTATCCCGCACGGTCCGCGACGGGTGGTTTGTCGATCTCCATGTCGACATGATCCTTCACCGCCTGTTTCCGCGCATTGATCCGGGTCAAGAAAAACGGCGGCCCGGCTACTTTCCCGCCGCCCTGTCCCGCGCCTCGTCGCAGGCGCGGTTCGGGTCCTCCGACCAGAGTCTCGACAGGGAATCCACCAGCTCTTTATTGGTCTCCGAATACCTGTCGATCGAAGCGAGCCACTGGCTTTCCAGCCCGGCGAGGTCGACGCCGAACGCTTCCCTCCACGGCCTGCCGCCGCCGCGCGATCTGCGGTAGAAGTCCTTCACCTTCCCGACACCGTATTTTTCCACGAGGAACGCGCCGAAGGACCCGGCCTCGTTATAGGAGGCATGCTGCATTTTCCGATCCGTCACCGTCGGCTTTCCGTCGACGAAAGCCATCCCCCAGTCTTCATGCCGCTCGCCCAGCTCCCGCAGGGGGATGCAGGAACCGGCCCGCCGGATCGCCGCGACCCACGCGTCCGGCGCGAACCCGCACATGGGAAACGATCGCAGGTTTCCCAGCCGGATCTCCGCGGGGATGCCCATCATGTTCCGGGCGAGCTTGTCCGGCGTGGGGAAGATCGCGTGCGTCATCTTGTGGACCATCTCTTCGGGATCGCGGATCCCGTAGACGCGGACGACCCTCCGCGGCTCCCCCGCTCCCCTTTCCATCCCGAAGACGCTGAAGGACCTTTGTCCTCCCCGGTAAAGCTCCAGGAAGATTTTCGGCCGGCCGTCTCTCCCGGCGATCTCCCAGAAATCGAGCGTCTTCAGAAAGGCGCTCTCGGCCGTGTCCGCAAACCGTTGCAGTTCATCCGGCCCCAGCTGGCGGTCCTGATCGCTTACGACCAGGTGGGGCGTTTCGACGGAAGGTGCGTCCGGCGAAGCGGCCGCGCACGGCGGGGGGATGAAGAACGACATGACCGCGAACAACAGCATCGCATTGAGATAACGGAAGCGTGGCTGCGGTTTCCGGACCGTCCCCATGGCATGACTCCCGTCTCGAACCGGCCGTGTGCCGACCCCGTTCTTGCGAAGACCTTCCGTGGAAGGCCATCGATCGCTTGCGGGGACAATATCGATTATCCCGCCGCAGACAAGCCACAGGCAATCGACTCGGTGACGGCGCGGAACGAGGCTGTCGCGTGCCGATCGTCCGGAACCGGGCGGCACACCGGTGAATGTGGATCAAAATAGGGATTGACAGAGAACAGGAACAATTCCTATATTGTAAATATGCCGATGAACCCTGATGAAGCGGAAAAGATCCTGCGCGAGCAGGGAACGAGGATCACGCCGCAGCGGGTGGCGATCCTTCGGGCCGTGGAGAACTCCGGGGGGCATCCCGATGCCGATGCCGTCTACAGGCAGGTTTCCATGGAGCATCCGCACATCTCGCGGGACACGGTCTACCGGACCCTTTCCATGATGGAAGAGAAAAAGATCATCGGGTCGGTCCTGTCCGTCGGACACTCGAAAAGGTACGATCCCATCACTTCGAGGCACCACCACCTGGTCTGCGTCCGATGCAAGAAGATCATGGATTTCTCGTCGAAGGAGTTCGATCTCCTCGAGCCCCCATCGGACCTGTCTTCCCGGTTCAAGGTGCTTCGAACGAACGTGCAGGTCGAAGGTTTGTGCGAGGATTGCCGGGACGGAAAGAACGCCTAGCGTGGAATATTTTTTTCCTCAGCGATAGGAAATATTCCGGGAACGGCAGAAATACGATCACCGTTCGCAACTCGTTTTTCTCCCGTCGGACATCGACCGCTACCCTGGATATGGAAAGGGGAAGATCATGGCGCCTGAGGCCAAGTCCCCGTTCGTGCACCCGGTCGGCGGCGGCAAGAAGGTCTCGCTGGCCGACCTGATCGTCCTGGCGGGCTGCGCGGGGCCGGGCGTTGCAGGAGCCGCCGGGGCGCGCGCGCCGGCGGCTTTTTCTTTGGCGGGGATTCGCCGAATACAGGAATATTACCGGGAAAATCGGAATATCGGTGAGGGTGCCTTCCTTTGCGGTGACCTCGAAATGGATCCGCTCCAAACACCCGATTGAAACCCTGAAGAACCAAAAAGTATAATCGATTCGGAGGCTATCGGATGGATCCCTTCATGCAGGCAGCGATCGAGGAAGCGAGGCTGGGGCTGGCCGAGGGCGGCATACCGATCGGTTCCGTCATCGTGCACAAGGGCGTCATCATCGGCCGCGGGCATAACCGTCGCGTGCAGCGGGGCAGCGCCATCCTGCATGGCGAGATGGATGCCTTCGAGAACGCCGGCCGCCGGCCCGCCGGCGTGTATCGCGAGTCGGTGCTCTACACCACCTTGTCGCCCTGCGCGATGTGCAGCGGCGCCATTCTCCTGTACGGAATCCCGAAAATCGTCGTCGGGGAAAACCGGACCTTCATGGGCGAGGAAGAGCTGCTGCGGTCGCGCGGCGTGCAGGTCGAGGTTCTCCAGGACCCGACCTGCGTGGCGCTGATGCGCGGTTTCATCACAGGCAGGCCCGAGCTCTGGAACGAGGACATCGGCGTGTGATGAACCGCCGCCTTTAGCGGCTTTTCTCCCTGCCCGGTCGGCGCCGCAAGGCCGGCTGAATACCGGAATATCACCCACGAAACCGGGGGGACTCCCGATGGGCAACCGGCTGGAACCACGCATCGCGCGGATCCTGAAAAAAGCGGAAGACATGGAGGCGTTGTCCCGGGACGAGGCGCTGGCGCTGATGCGGATCGGGCGTCACACCCCGGCGGCCTATGCCCTGATGGAAACCGCCAACCGGATGTCGCGATCCCGGTTCGGCAACAAAGGGGAGAACCATTTCCACGTCGGCCTCAACGTCGAGCCGTGCCCGATGGATTGCCTGTTCTGCAGCCTCACGCGCCGGGCCGGCATCTTCGAAGAAGCGATCGAGTTCCCGATCGACAGCGTATTGGCGTGGTCCCGGCAGGCGCAAGCCCGGGGAGCCGACGCCCTCAACCTGATGACCACCGGGACCTATCCGCTGGAACGGCTGTTGGAAGTCGGCCGAGCGCTGCGCAAGGAGGTATCCGTTCCGCTGGTCGCGAACACCCGCGATGTCAATCACCGCGAGGCGGAGGCGCTGCTCGATGCGGGCTTCGTCGGAGCCTATCACGCCGTGCGGCTCGGCGAGGGGCGGGACACGCCGTTGAGCCGGGACAGACGCATCGAAACCATCCGCGTGCTCAAGGATGTGGGGCTGTTGTGGATGAACTGCGTGGAGCCGGTAGGGCCGGAGCACGCGGCCGAGGAAATCGTGGACCTGATGCTGCTGGCCCGCGACAACGGCGCCGTTTACAGCGGCATCATGCGGCGCATCAATTTCCCCGGCTCGCCCATGGAGCGCTTCGGCATGATCAGCGAACTGGAGATGGCGCACATGGTGGCCGTCAGCCGCCTGGTCATGGGAAACGTCCCCAGTGCCCATTGCACCCACGAGCCTCACGCGGCGTCGCTGATGGCCGGCGCCAACCTCTTTTTCCCGGAGGCGGGTTCCAGTCCCCGGGACCGGCATGCGGACACGGCCAAGGGCAGGGGCACCGGCATCGAAAGCTGCCGGAACCTGCAGAAAGAGATGGAGTGGGACCCCGATCTTCCCTCAAACTGTTTCCATCCGGCGAAGGTCGGCGGTCCGCGCGATTTGTAGAAGGGAAACCCGATGACAAGGAGACGGATCGTGTCCTGCCTCGACAAATTCCTTCGGGTCGCCCTGCTTCTCGCCCTCTCCCTGGCATTGCGGCCGCAGTCATCCGCCGCCCTCGAACCTGTCCCCGTCGGCACATGGAAAACGGCCCAGACCATCCAGCCGTTTTTCTACGACCGGTTTCTTCCCGAACCGATGAAAAGCCGGGTATTCGCCTTCACCAACCCGGGCGATCAGAAAACTGCCCTCCTGGCGGGCAGCCTGAAGATGTGCGGCACCACGCTGGCGCATGCGATCTATTCCGCCTCGGTGGGCCAGCCCGTCGTGGTGGTGGCTGCGCTGTGCAACAAGTGCTCCGCCCTGGTGGTGAAGAAGGACGGACCGATCCGGTCCGAGGCCGACCTGAGAGGGAAAAAGATCGGCTACGTTCCCGGCACCATGCATGAAATCCTGCTGCGGGAGACGCTGACGCGAAACGGCATATCGCCGCAGAGGGACGTCAAGCTGGTCCGGGTGGATTTCTTCGACATGGGAACGGCCCTGGCGGGCGGAAGCGTCGATGCCTTTCTTTCCGGCGAGCCTTTTCCGACCCTGGCCGTCAAGCAGGGTTACGGCAGGATCCTCTCCTACCCCTATTACGGCGATTCGGTGGGCACCGTCAATGCCGGCATGCTGGTGACCCGCGCCACCATCGAAGAACGCCCCGACCTCGTGGCCGCCCTGGTGCTGGCCCACGCCAGGACGACGCGCTTCCTCAACGATCACCCCGACCAGTGGCTGAAACGGGCCTCGGACTTCGGTACGCCGGTCGACGTCCTGGAAGCGGCGGCGCCGAACATGGAGCTGGCCTGGGACATGGACGAAGCCTTCGTCCGGCAGGCCAAGGCGCTGGGAAGCCGCATGCAGGCGCTTGGCATCATCGAGCGGCAGCCGGATTACGACCGGCTGTTCGACCTATCATTCGTCAAAGCGGCGAGGTCGAAATTGAGATGATCCGGCGAGCCGTTTCCACGACGCGGTCGCACCGGTTGCTGAACTGGCTGCTCCCGGGCCTGTTGTTTCTCGCCTGGCTCGCTGCGTGCGAAACCGGGCTGGCGCCCTCGTACCTGCTGCCGCACCCCAAGGATGTCTTTGCGACGGCGTCGTCCTATCTCTTCGGTGACGCGGGGCAGTCGGCGTATGCAGGCCGGTTTTTCGAAGATCTTGCGGCCAGCGGCACACGGGTGCTGCTGGGGTTCGGGCTGGCGGTGATCGCGGGCATTCCTCTGGGGGTCCTGTCCGGAAGGCTGGCATTGGTGAACCGCCTGTTGAGCACCACGATCAACGGCCTGAGGGCGGTTCCCGGAATCTGCTGGCTCCCGCTGGCGATGGTCTGGTTCGGCATCGGCATCAAGACCACCGTGTTCCTGGTGGCCCTGGCGGCTTTCTTCCCGATTTTCCTCAACGCCGAGGCCGGCTCCCGCCAGGTCAGCCCCACCCTGCTGCAGGCGGGCGCCATGATGGGGGTGCACCGCCTGCGCGGAACGTTCGCCATCCTCCTGCCGGCGGCCATGCCGAACATCATCACCGGATTGCGCCTCGGCATGGGGATCTCCTGGGCCTACCTGGTCCTGGGCGAACTGACCGGCGTCCCCAACGGGTTGGGAGCCCTGATCATGGACGCCCGGATGCTCGGCCGGATCGACATCATCGTGGTGGGCATCATCCTGATCGCCCTCATCGGCCGGCTGTGCGACGTGGGGCTTCATCAGGCGCTGCGCCTCGGTTTCAAGAGCGCCCGGAGGGCTTCGTGAAACCGCGCCTCGAGATCGTCCCCGCGGAAAACCGATCGACGGCTTCGCCGGCGGTTCTCGACGTCGAACGGGTGAGCAAGCGCTTTTCCGTCAATGGCTCGGCGGACATCACCGTGCTGCGGGAGATCGACTTTTCGGTCCGGCGGGGGGAGTTCATCTGCATTCTGGGGCGCAGCGGGTGCGGCAAATCGACCCTGCTGAAAATCCTGGCCGGCTTCCTTCCCCCCAGCGCCGGAACCGTCCGGCTGAACGGGAAACCGGCCGGGCGCCCGGGTCCGGACCGTTGCGTGGTATTCCAGGAAGAGGCGCTGTTCAACTGGCTGACCGTCCGGGAGAACATCGCCTTCGGGTTGCGGGGGCGCGGGATACCCCGGAGGGAAAAGGAAAGCGAGGTGGACCGCTTCCTGTCGCTGGTCGGTCTGACGGATTTCGCCGACTACCTGCCGGCCGAAATCTCGGGAGGCATGAAGCAGCGGGTGGCCTTGGCCCGGGTGCTGATCCTGCGGCCCGATATCCTGCTGATGGACGAGCCCTTCGCGGCCCTGGACGCCCAGACGCGGGAAGAAATGCAGGACCTGCTGCTGCGGCTATGGTCCGAGCTGTCCCACACCATCGTGTTCGTCACCCACGACGTCCGTGAAGCGGTGCTGCTGGCCGACCGGGTCTTACTGTTCGACCGGGCGCCGGGGCGCATCAAGGAAGAGATCGAAATCGCGCTTGCCCGGCCGCGGCAAAAGGCGGAAGACGACTATCACGCAATGTGTCTTTCGATCACCGGCAAAATAAAAGCTCTTTGAGGATTGCCGGGCTTTTGGAATTCCAGATGGGATGTCGGAGGCGGCGTAAGGCGGCCGCGGGGACCTGGCGAGGACTCGCTCCATCCACCCGCTTGAGACCCGGAGGAGCCTGATGAATAACGCAATCGATCCGGAGGTAACACCATGGATCCCTTCCTGCAGGCTGCGATCGAGGAAGCGAGGCTCGGGCTGGCCGAGGGCGGCATCCCGATCGGTTCCGTCATCGTGCACAAGGGCGTCGTCATCGGCCGCGGGCACAACCGCCGCGTGCAGCGGGGCAGCGCGATCCTGCACGGCGAGATGGACGCCTTCGAGAACGCCGGCCGCCGGCCCGCCGGCGTGTATCGCGAGTCGGTGCTCTACACCACCTTGTCGCCCTGCGCGATGTGCAGCGGCGCCATTCTCCTGTACGGAATCCCGAGAATCGTCGTCGGGGAGAACCGGACCTTCATGGGCGAGGAAGAGCTGCTGCGATCGCGCGGCGTGCAGGTGGACGTTCTTCAGGACCCGGCCTGCGTGGAGCTGATGCGTGGTTTCATCGCGGAAAGGCCCGAGCTCTGGAACGAGGACATCGGGGTGTGATGCGGAGCCGCCTGCCGTCGACCTCTGTTTGCAATCGAAAGAGAGGAATGGGATGAATCACCAGAAATGCCCGTGGTTCGTGGCGTTCGTTTTGATCCTGGCCGTGTCATGGAATGGATGCGCCGCCAAGCAGCGCCCGGTCCACGGGCAGCTGCTGGACCTGAGCGGAATGGCGTGGGTCGAAGAGGACTTGTTCGTCGGCGTCCATGACGGCAAACAGAACCCGGAACAGCAGGATTGGCCTCGTGTCAGCTTGATCCGCCTGCCGAAATCAGAGCTGCAGGGCGTCGTCTGGCGCCCCGTGGACCTGGAGTTTCCGGGCCCCGAAGGGCGCAGCAGCGACCTGGAGAGCGTGTGCCGGATTCCCGGCGGCAAGGCGTTCCTGTTCGCCGAAAGCGGTCAGGAAGGGGAACATGACCGGCGCATATTCCACGCCGTGTACGACAAGGGCGCGCTGCGGATCAAGTCGCACATCGCGTGGCAGGTGAAGATCGAGAACGTCGAGGCCACCGCGGCCTGGGGTTCGGGAGACCGGATGGTTTTCGTTTACGCGGAACGCGCGGACAGCCTTCCGTCGACGAAGCTCCGGTGGGCGCCGCTTTCGCTCGACCCGCTGCGCATCGGCCGGTTCGAGGAAACGACCTATAACGCCGTCGATCCGGTCGGGAAGGGTTCCCGTCCCATCGTCGCGCTGGAAATCGATTCCGAGGGGTATATCTATAGCGTTTCCGCGCAGGATTCCGGGACCGACGACGGACCGTACCGGAGCGTGGTATGGCGCATCGGGAAGATGGTCCTGGACGGAGACGGAAATCCCCGGGTGGCTCTTGGGGACGAGAAGAAATTGGCGGTCCTGGACGGACTGAAGGTCGAAAGCGTCGCCGTCCGCGAATCCGGGAAAAGCGGCAAGCAGATATACATCGGAACCGACGATGAACATTACGGCGGGATCATCCGGCTGCTTCCGGGGCGCTGAGCGGGGGGAGTCGACCGGCTCACGCTCGGGCATCCTTTCCCTTGCCCCTAGGTATTACGTCGCGGGGTACCCCAAGGGAGCGCATTTCATCCGGGAGAGGGGCACTGCGCCGGCCGCCGCGCCGCCTTCCGCGGCCATCCATGGCCGCTCTTCCTCGCTCTTCGCTCGGCGGCGGCTTGGAGTTCTCCTCCCCCCGCCTCCACCAAGCGCAAAACGAAAAGGCCGACCTTCTTGATCCAGAGGTCGGCCTTCGTGTTTACGTGCTAGTTGAATGCCGGAATATTACCGGCAAAACCGGAATATTGGTTGCCGGATGTGGCAGAAAAGGGGCGAACTTTTCATAGATACAGGTTGCGAGACCAAACCGGGCCTTGAGAAACAACCATGCCACATCCCACTGTTATAGAATTATTGCGATCGTCTCTCCCAATTCGCAATAATTTCCGCTTGATCTTCATAAATCAACCTTGTTCCAACCAGCATGGTTACATTATCAGAAATCAAGGTTTCCGCTAATTGCCCCGGAACATGATCTCTGATTATGCGAGTACTCCATCCAGTATCTTTGCTGTAACTTTCCAAGTAGTAATTGAAATATGGCGCTGGCCCATACATGGAAATAACTATATTATCTTGAATTGCAGATATAGAAGCTACGTATTCATTTTCTGCCAACAACTGTTCTCCAGACCAGTTGTTTCCCGTTAAAATGTTCGCCCAGATCCTGTTATCGTAATCAATCCTGGCACTGTTCCAATTCGAATGCCGCCATACGACAATAATCCCTTCGTTATTCATGGCGATCATCGGATCCCAGGAATCTCCAGCATTTGGAGATTCAATGACCTCTGGAATTGACCAGATCCCTTTTTCCATTTTGGCAAAATGCACGTCTTGTGGTACTTCACCAAAGGAGAAATTGATCCAACTCACCGCGATGATGTTATCGGTCATCACCGCTCTTGCGGACATATTTGGATGTTGGGATGAAATCATGTAAGCCGGCATCCATCCGGTGATCGCCGCATATTCCCTTACATAGACTCCATCGCTCCTTTGGTATATGAGCGCAGCATCACCGTCTGAATTCATTTTTACGTCATTTATGCCGGAATCATAATCACTGGTACTTTCCAGTATTCCGGTTATCCAAGTCTTATCTGCAGGACTATAAACCGCACCGAATATCAACCACATTCCCTCTTCATATCCATGCCAGACTATAATGGCATCGCCATTAAATGATGTCGCCACTTTTGGCAAAAAATTAGAACTGCTTGTGCTGATGCTTCTTTTGTCTGTCCACAAATTTATCCCTTTGTTATATATGCTATAATTTATGCTCCTGTTTCCAATGCTATTGTGCTCCCATACCACAATTGCATCCCCATTGTTGAGCGATGCGGCCCTCGGGTAATAACAATCCTCATCCAATAAAACAGGGGTGCCCCAAGAGTCTTTAGCATAATCAAATACGTTTGCCCATATGGCTCTGTAATTATTGTCATATTCTGCCCAAGCCACCACCACGTCTCCGTTATTGGAAATCGAGGAAGACATATCGTAGCCGGTACTCAGCCCTGATATTAATACCGGTGTATCAAAGAAACTGTGGGAGGTCGGGCTCTCCGGAGGGACAGGGTCTGTGGGGGAAACAGGATCCGCGGGAGTAGTGGTATTTAAACTCGCAGACTCTCCGCCGCCGCCGCATCCGCCAATCGCAAGCACGAGGACGAACAAGCAAAAGGCCCGCATGAGTCTCATGGTGCACCTCCATGGGGCGATTTCCATAATACAGCTTTCTTGAAAATTATGAATTCCGGCCCTCCTGTGGCCATGCATCCCCGGACCTTGTCTGCCGTGCAGCATATCGCACGGGGGCGACAGTCGGTGTCGCGGCTGGAATTTTTTTCGGGTGGAGGCTTATGGTCTCGTCGCCGACTTTACTTCCGCTGTGAATTCATATAGATGGTAGAAAGATATTCCCGTCTTCAAGACCGCTCTTTCCATTCCGCCCGGTGAAAGGAACCTATGAATCCAGTCATCCGGTCATTTTCCGTCGCGCTGATCCTTCTGTTCCTGTTTTCCGGCTGCGCATCGTTCCAGACGGCTTCCGCGATCTATACGGAGAAAGCCCGGCAGTTCAGTCCGCCGCCGGGGCGCGCCGGATTGTACGTCATCCGTCCCAACCAATTCGTAGCGGCGGGCTCGTACATCGGGGTGTTCGTCGACCACGATAAACTCGGGAGACTGCCGCCGCGTTCCTTCCTTTACGCGGAGATCGCTCCCCGCGAGCACATCCTGGAACTGGCGGAAGTGTCCAACAGCAGGAACACCTCCGTCCGTTTCAAGGCGGAGGAAGGGAAATCCTTTTTCTATCGTGCGGAAGTCAAGGCGGGATTGGGCGGGACCCTGGTGCTGACGCCCCTTTCCGAAGAGGAAGGGAAAAACCTCGTCCGCGATTATCAGCAGAGCGGCTACAACGAATACGATTACGGGAACAAGGTGCCGACGGTACCCAAATAAACATCCCGGGGGCGAGCAATGGGACACGCCGTTTTCCGGATTTCCGTAGTCCTCTTCTTCCTTTCATTCGGCTGCGGTCATAATCCCCACATGGCGGCCAATCCCGGGAAAGCGCACCAGGCGGCGCGATCCGGCGATCTCCCGGCGCTGGAATCGGCCCTGCAGAGCGGGACGGGCGTCAACCAGGAGGACGATCACGGCATGACGCCCCTTTCCTACGCGGCGGGCGCATCCAATGTCGCCGTGGTCGAATATCTCCTCGCGAAAGGCGCCAACCCGAACCACGCCAGCCACAACAACCAGACGCCGCTTTTGATCGCCTCCCGGAAATCGGTCCCGCAGGTCGTCGAGCTGTTGATCGCCAGGGGGGCGGAGATCGACCGGTACGGGGACGACGGCTTGACCGCCCTGGCCGTTGCGGCGCAAAGAGGGGACCAGGGGGTCTTCGAGGCGCTCCTGAAGCGCGGCGCGAAGCCGAACGTGTCGCTCGCGAACTGCGACACCGCCCTGATCCTGGCGATCCTTCAGAAAGACCCGGTCTTCTTCGACCGGCTTCTGGCCGCCGGGGCCAGCCCCGACATCAAGGGGCGCGCCGGCAACACCCCGCTCATCGTCGCCACGTTCTCCGACAAGCCGGAAATGGTGGAGAAGCTGCTCGAGGCGGGGGCCCGGGTCGACGAGGTGAACGACGCCGGAAACGGGGCGCTGCATTTCGCCACCGGCGTCCGGGGCATCAATCCCGTCATCGCGTTCCTGCTGGCGGAAAAAGGGGCCGACGTCAACAAGGAGGCAAAGGACGGGTTGACGCCCATGAAAGGGGCGTGCCTTACGGAACAGACGGCGCTGGTCCCTTATCTTTACGAGAAAGGGGCCAACCCGGATTTCGAGCGCACATCGGATTCGGGGATGGATGCGAGCGGGATCGTCCATCACGTTCTCGGAGATTATTTCCTGGGACGGAACCAGGCGGACAAGGCCCGTGCCTCCTACGCGAAATCGCGCGATTGCTACAAGGCGGCGGCTGAAAAATACAACGGGGACGTCAACCGGCTGCAGTGGAAAACGGTGGGTGCGTATGCCGCGATGGCGCTGGCCGGCGCGGCGCAATCCTACGGCCAGACCTACCAGGCGAACATGCAGTCCCGGCAGATGGCGCAGATCGCGGGAATGAAATACGCCACGCAGACCGGCACGGGGTTCCAGGGCTATTCTTCCTATATGGCCAGGTACAACGCAAGCAACGTATCGACGTTCCATATGGCCGGCCCCGCCATGCCCGTCGTGCCGTACGACAAGATGCCGCTGGCCGAGCAAAAATCGTTGGCGAAGGCGAAGGCCGGTTACTTCGAGGCGCGATACGCGCTGGTCGGGAAGATCCTGGAGTGCATCGACGCCAACCCGGGAGGGGGAGCCGGACTGCGCTCCTGCGTCGAGTCCGCCGGGGAGGCGCCAGGGGGTAAGTGACCCGGACTGGACTGGTCCGCTTGCCAGTTGAATACCGGAATATCGGGGCAGAAGAAATGAGGCTGGTCGCTATAATTCTGAATTACTTACGATTTTAGCCAAGCAATTCCGACTGCCTTTACAGTATGCCTTCAGGGTTTCCGCTCGTGCCACGGCTTCGAAAAAGCACCGATCATACAGGCCTGACGGGTGTCTACGAAACCGGGGGAAGTCCGGAAAACCAACCGAGGCAAATTGCACTCAGTTCAGCATGGAATGTTCGGAAAGTTCGATATCAACAAAATCTATATAGGCATATTTTTTCGCCATTTTTCTGCTTACCCCCAACGATTGCAGGACGGATTGAGCAAGTTCATTCGGGTAACTTTCAACAACTTCTCCCTGAACGATTCTATGAAAAGCCATGATTATTGGCCCTAGAACAAGATCAAAAGCAAGGTTTTCGTCAGCGATGGTGAAATGACCTCCCGTTATTCCCGCACGAATATCTCTCGGGACAACGGTGGTTGTCAAACTGCCTGTTTGCATGGCGATCGGACCACCTTTAACCACAAATTGTGCGAGAATCGGGACGCGTTTTGCCAATCTGATGACGGATATCACCCCGCAAGCCATGCGTGCGACCGGATCTTTCTGCTGCACAACGACAGGATCAACGGCGCGAATTATCTCATTGCTGACCTCTTTCGCCACCTCTATGAACAATTCCTCGTTCGTTCGAAAGTAATTGTAGAATGTGCCGCGGGATACCCCGGCATTTTTGATGACCAGGTCGATTACTTTTGCGTCAGAGCCAAATCGGGAAAAAACATGCAGCGCACCTTTCAACAGGCGTGCCCGCGTTTTTTCCCGACGCTCTGCCCCAACGATGGTTCGGTGATTTATCATGAATTACAGATCGATTCTGTCAATGCTCCATTCTACACCGGCAAATTTGGGCATCTCCCGGCCATCATCGACTCCGATCTCATCCTTGATCAGAGTTTCCAGCTTGCTGCTCATCCGGAGGAGAAGATCTGCATGGGTATGTCTGTCCAGGGCAAGGTTCTTCAGTTCGGTTGGATCATTCTTGAGGTCAAACAGCTCGACATCGTTCCAGCGATACAGTTCGTCCAGGTTCTTGGGTTGATTACGTTCTACCGGCGCAAAATATCGGGAAAATTTATACCTTCCATCGAATACGGTCCTGACGCTTCCCCGCTTTTTCATGTTCGGGCGGAAACCCGCTGATTTGACCGCTGCCTTGGGGTCGCCCCCTGCGGCTTTGGCCTCTGCGATGATGCGGATCAAGTCGCTGTCGTTCGTGGCGATCCCGCTATAGGTAAAAAGGGTGCTGTCGCGAACGGCATGCAGATCAGCGGTGGCTGGACGGTTGAGGACCACGGAGAAGTCTTTGCCCGGCAGTTTCCTGCCGGCAAGTTCGTCCCGCTTGCCCGGGTCAACCCCGCACATGGAGAGGATGCCGGGAACCAGATCGATATGTCCGGTCAGCGAGTAGCAGTCCTGCCCTCCCCTCACGTCAGGATGCGACACGATGAGCGGCAGGTGAATGGCCTCCTGGTAGGCAAAAGGCCCCTTGCCGCGCAAACCATGCGCACCTCCCATTTCACCATGATCCGAGGTGAAGATCACAACCGTGTTTTCGTTGAGTTTCAACGCTTCCAACTCCTCTAAAATTCGCGCCAACTGCTGATCGGCCGCCTGGAGGGAGTTTAGGTAAAAATCGTTGAATCGATGCCAACGCTCCTCTTCCATCGGGATCACCCCCAAGGTGTACCCCCAAGACCGGTTGAACTCGGCGTGGGCGGCGGGGCGACCGGGAGCATCCAGAGGCTGATGCAGGGTACCAGGAAGAGGGACACGCCATTGTTTCCGGTACAGTGGATGTTCCGGAGCGCGCGCTGAATGCATCAACAGTTTGCCGGTGTCCTGTACTTTTTCGTCAGGGGAATCCGTATTGAAGTACATGATGTCATGGGGATTCACCAGGCTGACGAAAAGCGCCCAGGGTTTCTTCTCATCCTGGAGGGATCGGCCCTTTTCCCGCATCCATGAGATGGCACTTCCGGCAATCATGTGGTCATGGTTATAGCCGCCCAGCGTATGAACCAGCACATCTCCTGGCCAGACAAAGTCGGAAAAACCATATCCATCCATTTCCCTGGTAAAGAGCCGGTCGGGGGTATCGGTGTCAAAATCCCTGTTGAGATGCCACTTCCCCTTGTAAGCCGTATAATAGCCGGCCTTGCGCAGCATATGACCGATTGTCGGTATGTTCGTGGATAGAGCATTCACGTAAGGCATGTCGGCATTCTCGAACATGCCGTTATCCGGTGTGTGCAACCCGGTCATGAGAACCGCCCTGGAACTGGTGCACATGACGGCAGGGCAGTAATGGTTGTGAAAAGTCACCCCTTTGCGCTGCAGGCGATCATGCCCATTCAGCACCAGACCTTTGGGAGCCGTCCCCAGATATCGTTCCTGATCGGTGAAAATAAAGACAATGTTCGGGCGGGAGCCCCGCTGGGCCGATGCGGGGCGCCTGGGTGTGGCGGCGAAGCTCTCTCCGGGAGGCATCAGCGCGGTTTCGAGGAGAGATCCCGCGACGACTCCACCGGCAAATTTGATGAAATTCCGCCGGCTGCAGCGGGGATCGACCATTTTTTTCCCGTCAAATGTGTCCATCATGCCCTCCCGGAATTTGGCCCCTGTCGTATTAACGATGTTGTCATATTGACATTGGCGTCATTATAAGGCAAGGGCAAAATGCGGTGGCTGGAGTGAACCCCTCCCGGTAAACAGGTGAGTGCTCCGGAATCGACCCCCGACGAACAGATTCGGCGGACACGGGCGGAACAGAGGGCGTTCCTGCGCGTCGGAATCGAGGGGGGGCCTGACGGAATGGCCTCCAACGGCTATCTTCGCGTTGCTTTGGAACTGCGCCGGAAAGGAATCGTGGACAAGGTCAACATCCGCCAGTTGAATACCGGAATATCAGGGCGGCAGAACGAGGAGCATGGCGCTATGGCATTGAATTACTTTTTGATTTGTCCATACGATTCCGGCTGCCACCACAGCTTCGTACAGGCACCCGTGGGGACTCCGGAGTCCGTTCCTCTCCCGATCCTGATCCCGGGTCATCGAAGAGCGGTTTCGCCCTCCACAAGGAGCACTTTCTCCCGATTTGCCAGGTCGAGCATCGCGGGGGTGAAGCCGCTGCGGCTGAACAGGATAAGCCGTTCCTTTCTCTTGCCGGCGTGCCACTCTATCCGTTCCGATTTCCTGCGAAGGTCCTGGTAAACGTCCGTTCCGACCTTCTTCCCGCTCCACTTGCACTCGCCGAACCATGCCGTCCTGCTTTCCTCATCAAGCGCCACCAGATCGATCTCTTCGTTCCTGGACCACCAGCGGCCGATGGAAGTGACCGGGATCTTCTCCCGCATTGCCAAATCCAGGAAGATCTCCCGGGAGATCGATTCGTAAGCTTCACCCACATGCCGGTCGAACGAGTCCTCGATCTGCTTGAGGACGTAGCTCTCGTTGCCGATTTCGAGCCGGCCGCGGTTCGGCAGGACATACTTGAACCAGAACGCGAAGAATCTGTCGTGCAGACGATACAACCCGAGCCGGCTCTTGTCCGGAGTCTTCTCGGTGACAGGGACCTCTTTTTCGACGAATCCCAAGGATCGCAGGATGTCGATATAACGGGAAAGATGGGCTTTGTCGAATCCCGTGTCATTCATGATCTCGGAGAGCTTCCTCTTTCCCTGGGCAATCGCCCGGAGGATGACGTAGTAATCCCGCGGTTCCCGGAGCTCTTCCCGGAGGAGGAACTCCACCTCGTTGTGAAGGTAGGTATTCCGGGAGAGGATCAGTTCGGCGATGTTTCTCAGGATGCTTTCCTTCGGCCTGACCTGCTCCAGGTAGGCGGGAACCGTTCCGAATGTGGCGTAGATAGCCGCCCGCTTCGTCAGGTCCGCTCCCGGGAAGAACTCCTCCAATGCGCCGAATTTGAGCTCCCCGATTTTCAGGGAGCCCGTCCGGCGGCCGTAGAGGGGCGCCTTCGAAAGAAGCACCTCTCGTTCCATCATCCCGATGCTGGAACCGAGAAGAATCAGGAACAGTTTCGTATCTTTCCAGTACGTGTCGATCCCTTTTTGGAAAATCGAGGAGATGGCCCGGTTGGCATTTACGAGGTAGGGGAATTCATCGATTGCGAGGACCAGGCGCGTCCCCTCGCTCTTTTCGCGGATGTATCGGAAAAACTGCTCCCAGTCGCGGAAGCCCCCCTCGGCCAAAACCATGTCCTTGAAATATTCCCCTACGCATCTGCCGAGGTTTTTCAGCTGATCCTGCTCGGCGACGGTATCCGCGAGGAAATAGATGGCCGGTTTGTTCGTGATGAACTCGCGGACGAGCCGGGTCTTGCCCACCCGGCGTCTGCCGTAAAGCGGGATGAACCGGAACGACGGTTGCGCGTATTCCCGCTCCAGGAACCCGAGTTCCTCCTGCCGGTCGACGAACTTCATGGTCTCCTCCGATCGGGACACCGCCATGGTTGCGATGGGTATAATCCTGTTTAGTCTAAACATAATTATACTTATTTGAGGCCATCCCGCAACAATTATCCGAGGCGGGGGGAGTCGACCGGCTCGCGCTCGGGCATCCCTGATGACACTCCGGCCGCTCCTGCGCATCCATGCGCCCTTGGCACTCAGGCCAACCATGGCCATCGCCGCAACACGGCGCCTGACGCCGCTATCCACGGCGGCTTTTCCTCCTTGATCAGTCGGCGGCGCCCTTGTGTCAACGCCGGTGAACTATTGACCCACTTTCGCCGGAACAGAATTGACCCACA
>CAZTFC010000012.1:0-56235 GCA_964612075.1 uncultured bacterium
CGACCTTCCGGCAGTAGAGGTACGTCTCGAACGCGTGGCGCGCCCCGGCGGACGGGACCGTCCGCAGCGTCGAAACGTCGCCGTCCCGTTTCGCGACGCCCTGGGTGCCCCAGAGCAGGAACGCCAGCTCCTCGAGGGAGAGGGGCGCGTCGGCGAAGCGCCGGACGCTCCTCCGGCGGCGCAGGACCTCGAGGAGGCCGGCCCGGCAGACCGCGTCGAACCGGTCCGGCCCCGGGAGGGCGATCGTCTCCGAGCCGGGGGGAACGGGCTTCTGGAGCGGGGGAGGAGGCAGGCCGAGCGCCTGGCCGGTGGCGCTCCAGTCGATCGACTTGCGGACGGAGTCTTTCAGCCAGCGCCGGTGGGAGCGGATCCGGTCGTCCACGCTACTTGTCCGAGTATTTCTCGATCATCCTCCCGACCATCAGGCCGCCCTCGAACTCGGGGATGATCACCTCGTTCGCCCCGGAATTCTTCATGGCCCGGGCGTACCGCTCCTTCCCCGCCCGGGTGATGATCCGGAGCTTCGGGTTCAGCGCCTTCGCGGTCACCGTGATGTAGAGGTTGTCCGAGTCGCTGTCGATCACCGCGCAGATCCCCCGGGCCCGGTCGATCCCCGCGGCCAGCAGCGTGGCCTTGCGGTTTGCGTCGCCATGCACGGCGGGGATGCCTTCCTCGAGCAGCTGGCGGTAGATCCCCTCGTCCCGCTCGATCAGGACGAAGGGGACCTTCATCCGGTCGAGCTGCTCGACGACCGTCTTCCCCACCTGGCCGTATCCGCAGACGATGAAATGGTCACGGATCTTTTCGACGTGCGCGTCGTTGACCATCGATCTCCACGCCTCCCTTCCCTCCTTGCGGAAGATGACCGAGAGAACCCGTTCGGCGAACCAGATCTGGAAGGCCATCACCCCGAACCAGACGAAGATCGAGAAGGCCTTCGTGGCCTCCTCGACCTTGTCGTAGTGGATCGCGTGGGGGTGGAAGATCCAGAAAAGGCCGTCCAGCCAATACAATCCCTCCAGGCGCCAATAGACGGCGACGCAGAGGACGATGAAGGCGGCCAGCCCCGCGACGGGGACCCACAGCCGCCGCACGAACACGCCCAGCATGCGGGACGTAAACGGTTTGATCGCCGGACCCTCCCCGGGCGCCTGTTGCTTCCTGTTACTTCAGGAGGAACGTTACCTTCATGCGGACCCGGTACTCTGAGATCTTCCCCGCCTTGACGACGATCTCCTGGTCCTTGACCCACGCACCCTGGATCTCCTCGACCGTCTTCGATGCGCGGGCGATTCCCGCTTCGATGGCGTCCTGGAAGCTCCTGGAAGACGTTGCCGTGATCTCGATCACCTTCGCGACGGACATGGCGGTCTCCTTTCCTCTCCGGAGGTTTTCCGATGCGGGCAGATGCGTCCATCATAGGAAATCCTCCCGCGAACGGATAGACTTTTTCCATCGACGCGTCGGGGGGCGGGACATGGACTGGAGAGAGGTCGAGCGGGTCGCCAGGGAGCGTTTCAAGGGGGCCTGCCGGGTTTGCCCCCGGTGCGACGGGAGGGCGTGCGCGGGGGAGATGCCCGGGATCGGGGGGACGGGGACGGGCTCCTCCTTCATGGCCAACATCGACGCCCTGGCCGGGGTGAAGCTGAACCTGTCCACGATCCACGGGGCGTCCGGGCCGGACACGGGTTACGGGTTCTTCGGCCTGCGGCTGTCGATGCCGATCCTTTCGGCGCCCCTCGCGGGGATGAAGATGAACATGGGCGATCCCATGGAGGAGCGGGACTTCGTGGAGGCGCTGGTCGGGGGGGCCGCGGATGCCGGAACGCTCGCCTTCACCGCCGACGGCCCGGTCCCGATGTTCTTCGACCTGGGGATCGAGTGCCTGGGGAGATCCGGCGGCAGGGGGGTCCCGACCGTCAAGCCGCGCCGGGAGGAGGAGTTCCTGGCGATGGTCCGCAGGGCGAAGGACTGCGGGGCTCCCGCCGTGGCCACCGACATCGACGCGGCCGGCATCGTCCACATGCGGCGAGCGGGCCAGCCGGCGGGACCCTGGCCGGTCGAGGCGTGGGAGCGGACGATCTCCCGGGCCGGCATCCCGGTCCTCCTGAAAGGGGTCATGACCGCGCGGGAGGCCGAGCTGGCGGTCCGGGCCGGCGCGGCGGGGATCGTCGTGTCCAACCACGGCGGGCGCGTCCTGGACCACACCCCGGGAACGGCCGACGTGCTGCCGGAGATCGCCGCGGCGGTCAAGGGGAGGATCCGGGTCCTCGCGGACGGCGGGGTCCGCGGCGGGGCGGACGTCCTGAAGATGCTCGCCCTGGGGGCGGAGGCCGTGCTGGTCGGCCGGCCCATGGCGACGGCGGCGGTCGGCGGGGGGCGCGAAGGGGTGGCGTTCCTGCTGGGACGGTACGCGGAGGAGCTGCGGACGGCGATGATGTACACCGGCTGCGGCTGCCTGTCGGAGATATCCCCCTCCGCGGTCCGGAGGCGGTGCGCCCCACCCTCCTGATTTCCCATGCCCGGCCGCGGGGCGAAACGGGTCGCGGGAGGACGAGCGGCGAAGGGAAAGGGAGAGGCGCCGCGCCCTCTTCGCGCCGAGGCGGAGCCGGACGCTTCCCGCCCTTTGCGGCTTCATCTTCGCGCGCTCCTTCGATATCATGGGCCTTGTATTCTTCTTTCCCGTCTTCACGCGCTCGAACCCGAACCCGACGGGTTTCGAGAAAGGATGATTCGATATGCCGACCTTGCGTTTCTTCCTGCTGTCGCTGTCGATCCTCCCGGGGCTTCTCTTCACGGAGGCGCTCGCCCGGAAGGTTCCTCCCGTCAAGTGCGCCTCCTGCCACAAGACGGCGAAGATCCTGCCGGCGAGCCATAAAAGCTACAGCCTCAAGTCCACGGACAAGTGCTTTTCCTGCCACAAGAAGGAAGGGAAAGCGGCGCCGCTGGGGGAGAAGATCCATTCCTCGCACCTCGAGAAATCTCCCGCGACGATGAAGAACTGCTTCGCGTGCCACCAGGCGGACAAGCAGGGGGAGGTGTCGTTCGCGGGCCATCCCGGCATGAAGGCGTCGAAGGAGGCGATGCCGGGGATCCACCCGTATTTCGCGTCCTGGAAGAGCTCGGGGCATCTCGACGCCAGCCACCGGGAGAAGGGCTTCTACTGCCTGCATTGCCATTCCGACTACGTGGACGAGTACGCGGCGGGAGACACCCAGGCGGGTTGCACGGGGTGCCACGGCGGCGACGCGGAGATGATCAAAAAGACGGAGAAGACGAAATACTCCCACAACCCGCACAAGTCGCATTACGTGGACCTGAAGTGCAGCGCGTGCCACCGCGGGCACAAGCCGTTCGTGGACTACTGCGCGCAGTGCCACCCGTTCGGGTACAAGGACCCGCGGGCCAGGTAGGATAACCACCATCGGAGGGGGAACGCCATGAAACGGATCGGACAGGCCGCATTGCTGCTGGGGCTGCTCTTCCTGCTGCTTCCGGGGGGGGCGACCGCGGCGGAGACGGGCGCGAAGTCGCGGAAGTCCCTGCTGGCCGACCTGCACAAGGAAAAGCAGGTCTCCTGCACCGACTGCCACGGCAAGGGGAAGAAGGTCGTCGTGGACGACAGCGAGAAGGCGGTCAACTTCAACTGCGTCAACTGCCACGGCGACCTGGCCAAGCTGGCGGCCGGCGCGAAGGACAAGGAGCACATCAACCCGCATGCCTCCCACGTGGGGGAGATGAACTGCACCGCCTGCCACCAGGGGCACCAGTCCTCCGCCTCCTACTGCAACCAGTGCCACACCTTCGACATGCCGATGGCGGGGGACATGGCGCTGGGGGATCCCCGGCCCGACCGGCCGGTGCTGCGCCAGGTCGAGACCACCGAGGTTGTCGTGGTGGGCGGCGGGGGCGCCGGCTACACGGCCGCCATCACGGCGCACGACATGGGGCTCAAGGTGATCCTGCTGGAGAAGCAGCCGGTCGCGGGCGGCAACAGCATGCTGGCCGCGGGCGGGATGAACGCGGCGGAGACGAAGTTCCAGGCCGCGAAGGGGATCAAGGACACCGTGGACCAGATGGTCCAGGACACCATGAAGGGCGGCAGGAACCAGAGCGACCCCGCGCTCGTCAAGGTGCTGGCCGGCAACTCCGCGGCCGCCGTGGACTGGCTCACCTCCATCGGCGCCGACATCAGCGACGTCGGGCGGCTGGGGGGCGCCAGCGCGCCACGGGCGCACAGGCCGACCGGGGGGGGCACCGTGGGTCCCCACATCACCGGCGTGCTGAAGAAGAATGCGGCGCAGCGCAAGATGGACGTCCGGCTCAACAGCAAGGTGGTCCGGCTCGTGAAGGACAAGGCGGGCCGGGTGACCGGCGTCGTGGTCGAAGGAAAGCACACCGGGACCTACACCATCGCGGCAAAAGCAGTGGTCCTGACGACCGGCGGCTTCTCCGCCAACCCGAAGAAGGTGGGGCAATACCGCCCCGAGTACAAGGAGATGAAGACGTCCAACCAGCCCGGCGCCATGGGCGAGGGGCTGGACATCGGCAGCATGGCCGGAGCCGCGCTGGTCGACATGAAGGATATCCAGATCCACCCGACGGTCGCGGCGGGAAGCCGGATCCTGATCAGCGAGTCGGTGCGCGGCAACGGCGCCATCCTGGTCAACCGCGAAGGGAAGCGTTTCGTCAACGAGATGACCACGCGCGACAAGGCGTCGGAAGCCACGCTGAAGCAGACGGGCGGGTCGGCCTTCGTGGTCTTCGACGAGGGGATCCGGAAGAGCCTGAAGCAGATCAACGGCTATTTCCACCTCGGGCTGGTGAAGGCGGGGGCGACCCCCGTGGAGCTGGGCAAGGTCCTGGGAATGCCCGGCGAGACGCTCGCGCAGACCATCGAGACGTATAACAAGGCGGTCGACGCCAAGGACGACGCCGAGTTCAAGCGTCCCAACATGCCCCGCGCCCTGCGGACCCCCGGCTACTACGCCATCGAGGTCAAGCCGGGGATCCACTACACCATGGGCGGCGTGAAGATCGACCCGGCCGCGCGGGTGATCGGCGAGGACGGCAAGCCGATCGCCGGCCTCTTCGCCGCGGGCGAGGTCACCGGCGGCGTCCACGGAGCCAACCGCCTCGGCGGGAACTCCATCTGCGAGACGATCGTCTTCGGCCGGATCGCCGGGGCGCACGCGGCGGGCGAGGCCAAGGCGCTCATGGCGCCGAAGAAAGGCAAGGGCGCCCCGAAGCCGGCCGCGCCGAAGGAGATGAAGAAAGCGTCATAAGGGAAGCGTCGCGTTCCGGGGGGGCGGACCCGTCCGCCCCCCTTCCCCCTTCTCCCTCCTCCCCGGCCCAGGATTTCCAACGCGGTTTTTCCGCCGGCTGAAATCGGTGGATGCACGCCGCCGCGCTGTGATAAGTTACGCCAGGCGGTCATCCTGCCAAACAGCGGAATCGGCGCCCGTGACCGGAATATCCGGCCCGGAACGACGCGTCCGGGGGCGCCTTTGCCGAGGAGGAAACAGTGTTGCGGAGGACGAACGGCAACCGGTCGGCGGATCTTTCCACCCACGGGATCAGGAAGGCGGAGGCCATCTATTGGGACCTCACCCCCTCCGCCCTGATCGAGCACTCCTTGAGGCGCCGCGAGGGGCACCTCACGGACGCCGGGGCGCTGGTCGTCAAGACCGGCGAATACACCGGCCGCTCCCCGAACGACCGCTTCTTCGTCAAGGAGCCGGGGAGCGAGGGGTCGATCTCGTGGGGGAAGGGGAACCTTCCCTTCGACGCTGCGAAATACGACGCGCTGCGGGCCCGCATGCTCGCCTACCTGGAGGGGCGCGAGCTCTACGTCCTCAACTGCAACGTGGGGGCCGACGACGACTACCGGCTCCCGATCCGGGTCATCACCGAGTTCGCGTGGCAGAGCCTCTTCTCCAATTACATGTTCCGCCCGATCCTCGACCCGGCGGAGCTTTCGGCCCATGTTCCCGACTTCACCGTGATCTGCGCCCCGGGGTTCCACTCCCGTCCCGAGATGGACGGCACCCGCAGCGAGGTCTTCATCCTGATCCACTTCGGGCGCAAGGAAGTCATCATCGGCGGCTCCCTCTACGCGGGAGAGATCAAGAAGTCGATCTTCACCGTGATGAACTATCTCCTGCCGCCCCGGGACGTCCTGCCGATGCACTGCTCCGCGAGCTGGGGGCGGAACAACCGGGATGTTTCGGTCATCTTCGGCCTGTCCGGGACGGGGAAGACGACGCTGTCCACGGATCCCGCGCGGACCCTGGTGGGCGACGACGAGCACGGGTGGGGCAAGCGGGGGGTGTTCAATTTCGAGGGAGGGTGCTACGCCAAGGTGATCCGGCTTTCCGAGAGGATGGAGCCGGAGATCTACCGGACGACCCGCATGTACGGGACGATCCTCGAGAACGTCTGGATGGACTTCGAGTCCCGGGGGATCGACCTGAACGACGACCATCTCACGGAGAACACCCGGGCTTCCTACCCGCTGTCCTACATCCCCCGCTCCTGCACGAAGGGCGCGGTGGGGCACCCGAAGCACATCATGATGCTGGCGGCGGACGCGTTCGGCGTCCTGCCGCCGATATCGAGGATGTCCCCGGAGCAGGCGATGTACCATTTCCTGTCCGGGTACACGGCGAAGGTCGCCGGCACGGAGCGGGGCCTCAAGGCTCCCCAGGCCACGTTCAGCGCCTGCTTCGGCGCGCCGTTCATGGCGCGCCACCCTTCCGTCTACGCGAAGCTGCTCGGGGAGAAGGTCGCCGCCAACAAGGTGAGCGTGTGGCTGGTCAACACGGGATGGACCGGGGGCTCCTACGGCGTCGGGAGCCGGATGAGCATCGACTACACGCGGGCGATGGTCCGGGCCGCGCTCTCGGGGAAGCTCGAGGGCGTCGAGATGCGCGTGGACCCGTTCTTCGGCCTGAGGGTGCCCGTGAGCTGCCCGGACGTCCCCTCCGAAGTGCTCGAGCCGCGGTCGACGTGGGAAAATGGAGCGGCCTACGACGAGACGGCGCGCAAGCTCGCCGCGATGTTCGCCGAGAACTTCGAGCAGTACGCCGGATACGTGCCTCCGGAGGTCCTCGCCGCGGGGATGCCCGCCGCGGGCCGGTGAACGCTCTCTAAACGCCCAGGACGGGGATGCCTTTCCCTTTCAGGTATTCCTTCACCTGGCGTATGGAGAGCGTCCGGAAGTGGAAGACCGAGGCGGCCAGGAGGATGTCGGCCCCTCCTTCCGTCACTCCCTGGAGGAAGTGCTCCAGCGTGCCCGCCCCGCCGGAGGCGATCACCGGGAGGTCGACCGCGTCGGCGACCAGCCGGGTGAAGGCGAGGTCGTACCCTTTCAGGGTCCCGTCGCCGTCCATGCTGGTGGGAAGGACGACCCCCGCCCCCAGCTCCTGGCACCGCCGGGCCCACTCCCCGCAGTCGATCCCCGTGCCCTTGGTCCCCCCCGCGACGACCACCTCGAACCCCGAGGGCATCGACGGGTTCCTGCGCCCGTCGATGGCCACGCAGACGGTCTCCTTCCCGAACCTCTCCGCCGCCCGCGTCACCAGCAGCGGGTCCTTCACCGCGGCGCTGTTCATGGAAACCTTGCTGGCGCCCGCCGCGAGCGTCATCTCGATGTCCTCCAGGCTGCCGATCCCGCCGCCCACCGTCAGCGGGATGCGGATCACCGCCGATACGGCCTTGACCCATTCCAGCCGGGTCTTCCGGTTCTCCAGGGTCGCCGCGATGTCGAGCATGGCCAGTTCGTCGGCCCCTTCCGCCTGGTAGAACTCCGCGTTCCTCACCGGGTCCCCGGCGTCGCGCAGGTTGACGAAGTTGATTCCCTTTACGACCCTGCCTTCCTTCATGTCGAGGCAGGGCATGATCTTCACCGGTTCCATGCATATCCCCCCTGGAGTGAGTCCGTCCGCGGCCAATAGTGTACTTGCGCGGGGGGCTGTTGATAAGGTTTTTTGCGGCGGGTAAAATATCCCGATGGTCGCCCTTTCATGAACCGCACCGACGATCCGGCAGGCCGCGACATACCTTTCACCCGGGAAGAGTTCGAGAGCTCGGAGCACGGACTCATCCACAAGGGGCGTTGGGCGAACGCCGACGTGTACCTGTTACGCCGGGGTGAGGAAGACTGGGTGGTCAAGGACTTCCGCCGCTGCCCCCCGATGACGCGGAGCGTCTACGGGAGCTGGATGGTGGGGAGGGAACTGTCCGCCATCCGGAAGCTGGCGGGGATCCCCGGCTTCCCGCAGGACGCCTTCCGGGTGGACCGGTTCTCCTTCGCCTACCGCTTCGTGCCCGGGATGGAGATCGGGCAGGCCGACCCGCGGTTCCTGACCACCGCGTTCTTCGAGGAGCTGGAACGTCTCGTCGGGAAGATGCACGCGCGCGGCATCGCGCACCTCGACATCCGGGCCGCAAAGAACATCCTGGTGACCGATCGCGGGGAGCCGCTCATCCTCGATTTCCAGTCGAACGTCCGGCTCGACGGGCTTCCCCGGTTCCTGCGCGAGCTGCTGGTCGACGTCGATCGTTCCGGCATCTACAAGCACTGGGCGCGCAGGGTCCCCGAAAGCCTGGGCGAGGAGCGGGGCAGGCTCCTCGAGCGGATGAACCGGCTGCGCAGGTTCTGGATCTTCAAGGGATACCTTGGAATCAAGAAGGACGCCCATTAGGGCCAATTCCCCGAGCAACGCAAAGGCGCCGTCAACCACCCGACCGGAAGAAGGAGGGACGGAAAATGGCTCTGAACATCCTTGACGCGCTCAACAACGAGTTCGGCGACGAGATCGTGGGAATGCTGGGCAAGTTCATCGGCGAGGATTCCTCCAAGACGAAATCGGCGCTCGGCGCGGTGTTCCCCGCGATCCTGGGCGGGCTCGTGAACAAGGGATCGTCGACCCAGGGCGCTTCGGAGATCCTGGAAATGATCACGAAGGGCGGGTACGGGACGGACACCCTGATGGGACTCGGAACCGCCTTCTCGGGGGGGAGCTCGACGAAGGATCTCCTCGCCGCCGGCGCGGAGCTCCTGAAGAAGATCTTCGGGGAGAAGGTGGCCGGCATCGTCGACCTGGTCGCGGGCGTCGCCGGGATCGGGAAGAACTCCGCGTCGTCCCTGCTGGGCCTCGTCGTTCCCGCCGTCCTCGGCTTCCTGGGCCGGGAGGTCAAAAGCGGCGGGCTGAACGTCGGGGGGCTGATGGGGCTGCTGTCCGGCCAGGTGGAATCGCTGAAAGCGGCGGCCCCCGCGGGGCTGGGAAGCATCCTTGGGCTGTCGGAGCTGACCCCGGTTGCGGGCGGCGCCAAGGTCGTGCAGGGGGTCGAGACGGCGGTGAAACGGTCCTCCCCCTGGAAATGGATTCTTCCGCTCGCCGTCATCGCCGCCGTCATCGCCTACATGCTCAAGACCTGCAGCGTGCCGCCGCCCGTGACGACCTCCGTCGAGAAGGCGGAGAAGGCGGTCGGGGAGGCGGGGAAAGCGGCCGGCGAGATCGGAGAAAAGGTGGCCGCCGGCGCAGGCGGCCTGCTGGAGCGGCTGGGCAGGTTCCTTTCGATGAAGCTGCCGTCCGGGTTCGAGCTTTCCGTGCCCGAGTTCGGCGTCGAGAGGAAGCTGCTCGCCTTCATCGAGGACGCGGGCAAACCGGTCGACAAGACGACCTGGTTCACCTTCGACCGGCTGGAGTTCGAGACGGGCAGCGCGACCCTCAAGGCCTCCTCGCAGGAACAGCTGAAGAACGTGGCGGAGATCCTCAAGGCGTACCCGAAGGTCGCCCTGAAGATCGGCGGCTACACGGACAACGTGGGAGACCCGGCCGCCAACCTGGCGCTTTCGCGGAAAAGGGCGGAAAACACGGTCGCCGAGCTCGTGAAGCTGGGCGTCGCCGCCGGCCGGCTCGAGGCCGAAGGGTACGGAGACAAGCACCCGGTCGCCGACAACTCCACCGAAGAGGGGAGGCAGAAGAACCGCCGGATCGACATGCGGGTGACGAAAAAGTAGGGGATCGGGGGAAGATTGAAGGGGCCGCCGGGCGTCGCTTGCGGGGCGTCCGGCGCGCCGCTTCCCCGGGGGTTCATGCCGCCGTCTTGTGCATGCGTTCCCGCGCCGCATCGTACACGGTCTCGAGGTCGAACCAGTCGCCGTCGTGTTCGAACTCGATGTGATGCATCAACGCTTCGAGGACCTGGTCTATCGTATCCCCGCGCAGGATCTGCACGCAGTCGAACCCGAGGTCTTCACATCGTATCTGGTGTTTCATGATGGTTCCTCCCTCTGCCGGGTATGTTCTCAGTATACGTTCCCATCAGGAATGTGAACCCGACCCGACCGATTTTTCCGGGGGACGGGAAAAGAAAACGGGGTGGCCATGCCGGGAAATTCGATCGAGCAGGAGCGGACCGGCCGCGGGCGGGCGCTGTTCCTCCTGGTCCTGACCGCGGTCCTGTGGAGCCTCGGCGGCCTCCTCATCAAGTGGATCCAATGGCACCCGATGGCGATTTCGGGGATGCGCAGCGCCATCGCCGCCCTGACGATCCTGGTCGTCTTCCGGAGGCTGCGGGTCACGTGGTCCCGCGCGCAGGTCGGGGGGGCGATCGCATACGCCGGAACGGTCACGTTTTTCGTCGTCGCCACCAAGCTGACCACGGCGGCGAACGCGATCCTGCTCCAGTACACGGCTCCGATCCACGTCGCCCTGTTCGGCCCCTGGTTTCTCGGGGAGCCCTCCCGCCGGAGGGACGTGGTCTCCCTGGCGGTCATCTTCTGCGGCATGGTGCTGTTCTTCATGGACCGGTTGTCCCCCGCCGGTTTCCTGGGGAACATCGCGGCCCTCGGAAGCGGGGCCTGCTTCGGATGGCTCACCCTCTTCCTGCGCCGGCAGAAGGGCGGGTCCGGGATCGAGTCCATCTTCCTGGGGAGCCTTCTGGCTGCGGTCCTCGGGCTCCCGTTCATGTTCGGGTCGATGCCCGACGCGCGGAGCTGGGCGGGGCTGCTGCTCCTGGGGGTCGTGCAGATGGGAATCCCGTATGTTCTCTTCTCGATGGCGGTCCGCCACGTCCCCGCCGTCACCGCGATCCTGGTGCCGATGATCGAGCCGGTGCTGAACCCCCTCTGGGTCCTGCTGCTCCTCGGGGAAGCGCCCTCCCCGATGGCGATCGCCGGCGGGGCGATCATCCTCGGGACCGTCGCCGCGCGGAGCATCGCCGATTTTTCCCTCTTCCAACGCCCCGGGGGATGACGGTAATCTGCTTTCTGCCGAATCGATCGAAAGGGGGAGCGTCCATGGCACGGAAGCTTCTGGCGGTTGCGATCGTGTTTTTCCTGGCGGGGGTCTGCGAGGCCGGGTCGTGGCTCGAGGACACGCTGATGAACACCGGGAAGAGGCTTGGCGAGCGGGCGATCCATGAGACCGGCGACGGCGCCTACAAGGGCGCGAAGGATACCGTGAAGGGGGAGGGGAACAGGGAAGGGAAGGAGGGAAGGGACCGCCCGGCGGCGGAGCGGGAGGACGAGTCCGACAGCCGGAAGGCGACGAAGCGGGCTTCCGGCGGCCGTTCCGGCTCTTCCGGGGAATCCTCGGGCCACTCCGGGGGGGCGGCCGCGGACGCCTCGATCGAGCAGGCCGAGGCCGTCCAGTCCAGATACGACTTCGTCCCGGGCGACCGGACGATCTTCTTCGACGACTTCGCCGACACGGACATCGGGGAGTTCCCCCGGAAGTGGACGCTGGACGGCCCCAAGGAGGGCGCGAACAATTCCGTCGAGGTGGCCGAGTTCCTGGGGAAACGGTATCTCCGGAGCACGCCCGCCCAGAAGGGGAAGGGGCAGTCCAATTCGACGCAATACGTCCGGCTGGAAAAGAAGGGCGACCTGCCGGAGAAGTTCACCGTCGAGTTCGACGCGGTCTTCGCGAACACGGCGGCCAACCGCTATGAAAACTTCTATTACCTGTATCTGCTCGGCGACGTGAAGAGCCATCCGGGGGGAGGCAGGAACGTCGGCGTGCTGCGCTTTTCCGGGGCGATGTGCGAATCGGCGAACACCCGGAACGAGGTCTCCCTGGTGGACGGGAAGCCGCACCGGGTGCAGGTCATGGTCAACGGGACGTTCGTCAAGGCCTACGTCGACCAGCAGCGGGTGATCAACGATCCGGACGGGATCCGGCGCCCGGTCAGGCACATCGGGGTCATGATGGGAACCCCCAACAGGAACCCGAGCGACAAGGTCATGTTCACGAACTTCCGGCTGGCGCAGGGCGGCAAGGACATCCGGTCGGCGCTGGACACCGACGGGAAGATCGTCACCCACGGCATCCTCTTCGACACCGGCAGCGACGTCATCAAGGCGGAATCGCTCCCCACGCTGAAGATGATCCTCGGGCTGTTGAACGACGACCCGGGCCTGAAGTTCTCCATCGAGGGGCACACGGACAACCAGGGGGGCAGGGACGTCAACCGGCCGTTGTCGGAGCGGCGCGCGGCGTCGGTGAAGGGCTGGCTCGCGGGCAAGGGGATCGGGGAATCGCGGATGAAGACCGCGGGCTTCGGCGACTCGAAGCCGGTCGACACGAACGGCACCCCGGAAGGCCGGGCCAACAACCGGCGGGTGGAGTTCGTGAAGTTCTGATCCTGCGCGCGGCGGCGGAGGCGGTCGCCCGCCCCTGCCGCCGCAACCGTTGCGCCGGTCAGGCCTTCCTCGACGTCTTCGGCGTGAACAGGTCGAGAACCTGCTCGACGTCCTCGCTGCCGCACTTCGGGCACTTCCTCTTGCCTTCCGCGTACTCCTTCAGGCTGAGGATCTCCTCGAACTGCTTCTTGCATTTCCTGCACTTGTAGGAGTAGGTGGGCACGTCGACCTCCTCTTTGCCCGGCTTCGCCGGCCGGGCGGGAAGCGTCTTGTGGCACTTAAAATTATAGAATGGAAACCGTGCCGACGGAGACCCGTTTCATCGCCGACGTGATGCTGGGGAGGCTGGCCACCTGGCTGCGCCTGCTGGGCTGCGACGTGGAGTATTTCCGGGAGATTTCCGACGAGGATCTCGTCGAGAGGGCGTCCCTGGAAGGCCGCGTGATCCTGACCCGCGACCTCGAGCTTTCGCGCCGTCGGAAGGCGCGCGGCAACCACTTCCTCGTTCGGGGCGACGACTACAAGGAGCAGCTCCGCCAGGTCGTCTCGCGGTTCTCCATCGATCCGCTCGCCCGCATCCTCACCCGGTGCCTGCGGTGCAACCTGCCGCTGGAGGAGATCGGCCTGGAGGAGGCGCGGCGAAGGGTCCCCCCGTTCGTCTACGAGACCCAGCGCGGTTTTCGAGCCTGCCGAAGCTGCGGGCGGGTCTACTGGAGGGGGACGCACCGGTTCAACGCGATCCGGCTGGTGCGGGAGATGCTGGAGGGCGGGGGGTGAACCGCGTCAGGCGGCGTCGAATTCCTTTTGCAGGACCGCGGAGCGGGTCCAACGGATCGCCGGACGGGAATCCGGGTACAGGCCGCATCCCCGGGCCGCCTCGATCGCGGCCTCGAATTCCCGTTCCGGGATGTGGAAGGACGGTTCCGCCAGGAGCAGCCGGCCGCCGGGCTTGAGCGCATCGGACGCCTCGGCGAAGAACCGGTCCCGGTCCGGAAGTTCGTGGACCACGCCGAAGGCCAGGACGAAATCGACCCGCTCCCGCAGGTCGTCGATCCCCATCCCGTCGCCCGGGCCCACCCGGGCGTCGATCCGGCCGGCCAGCCCGGCTTCCTCCGCGCGCCTGCGCAGCGTCTCGATCATCCGGGGCTGGACGTCCACGGCGACGACCTTCCCCCGGGATCCCACACGGCGCGCCAGTTCCAGCGTGAAGTGGCCCATCCCCGGGCCGGGCTCGAAAACGACCATCCCCTCGGTCACATAGGGGCCGAGTATGGCGGCCGGGTCCTGGACGAGGCGCCTCAGGCCGCTCGCCAGGAAATACCCGAGCCACCAGGGGCAAACCGCGCGAGCCATCACTTCCTCCGGTACAGCCCGATCAGCTCGGCCTTCTCGAGGATGCGCCCCTTCATCGCCTCCTCGAGCTGCGCCTTCGTGGCGCCCGGCGGGAGCGGCAGCAGGGCGTCGAGGGCGTACAGCTTGAAGAAGTACCTGTGCGTCCCGGACGGAGGGGCCGGGCCGCCCCAGGCCGGCTTGCCGAAGTCGTTCCTCCCCTGGAGCGCCCCCGGGGGAACGGTGCCCGTCAGGATCTCCTTCGTGTCCGCCCCGATGTTCCAGACGACCCAGTGGACCCAGGTCTTCGACGGGGCGTCCGGGTCGTCGACGATCAGGGCGAGCGATTTCGCCCCCGCCGGGACGTTGCGGATCGACAGCGGGGGGCTCGTGTCGGGCCCTTCGCAGGTATGCGCCGCCGGGATCATGCCGTTATGGGGAAACGCCGTGCTCGCGATCGACAGGCTGCCCATGTTCTTCCCCTCCGCGCGCGGTTCGTGGGCCGATAAAAGGATGCCGGGACGACGAACGCCAGAAAACCGGAGGGCAGCGGTCCTGCCCACGTTCATACTATACTCCGTAGGAACGACACGGGGGTGTCCCGGACATGACCGAACTCTTGACGTTGCCCAGGCCGGAAGCCGTCGTCTTCGATTTCGACGGCGTGATCGCCGACACGGAGCGGCTGCACTGCGACATGTTCCTCAAGGTGCTCGCGCCGCACATGATCTCCTTCACCTGGGAGGAATACGTCGAGCGCTACATGGGGTGCGACGACCGGGACGCCTTCCGCAAGGCCTTCCGCCTCGCCGGGCGCGACGAGCTCGACGACCGGCAGTTGAAGAAGCTGGTCGACGCCAAGTCCCGGCAGTTCCTCGAGGCCATCCGGGACGGCGTGCGGACGTACCCGGGCGTCGTCCCGCTGGTCAAGGCGCTGCACGCCGCGGACATCCCGCTGGCCATCTGCAGCGGGGCGCTGCGCTCCGATCTCGACCCGATCCTTTCGCGGATCGGCATCGCGTGCTATTTCACGCTGATCGTTTCCGCCGAGGACGTGCGGAAGGGGAAACCCGACCCGGAGGGGTACATCCGGGCCTTCCGCGATCTGGCCCTGACCCGCCGGGGCAAGGTCACGTCGGCGGGGTCGTGCCTGGCCGTCGAGGACACCCCGGACGGCATCAAGGCCGCCAAGCGGGCGGGGCTTTCGGTGCTGGCGGTCACCAACAGCCACCCGGCGAACGACCTTTCCGGGGCCGACCACGTGACGGATTCCCTCGAGAACGTCCGGATGGAGGGCGACCGGCCCGCATGACGGCCTTTCTCGGCGCCGGGATCGTGCTCGGGCTGTCCGCGGGGTTCTCGCCCGGCCCGCTTTTCGCGCTGGTCCTTTCCCAGACGCTCCGGCACGGGGTACGGGAAGGGATCAAGGTCGCGGCCTCCCCCCTGATCACGGACCTGCCGATCATCCTGGCGTGCACGTTCGTCCTGTCGCGGCTCGCGGGATACGAGGGGCTGCTCGGGGCGGTTTCGCTGGCCGGCGCGGCGGTCGTCGCGCACATGGCGTACGGGACGTTCCGGGCGAAGCGGCGGGAGGCCGTCCCGGCGCAGGCCGAGCCGAAATCGCTGCTCAAGGGGGCGCTGGTCAACGCGCTGAGCCCCCACCCGTACCTGTTCTGGCTGACCGTCGGCGCGCCCATGATCCTGAAAGGGTGGAAAGCGCACCCGGCCGCCGCCGTCCTGTTCGTCCTCGGCTTCACGGGGTGCCTGGTGGGGGCCAAGGTCGTCCTGGCGGTCCTCGCCGGCCGTTCGTCGCGCCTGCTGGGCGGGAAGCGGTACGAGTACGTCATGCGGGCGCTCGGGCTGCTGCTCCTGCTGTTCGCGGGCTTCCTGCTCCGGGATGGCCTGCGGCTGTCCGGATGGATATGATAGGGGCGTCTGCCCGCATCTTCAAAGCAAAGGAGAACGCAACATGATCGAGGAGATCGTCGCCCAGGGCATGGACGTCGAGCGGTTCATCCAGGGGAAGGTCGCGGAGATCCGGGAGGCCGTGGGGAGCGGCACGGCGATCAACGCGCTGTCGGGGGGCGTCGACTCCTCCGTGGTCACGATGCTCGGGCACCGGGCGCTGGGGGACCGCCTCAAGACCGTCTTCGTGCAGAACGGCCTCATGCGCGAGGGGGAGGCGGAGCGGGTCGTGGAGCTGTTCCGGGACCTCGGGGTCGAGGTCCGCGTCGTCGACGCCCGCAAGGAGTTCTTCGACGCGCTGAAAGGGCTCACGGACCCGGAGGAGAAGCGGGAGGCCATCACCCGGGAGTTCTACCGGAACGTGCTCGCCCGCGTGGTCCGCACCAGCGGGGCGAAGTACCTGCTCCAGGGGACGATCCTGACCGACGTGGAGGAGACCGTCGCCGGGATCAAGCGGCAGCACAACATCATCGAGCAGCTCGGCATCGACCCGAAGGAGGCGTTCGGCTACCACATCCTCGAGCCGCTCGTGCAGCTGCGCAAGGACGGCGTGCGGAAGGTCGGCATGGCGCTCGGCCTGCAGGAAGAGCTGTTCCGGCGGATCCCGTTCCCCGGGCCGGCGCTCGCCGCGCGCGTGATCGGCGAGGCGACCCCGGAGCGGATCGGGGCGGTCCGGAAGGCGACCTCCGTCGTCGAGCGGATGCTCAAGGACAGCGGGGCGTTCCAGTACATGGCGATCCTCCACGAGGACCGCGTGACCGGCATGCGCGACGGGAAGCGCGATTTCGGGATGCAGGTCGAGGTGCGCTGCTGGGACAGCGTCGACGCGCGGAAGGCGTCGCCCACCCGGCTCCCGTTCGAGACGCTCGAGGAGCTCGCCAGGAGAATCCTGGACGAGGTGCCCGGCGTCGTCAGCGTCACGTACAACATCGCCACGAAGCCGCCCTCGACGATCGAGGCGGTCTGACAGGCCTCCCGGATGGGGCCGGGGCCGCACAACCTGGTCAGCTTCGCCGGGATCTTCGTCCTGATGGGCGTCGCCTGGCTGCTGTCTTCCGACCGGCGCACGGTGAACTGGAGGGCCGTCCTTTGGGGGACGGTCCTCCAGCTCCTCTTCGCCCTGTTCATCTTCGTCGTCCCGGCGGGGGCGAAGGTCTTCCTCTTCATCAACGACGCCGTGGTGAAGGTGCTCGACAGCGCCTCGGCGGGGACCCGTTTCGTGTTCGGGCGGCTTGCGCTGCCGCCGGGAACGCGCGGCGAAGGGGGGGAGGAGTCGCTCGGCTTCATCCTCGCCTTCCAGGGGCTGCCGGCGATCATCTTCTTCTCCAGCCTCATGGCGGCGCTGTATTACGCCGGCGTCATGCCGCGGCTGATCCGGTCCTTCGCGAGGATCTTCACGAGGGCGCTGCGGATCAGCGGGGCGGAATCTTTAAGCGTCTCCTCCAACATCTTCGTCGGGGTCGAGGCGAACATGACGATCCTGCCGCACCTGCCCGCCATGACCCGGTCGGAGTTCTGCACGGTCCTGGCGGCGGGGATGGCGACGACGGCCTCCAACGTGCTCGCGCTCTACGTCTTCCTGCTGCAGAAGCAGTTCCCGTCCATCGCGGGGCACCTCGTCTCGGCCTCGATCCTGTCCGCCGTCTCGGCCGTCGTCGTATCGAAGCTGATCTTTCCGGAAACGGAGGCGCCCGCGACGCTCGGGGTCGACGTGAGTCCGCATTACGAGAAGGAGTCGAGCCTCATGGAGGCGATCATCAAGGGGGCCAACGAGGGGGCGAGGATGATCGTCGGGATCGTCGCGCTCCTGCTGGCCTTCCTGGGGATCGTCGCGCTGGCCGACCTCGTGCTGGGCGCGGTCGGCAGCCGGGTCAACCTGCTCACCGGGCTTGCGGTCGACTGGTCGCTCAAGGGGCTGCTCGGATACCTCTTCTACCCCCTGACGCTCGTGATCGGGGTCCCCGTCTCCGACGCGCTGGAAGTGTCGCGGCTGATCGGGGAGCGGACGATCCTGACCGAGGTTAAGGCGTACCAGGACCTGGCCGCCGCCCTGGCCGCGGGCGCCATCCGTTCGCCCCGGTCCGCCGTGATCGCGGCGTACGCCCTTTGCGGGTTCGCCCACGTCGCGTCGCTGGCCATCTTCGTGGGGGGCACCGCGGCGCTGGTCCCCGGGCGGACGAAGGACCTCTCCGCCGTCGGGCCGCGCGCGCTGGCGGCCGCCACGCTCGCCTGCCTCATGACCGCCGCCGTGGCGGGGACCTTCTACACGGGGAGCTCGGTGCTGTTCGGGAAATAGCGCCCCGGGTTGTTGTAAAATGGTAATTGGATACGGACCGGCATCCCCGGAAGCGGTCCCCGGGAGGGGGGAGAGGCCGGAATGGGGACCGAGGTTCGTGCGGGACAACGATGTTTCCGGGGCGTGCCGGAAGGACCGCTTTGCCAAGCGGCGCTTCAAGGAGGCGCGCCATGAAGAAAAATCCCCTTTCCCTCGTAAAGAAAGAGAGTTCCGCCATCGCACCGTTCGAGGAATTCGAGCGGCGCTTCGAGGACTTCTTCCACCGTCCCTTCCCGATGATGGGGGCCCCATGGTGGCCGCGCTGGGAGCGCGCCGAAGAGGTGTCCCCGACGGTCGACATCTATGAAGAGGGCGGGGAGGTCGTCCTGAAGGCGGAGATCCCCGGCATGAAGAAGGAGGACATCCACGTAGACATCACCGACAAGACCATGACCATCTCCGGCGAGAAGAGGAAGGAGGAGAAGATCGAGAGGAAGGACTACGTCCATCTCGAACGCTCCTACGGCTCCTTCGTGCGCACCTTCCACCTTCCCGCGGAGGTGATGACGGACAAGGCCAGGGCCACGTTCAAGGACGGGGTCCTGGAGATCCGGGCGCCCAAGACGGAGGAGGCGGCGAAAAAGAGCCGCAAGGTCACGGTCGAGTGACGGAAAACGGGAGGACTTCGGCGGGGCGGGGCCTCGAGGGGGCCCCGCCCCTCATTCTTTCCGCGCCAGGGAGAAGCCCCAGGCCGCCAGGGCCCCCGTGACCGCGAGGCCGGGAAGCGACAGCCATTGGGGAACGGCGTTGCCGGCGACGGCGATTTTCCACCCGGCGATCAGGCGGGTCAGGTGGGCGACGGAGAGAACGGAGAAGATGACGCCGGTGACCAGGAAGTACCCTTTTCGGCCCATTAGGCGCTCCGATCCGCGAGGGTGGCGACCTCCCATCCGGGATTTGTCCGCCCTGGTTCCAGTGTAACAACCGGCGGAGGGATATTGTGTAAAATGAGGTGACGGAGGTAGCCATGGGCCTCCTGCGTGTCGCCATGATCGCCGCGGTCGTCCTGTCGGCGGCGTTCCCCGCGGAGTCGGCGGGGGATGACCCGTACCTCGCGAAGCGGGCGGCGATGGTCCGCGACCAGATCGAGTCTGAGGGGGTCCGGGATCCCCGAGTCCTGTCCGCGATGCGCGACGTGCCCCGGCATCTCTTCGTCCCCCTGGAACTCCGCGAGCGCGCGTACGAGCCCCGGCCCCTCCCCATCGGGGAAGGTCAGACGATCTCCCAGCCCTACGTCGTCGGGTTCATGACGGAGATCCTGCGTCTCCAGGGGACCGACCGCGTGCTCGAGGTGGGGACCGGCTCCGGCTACCAGGCGGCGATCGCCGGGAGGATCGCCGCGGAGGTCTACACCGTGGAGATCTTCGAGTTGCTCGCCGCGCGCAGCCGCAAGACGCTCTCCGACCTGGGGTACCGGAACGTGACCGTCCGGCGGGGGGACGGCTACTACGGCTGGGAGGAGAAGGCGCCGTTCGACGCGATCATCGTGACCTGCGCGGGCGGCCACATCCCGCCTCCCCTCCTGCGCCAGCTCAAAAACGGCGGGCGGATGATCATGCCCGTCGGCGGCCCCTTCATGACGCAGAACCTCGTCTTCATCGAGAAGGACGCGCGGGGGTCGGTCACGCACAAAAGCGTCCTTCCCGTCGTCTTCGTCCGGCTGCTCGGCCATTGACATGGGCGCGAAGGAGGGGAAGGTCGTCCCGGCGGTCTTCCTCCTTTCCGCGGCCGCCATGGCGTACGAGATCGTCCTGATCCGCCTCTTGTCTTTCCGGTTCTGGCCGCACTTCGTTCCGCTGATCGTCTCGCAGGCGATGCTGGGGTTCGGCGGCGCCGGGGTGGCGCTCCAGCTCGCCCGGCGGGCGGCGGAGAAATCTCCCGGGCGACTGTTCGCCTGGACGGTCCTGCTCGCCGCGCCGGCGTTCGACCTGGCGTTCCGGGCGTCGCAGCTCGTCCCGTTCGACCCGTACCTGCTCCTGTGGGACCCGCCGGCCTGGCCGCGGTTCGGCCTGTTCTTCTTCCTGCTGTCTTCGCCCTTTTTTCTCGCGGGGGCGGCGACGGCGATCCCGTTCGCGTTCCTGGCCTGCCGCCCCGGACCGGTGTACGCGGCGTCCTTCGCGGGGTCGGCGGCGGGCGCCCTCGGCGCGATCCCGTTCCTCATGATCGCCCCGACCGGCGGCCTCCTGCGGCTCCCCCTGGCGCTGGGGGCGGCGGCGTGCGCCTCCGTCCTGTCGGACGAGGGAGGGGAGCGGCGCAAGGGACGCCTGGCCGCGCTGTGCGCCGTCCTCGCCCTGCTGGCTCTTCCTGCGCGGGACCCGGAGCTTTCGCCCTACAAGGATCTCTCCGCGACCCTCAAGCTGCCGGAAGCGGAGGTGGTCGCGTCGCGCTCCGGCCTGACGGGCGACTACCGCGCGGTCTTCGCCCCCGGGATCCACAGCGCTCCGGGAATGAGTTTCCGGTTCGAGGGGGAGGTGCCGCCGCAGGCGGCGCTGTTCGCCGACGGGGAGCATCGGGGGACCGTGCCGCGCGGCGGCGGGGGAGAGCCGCCGGCGCACCTCGGGTCCTTCCCGTCCGTCCTTCCGTACCGGCTCGTCGATCGCCCGCGGGTCCTGCAGTTCGGCCTGCGGGGTACGGAAGGGGTGCTGTCGGCCGCCGTGAACGGCGCGCGGTCGGTGACGGTGGTGGAGCCGGCGCGTGAGCTCGTGCGGCTGGTCACCGAGGATCTCGCCGCCTTCTCGGGGGGATGGCCGGCGTCGCTTCCCGTGGAGATCCGCGAGGAGGGGGAGCGCAGCTTCCTGGCCCGGGACCATAGGTCCTTCGACGTCATCGAGGCGGCGGACATTTCCTCGCCCTCCTTTTCGTCGACCGGGGTGCACGCGACGGGCGAGACGTTCCTGCTGACGCGCGAGGGGGTCCGGGCGGTCCTCGACCGCCTGTCGGAGAAAGGGATCCTCGGCTGTTCGGGGTGGGTCAAGGCCCCTCCGCGGGAGATCGTGAAGATCCTGCGGACGATCCGGGAGGAGCTCGAGGCCGCGGGGCGCTCGCCCGCCGCCGGCCGGGTCGTCGCGATCCGCGGGTGGGGAACCTTCACCGTGGCGGCTCGCAAGGAGCCGTTCGACCCCGGGGAGCTGGAGCGCGTCGGGCGGTTCTGCTCCGAGCAGGGGTTTTCCATGGTCTGGCCCGCCCCGGCGCCCGGGGCGGGCGCCGGCGAGGAGGATCGCGCGCTGCGGGAAGCCGTCGCCGGCGCCCTGGCGGGCTCCGGCCGGGACGGCTCCGGGCTGTTCGACCTGTCGCCCGCCACCGACGACTCGCCGTATTTCCACCGGTTCCTCCGCCTGCGGACCTTGGCGGAGTTCCGGCGCCTCCTCGGCGCCCATTGGGTGCCCTACGTGGAGTGGGGGGTCGTGTTCCTGTTCCTGTCCCTCGGCGTGTCGCTCGTCCTGGCGGCGGCCCTCCTCCTGCTGCCCGCCGCCTTCGCCCGGGGCGCAGGAGCGGAAGAAGGTTCACGGGCCGCCTCCGCCGCGTATTTCTCCGCGCTCGGGCTGGCGTACATGCTGGCGGAGATCACGTTCCTCAAAGCCGGCATCCTCGTCCTCGGCGACGCGGTCTCGGCCGCGGCGGTCGCGATCGGGGGATTCTCCTTCTTCTCCGGCGTCGGCAGCGCCTGCTCGGGCCGGTTCGGATCGGCCGGGGCGATGCGGCGGGTTTTCGCGGGCGCGGCGGCCTGCGTCGCGGCCGGGTTCCTCGCGCTTTCGCTCGCGTCCGTCCCGCTGCTCGCGTGCGGGCGGGGCGTTCGGACGGCCGCGTTCGTCGCGTCGTTCGCCCCCGCGGCGTTCCTGATGGGGATGCCGTTTCCCGCGGCGGTATCGCGCCTGGCGGCGGCGGGAGGCTCGGGGATCCCCTTCGCCTGGGCGGTGAACGGCTTCTTTTCCGTCGCCGGGGCGTCGCTCGCCTCGATCGGCGCCCTGTGGCTCGGCTTCCGCGGGACGGCGCTGGCCGGGGCGGCGCTGTACGTCGCGGCGGGGCTGCTGTTCCCCCGCGTCGGCAAGGGGTGACTCACTTCCCGCCGAACACGCTCTTCAGCAGGTCGGTCACCCTGGCGGCGGGATCCTTCCGGATCCTGATCTCCTCCTGTCCCACCATGTGGAAAAGGCCGTCCAGCGCCTTGCCGGTCACGTACCGGTCCAGGTCCAGCGACTCGGCCCTGACGAACGGAAGGGCGGCGTATTTCCCCATCATTTCCTTGTAGGCGCGGGTCGTGCCGACCTCGTTCATGCCGGACGAGACGATCGGCCGGAACGCCTCGGACAATTTTCCGGACGTCTTCCCCCTGAAATATTCGGTGGCGGCGGTGTCTCCGCCGTCCAGGATCTTCCGGGCGTCCTCGAAGCTCATCCCGCGGATCGCATCGATGAAGATCTGCTTCGCCTCGGGGGCGGCCTTCTCGGCGGCCCGGTTCATGCTGAGCACGAATTCGTCCACTTCCTTCCGGTACCCCGCCTTCCCCAGGACATCCGCGACCCTCTGCATGTTTTTCGGCATGAGGATCCGGATCGCCTCGTTGCCGAAATATCCGTCGGTCTTCGATGTGGCGGCCACGGCGTTTCCGGTCCCGATCGAGAGCGCCTCCTTCAGCCCCGCGACAATGTCCGCGTCGCCCGGCCCGGCCGCTTTCCCCAGGCCGGTCCCTTTCAGCAGGTCGTCCAACGTGCCGGCCCGGGCGGGCAGCGCGGGAACGATCATCAGGAATGCCAGCAGACACAATGTTTTCTTCATGGCGTCCTCCCTCCTCCCGCCGCCGGCGGTTTCGCGAAACCTCTTAAGAACCCTTGCCCCGGAAACCGATCCGGGCGAAAATTCTCTCAAACGATAGAATACCGCCATCCAAGGAGCCGCCCATGGCATACAACGCCGATTTCGAGAAAGCTCTCCAGGTGGGTCGCCCCCCCAACATCAAGGCGCTGTTCCCGAACTCGAAGGCGCTCATCGTCAGCGGCAAGGTCGTCGACCGGGCGATGCGGGGCAAGGGGAAGGCCATCGCGATGGCCGCCAACGGGCGCAACTACTTCGTGATCCGGGGAGCGCTCCGCGCGGCCCAGCGGGCCAACGCCCCCGTGATCATCGAGATCGCCAAGTCCGAAGGGGGCCAGAAGGCGTACTGCGCCGTCAACTACTGGAACATGGCGCGCATCGTCGACGCCCTCTGCAACGAGATGGGGATCACCGTGCCCGTCGCGATCCACGCCGACCATTACGGCATCAAGAACGAGAAGGACCTGGCGGCGGCGAAGGTGGAGGTCCCCACCATGTTCGAGGCGGGGATCACCTCGATCGCCATCGACGCGTCCCACCTGCCCGACGACCAGAACCTGCTCTCGAGCGTCGCCATCAACCCGTTCATCCCGGAGTGGGCCGGGCTCGAGACCGAGGTCGGCGAGATCAAGGGGAAGGAGGGGCTGTCGACCGTGGGGGAGGCGCTGTTCCTGGTCCGCGGCCTCAACGCGCACGACATCTTCCCCGACTGGATCGCGCTGAACAACGGGACCACCCACGGGATCGAGGCGTCCGACGCGGGGATCCAGGTGCAGCTGACCGCCGACATCCACGAGGCGCTGCTTCCCTACAAGCTCAGCGGCGCGCAGCACGGCACTTCGGGGAACAGCTCCGAACGGCTGCGCGACATCGCGAACCGCACCCGGACCACGAAGGCCAACGTGGCCACCGCGCTGCAGATGATCTCGTGGGGCCTCCAGGTCAACGACTACGGCAACGCGCAGCTCGACGCCGACGGGCGCTTCATCAAGATGAAGGACGAGGGCGTGACCGAGGAGATGTGGGCCGAGATGGTCGCCTACGCCGACGGGAAGGGGTGGAAGAAGGGCGACTACAAGAGCCTGAACCTCCCGTTCGAGAACAAGCTCCTCGCCCAGCCCGCGGCGGTCCGCGAGCGGATGAGCCGGGGAGTGGAGGAGTTCGCCTTCAAGATGATGACCGGGGTCTTCAACGCGAAGGACACGGCGCCGCTGGGCGTCGACGCGATCCTGAAAGCGGGCTCCTTCGACCTCGGACCCGAGGCGGCCCGGATCGAGGACCCGAAGGAATGGACGGAGGCGAAGATCGTCGAGCGGGCGAAGACCATCGCCAGCGACAAGGGGGCGAAAGGGAACTTCGACGATTAACGGCAGGATCGGATAAAAAATCTTCTTTAGCGGCGGGGCGGGGCTTCCTCGCCCCGCCTTAAGGTTCCATCCCCGGCCCGGGCCGCGGGCGCTTCAGCTCAGCCTCTTCCCGGCGGCCGACTCGTCGAAGCAGGTCCGGCGCCACAGGCAGCCTTCCTGGTCGCACACCCCGTCCACGGCCGTCCCGAAGCAGTCGAAATTCCCTTCGGTCCGCTGGATCATCCGCGCGAAGTCCACGAAGCTCATGCCCTGCCCGTCGACGCCGACCTGCCCCAGCACCCTTTCCAGAACCTGCCTGTCCATCCGGCCCTCCTTTCCCCGGGCTCCGCAAGTCGTTCCCCGGGGGGTCCTCCCCACATCCTTATTTTACCTCCTTCCCGCCGGGAGGATTGCGGCGTAGAATCATGAAACATAACATAGGCTTATGTGGATTTCGGGGGCCTCCTTGAAAGTTCGGGTGGTCTGTTACGAAGGGTACAGGGCGCAGGAGACTCCCCGGGCGTTCCTCCTCGGGGGGCGGAGGGTCGACGTCGAGCGTGTCCTGGACCGGTGGAGGGGGGAGGACCACGAGTACGTAAAGCTCGACGGCTCCGACGGCGCGCGCTATATCCTCCGCTACGACCGCACCCTCGACGAGTGGGAGATCCACCTGATGGAATCGCCGCCCGCGGATTGACCCTCTTCGTTGTATACTTGGTCGCGTCCGGACGATGTCGAACCCGGGAGGCATTGCGGCGTGGGATCGGTGGCGTGGCGATTCGTCCTGGTTGCGGCGTCGGCCGCCCTTCTTGCCGCCGGCGCGCAGGCCCAGGAGCCGCCCCCGGACCCGATGCGCGCGTGCGTCGCGGTGGGGGACAACGCGGCCCGGCTTTCCTGTTACGACAACGCCGTGGCCCGGGCCGCGGACGGGGAGCTTCCCCAGGGTGACATCAGCCTCCTGGACGGCCGCTGGGAGCTCGACAACGCGTCGAAGCGCGGCGTGTTCCGGATCCGCCCCTACAAGCCCGTCTACCTTGCGCCGTGGTCCTGGATGAGCGACCGGAACACCGCGCCCCGCACGCCGAACCCCGACACCTCGGTGACGGAGCCCCAGGACCTCGACAGCGTCGAAGCCAAGTTCCAGCTCAGCATGAAGTTCAAGCTCGCCCAGAACCTGTTCCGCGGCAACATGGACCTCTGGGGCGCCTACACCCAGGTCTCGCGCTGGCAGGTTTACAACTCCGAGATTTCGCGCCCGTTCCGGGAGACCAACTACGAGCCGGAGCTGATGCTGGTGGTGCGCACGGACTACAGCCTCCTGGGCTGGAAGGGGCGGCTGGCCGGCGTCGGCCTGAACCACCAGTCCAACGGCCGCTCGGACCCGCTGTCGCGGAGCTGGAACCGGGTCATCTTCATGATCGGGCTGGACCGCGAAAACTGGGCGTTGATGGTGCGTCCCTGGCTGCGCATCGACGAGGACGCCGAGGACGACGACAACCCGGACATCTCGGACTACATCGGGAGATTCGACGCCACGCTGGTGCGCACCTGGAAGATGCACCAGATCAGCTTGATGGGGAGGCATTCCCTCCACGGCGGCACCCGGTCCCACGGGGCGGTGCAGCTCGAATGGAGCTTCCCGATCCACGCGTATCTCCGGGGGCGCGTACAGATCTTCCACGGGTACGGAGAAAGCCTGATCGACTACAACTTCAAGGCCACCTGGGCCAGCATCGGGTTGTCGCTGGTGGAGTGGTACTGACGGGAGGCGTCCACATGGGCGGAATCACCGGTTTCCTTGCAGCGGCATTACTGGTTACGAGCTCGTTTCCCGCCTTCGCGCAAGGCCCCGCCGCCGCGGACAGGCCGGGGGCGATCTTCGCCGAAGGCCGGACCGCCGCCGCCACGGTCGAGGCCGTGGACGGCGGCACACGCGAGGTGACGCTGAAAGATGCGGACGGCGTAAGGATGACGTTCAAGGCGGGCCCCGAGGTCTGCAACTTCGACCGGATCCGGGCGGGCGACAGGGTCACCGCGGAATATTTCCAGGAACTGGCCATCTTTGTCGCCCCCGCCGGGGAGGTGCCGTCGGCTTCCGAGACGGAGACCCTGGGCCGGGCGGCGCTCGGGCAGAAGCCCGCGGGGAGCTTCACGCGGACCGTCAGGATCTCGGCGACCGTCGAAGGGGTGGACCCGCAAAGCCGCATCATCTCGCTTCGGGGGCCCAGGGGCAGGCTGGTCACCCTGAAGGTCGGCGACCACGTGAAGAAGCTGGACAGGGTGCGGGTCGGGGACACGGTGGTCGCGGAGTACGCCGAGTCCGTCGACATCAAGGTCACGAAGCCGTAGCCCGTCGCCCCGGCCTTTTTCTCTTAAGGCTTCACGCAGTCCTTGCGACCGCTCTCCGTGCAGAGGACGAAGCGCATCCGCTTCGCCCAGTATTTCAGCGCGGCGTCGGCGTTGTACCAGCTGTCGTACATCCCGCTCACATCCTTGCCCCCGACGCGGCGGTCGATGGCCGCCCCGAGCAGCTCCCCGGTCACCGCGTCGCTGACCTTGAACTCGGCCGTGATCTCGCCCACGCCGGTCTGCTTCCCGGTCCCGGCCCCCTTGATCGCGGAGATCCCGATACCGATGGGGACGACGCTGGAGATGACGTTGCGGACCCGGCTGGAGGGCTCCGCTTCGACGATGGCCAACTGCACCCGCAGCGTGTCCGGCTCGGGGGAGCTCACGACCTTGAAATCGTTGCGCAGCTCCTCACTCAGGTAGACGAAGGCGTTGTTCGCGAGCGTCTGGTAATTCTCCAGCGTTTTGGCATCGAGCTCGGAGGATTTCCGGAACAGTACCGGGTCGATCAGGACCTTGGCGTATTTCCGGCCCTCCGCGGCCGGGTTCTTGTACCTGTACAGGGCCTGGTCGCCGGTCCCCGGCGACAGGATGGACGGGTTGACCAGCAGGGTGTCCTTCATTTCCACGCCGCGCGCCTGGTAGCTGGCTGCGCAGGCGGCGAGAAGCAGCGCGGCGGAAGCGGACAGCACGACAAGGGAAACCGTTCCCTTCCTTTTCATGGCGCCCTCCGTTATTTCCGGGGTTCGTGGCTCCTGTCGATCTGGTTCCGGAAGTCGATGCCCAGCTTGGTCACGCCCAGCTTGGCGGCGTCAAACGCCGTGAACGAAGGCTCCATGGCGAAGGGATAGATTTTCCCCACGAAGGCGGAATTGAGCGTGTTGGTCTGCGTGTCCCAGAATTCCCCCGCGAGGGTGATCGACCCCAGGAAGCTTCCCTTTTCCCCGAGGGCCCCCTTGCCGAGATTCATCACCACCCCCATGGGGTTCCCGTAGGTAAGCCCCCGCATCACGGTGTTGGTCTTCTCCAGCCCGACGAGGATCAGCCTGATCCTCAAGGTCTGCGGCCCCGGCCTGTCGACGACGGCGTATTTTTCCCCGAGGATCCGGGCCAGCTCCTTGCGGGTGAAGTCGGCCATCATCTGCCGGTCCGCCATGGGGATGTCGCCGAATCCGTGGTCCTCCCCCTTGTAGATCTCGACCGGATCGATGATGAAGCGGGAATAGGCCGTTTTCGGCCGTTCCGGGTTCACGTAGAGGAGCGCTTTCTGATCCTGGGGGTGCGTTTCCATCTTGGAATAGGAAGGCACGCCGCCGCCTACGGGCTTCCCCGCGGCGCAGCCGAAGAGGAGGATCGCCGCGGAGAGCAGGACGAACGGAAGCAACTTTGCGCGTTTCATGGAAACCTCCCGATGGTTTGCGCCGGGCACAAACGGGGGCCGCACCGGCCGGTTCATCTTGCCTGCGGCGCTGCCGGCCCGACGGGCCGTTCGACCTCGCCCGGCCAGCCGCCGCCCAGCGCTTTATAGATCGCCACGAACGACGAAAACAGCGAAGCCCGGTACCTGGCATAGTCGAGCTCGGCGGGGAAGAGCTGCTCCTGCGCCTGGATCACCGTCATGTAGGGAGCGTAGCCGCCGTCGTACTGCATCTGCGCGAGCCGCGTGTATTCCCTCGCCGCGGAGACGAGCCGCTCCTGGGCCTTGACCTGCTCGTCGGTCTTTGCGCGCGCCACCAGCGAGTTCTCGACGTCGGCGAAGGCGTTCTGGATGGAGGACTCGTACGAAAGGAGCGCGGCCTTGCGCGCCGCCTCGGCCTGCCGGACCTGTCCGGAGATCGCCCCCGCGGTGAAGATCGGCCCGGTGACCGAGCCGCCGTAGCTCCAGGTGCGGGACGGCCCCTTGAAGAGGTCGGAAAGCTCGGGGCTTGCGTACCCGAAGGCGCCGGTCAGGGAAATGGACGGGAAATAGAGAGCGCGCGCGGCGCCGATCCGGGCGTTGGCGGCCACCAGCTCCTGCTCGCTCCGGGCGATGTCGGGGCGCCGCTCGAGCACCCGCGACGGGATGGCCGCAGGAACGGCGGGGAGCGAGATCTCGCCCAGGGGACGCCCGCGGGGGATCGCCCCCGGGTTCCGCCCGAGAAGGAGCGAGAGGGCGATCTCCGTCTGCGCGATCTGCGCCTCGATGGCCGGGATCGCCGCCGCCGCGGTCTCGTACCGGGTGCGCGCCTGCTCGACCGTCATCCGGGACACCTGCCCGTACTTGTGCTGCAGCTCGAAAAGGCGGACGGATTCGCCGTAGGTGGCGAGCGTCCTCCGGGCGATCGACAGCTGCTCGTCGAGGCCGCGGAGCTGCAGGTAGCCGGACGCGACGGACGAGACCAGGGAGAGGATCACGCCGCGCCGCGCCTCCCCGGTGGCCAGCAGCTCCGCCCTCGCGGCCTCCGAGAGCCGCCGGACGCGCCCCCACAGGTCGATCTCCCAGGAGGCGCTTGCGAAGACGGAGAGGTCCGTCGACGGGTTCTTGACGTAGCTGTACAGCAGGGGGGAGCCGCTTTCGCTGGCCCGGTTCCGCGACGCTTCCGCCCCGTAGCCGGCCTGCGGGAAGAGGGGGGCGCGGGTCTGCGTCAGGATCGCGGCCGCCTGCTCGACGTTCGCCGCCGCGATCTGGACGTCCTTGTTGCCGGCGAGGGCGTTGTCGATGAGGCTGTCGAGGACCGGGTCCCCGAACTGGGTCCACCAGGCGCCGTTGGCGGCTTCGCGCGCCTCCCCCTCGGAAAAGCGGAAGGCGTCCGGTACGTCGATCCCGGGGCGTCTGTAATCGGGGCCGACCGCGCAGCCGGCCGAGAGCGCCAGGAGGCTGACGAGGGAGACGAAGGCGAACCGGCGCATGTCAGCCCTCCCCCGGAGGCTCTGGAGCGCCTTCGGGCGGCGCTTTCCCGGCGGCATGCTCTTTCCGCGACTCCAGCCGGTCGAAGAGGTAGAAGAAGAGCGGGACGTAGAGCATGGCCAGCGTGGTCTCCCCGATCATGCCGCCGATGATCCCCGTGCCGATGGAATGGCGGGCGTTCGCCCCGGCGCCCATGGCGATCGCAAGCGGCAGAACCCCGCAAATGAAGGCCAGCGACGTCATGAGGATCGGCCGCAGCCGCTCCTCGCCGGCCTGGATGGTCGCGTCCATGATCGACAGCCCCTGCTTCCGGAGCTCGACGGCGAAGGTGACCCGCAGGACGGCGTTCTTGGCGCCGAGGCCGATCAGGACCAGCATGCCGATCTGGAAGTACACGTCGTTGCTCAAGCCCCGCAGCCAGTTGAACGTGAGGGCTCCGAGGATGCCGAACGGTACCGCCGTCATGACGGACCCCGGCAGGGTCCACGACTCGAACTGCGCGGCCAGGACGAGGAACACGATGATGAGGCCGAAGACGAAGGCGGCGGCCGAGGTGCCCCCCGATTTCTTCTCTTCGTACGCCATGCCGGACCAGGAGATGTCGTACCCCTGGGGAAGGACTTTCGCGGCCACCCGCTCCATCGTCTTGATCGCGTCGCCGGAGCTGTACCCTTCCGCGGCGCCGCCGGTGACCTGGGCCGCCGGGAAGCCGTTGAACCGCGGGAGCAGGTCGGGGCCGGTGGTGTAGCGCGTCGACACGACGGCCGAGAGCGGCACCATCTTCCCCGCGCTCGAGCGGGTGTACAGCCGGCCGATGTCGGAGGGGTGCTGGCGGTATTTCGCGTCCGACTGCAGGATGACGTTCCAGACCCGGCTGTACTGGTTGAACTGGCTGACGATGATCGAGCCGAACTGCGCCTGCAGCGCCTTGTACACGTCCTGCACCGGGACTTCGAGGAGCACGGCCTTTTCCCGGTCGACGTCGACGCGAAGCTGCCGCGACGAGGCGCGGAAGGTGCTGCTCAGGCCGGACAGCTCGGGCCGCGTGCGGGCCTCGGCCAGGAACCGGTCCGTCATCTCTTGCAGGCGGGCCGGGTCGCCGGCCCCCTTGTCCTGGATCCAGAACTCGAAGCCTCCCGTCGTCCCGATGCCGGGGATCGCCGGCGGGGCGATGGGGATCACGAACCCGGTGCCGATGTCCCGCGTCCCGGCTTGGACCGCCCCGAGCAGGGCGCGGGGGTTCTCCTTCCTCGCCCGTTCGGTGGTGGAGTAGCGCTCCTTGAAATCCTTGAGCGTCACGAAGAAGGTGGAGGCGGTGGTCTTGTACTGGCCGTCGATGAGGCTGTAGCCGTTGATCATCGTGCGGTTTTCGACTCCCGGCTGCCCGGCGAACAGGTTGTCCACGGCGGTCGCCGTCGCGATCGTGCGGTCCAGGCTCGAGGCGTCCGGCATGATCACCGCCGCGAGAACGTATCCCTGGTCCTCGTTCGGCACGAAGCTCGTGGGCATCTTCACGAACAGGTACACGAGCGCCCCCATCAACACCGCGAGGACTACGAACGCCACCGTCATCCGCTTGATGATGAACACGACGGCGTCCCCGAATGCGAGGGTGAGCCGGTCGACCTGCCGGTTGAACCAGGCGAAGAATCCCCGCTGTGGGGGAGCGGTGTGCTTGAGCATCATGGCGCACATCGCCGGTGTCAGGGTGAGCGCCACGAACCCGGAGAGGGCGACGGAGATGACGATGGTAATGGCGAACTGCTTGTAGAGCTGCCCCGTGGTGCCGGGAAGGAAGGCCGCCGGGATGAACACCGAGGCCATGACCAGGACGACCGCCACGAGCGAGCTGCCGATCTCCTCCATGGCGCGGATCGTCGCCTCGCGCGGCGCGAGGTTCTTCTTGACCATGTTCCGCTCGACGTTCTCCACCACGACGATCGCGTCGTCGACCACCATCCCGATGGCGAGCACGATGCCGAACAGGGTCAGCAGGTTGACGGAGAAGCCCAGGGCGAGCATGCCGGCGAACGTCCCGATCAGCGAGACGAAGATGGCGACGGTGCAGATGAACGTGGAGCGGAAGCTCTGCAGGAACAGGTACACCACGAGCATCACGAGCAGGATCGCCTCGAACAGCGTGTGCACGACCTCCTCGATGGAGATCTTCACGAAGTCGGTGGTGTCGAGGGCGATGAGGTACTCGATGCCGGCCGGCAGCGTCTTCTTCATCTCCTCCATCGTCGCGCGGACCGCCCTGGAGACGTCGAGGCCGTTGGAGCCGGGCTGCTGGTAGACGGCGATGAAGGTGGCGGGCATCCCGTTGAGCCGGGTGTCGTCGGAGTACTGGCGGCGGCCTACCTCGGCGCGCGCGACGTCCCCGAGGCGGACGATGGAGCCGCCGCCCGGATCGGCCCGGAGGATGATGCCTTCGTACTCGGACGGCTGGACGAACTGCGGCTGGGTGACGACGGGGAACGTCTGCTGCACGATTCCCGCCGTCGGCCTCTGGCCGATCTGCCCCGCGCCGATCAGGGCGTTCTGGTTCGCCACCGCCTGCTGGACATCCGTCGTCGTGATGCCGAGGGAGGCCATCCGGTCGGGATTCATCCAGATGCGCATCGCCTGGTCGGCGATGGAGAAGATCGAAGCCTGTCCCGCGCCGTTGATTCTCTTGATCGCGTCGAGCACGTAGACGTTGGCGTAGTTGGTGATGTAGTCGGGGTTGTACCGCCCCCCCTTGTCGTAGAGGGCGAGGATCATCAGGATGCTGGAGGATTTCTTCTGCACCGACACGCCGTTCTGGACGACCGTTTCCGGGAGCTGCGGCTCGGCGAGCCCCACGCGGTTCTGCACCGAGACCTGGGCGATGTCCGGGTCCGTGTCGAGGCTGAAGTAGACCGTGATGGTGAGCTGGCCGGAGCTGGAGCTGGTCGACGTCATGTAGAGCATGTTCTCGACGCCGTTGATCTGCGCCTCGATGGGGGCGGCGACCGCATCCGCCACGGTCTTCGCGTCGGCTCCCGGGTAGAAGGCGGTCACCGTGACCTGGACCGGCGTGATCTCCGGGTATTGCGCGACCGGCAGCGCCTTCATCGACACCAGGCCGGCGATGACGATGATCAGGGAGACGACGGTCGCGAAGATCGGGCGCTCGATGAAGAATCGGGAAAACACGGTCCCTGGGACCTCCTCTACTTGACCGGCCGCGCGTCCACCTTGACGCCCGGCTGGAGCGTCATTCCGCCGTCGACGACGACCCGCTCGCCCGCCTTGAGCCCTTCCGTTATGAACCAGTCATCCCCGTTCCAGTCGCCGACCAGGACGGGACGGGGGGTGACGGCGCCGTCACCGCCCACGACCCACACGAAGTGCCCCCTGGATCCCTGCTGGACCGCCCTCTGCGGCACGAGCACGGCCTTCGGGCGCACCCCTCCCTTCACGCGGACCCGCACGTACTGGTTCGGCCGCAGGATGCCGCCCGGGTTGTCCACGCTGACCCGGAGGAGGAAGGTCCCCGTCTGCGCGTTGTAGGACGGGTCGGCGAAGGTGATCCGCCCCTTGTTGGGGAAGACCGAGCCGTCGACCAGGACGATTTCGACCAGGTAGTTCCCGTTTTTCGGGGGACGATAAAGCCCCTTGGCGATCTGGTCCCGGAGGGCCTGCATCTGGTTTTCCGACAGGCTGAAGTTCACCCACATCGGCGTGAGGACCATGACCGTGGCGAGCTGGCTGTTCTGCGGGCTGATGTAGGTGCCGTCCTGCTGGAGTGCTGCCCCGGCGACCCCGTGGACCGGGGAGGAGATGGTGCAGTAGGAAAGGTTGAGCTTCGCCGATTCCAGCTGCGCCTTGGCCTGTTCCACGGACGCGGCAGCGGACTGGAACTGGCCGGTCGCGTTGTCCAAATCCTTTTGGGAGAGCGCGTCGGCGGCGGCCAGCGGCTTCGTGCGCTCCAGATTGGCGCGCGCCACCTCGAGGGCCGCTTCCTGCCTCGCGAGCGCCGCCTGGGCCTGGTTCACCTGCACCTTGAACGGCTTGGAATCGATCTCGAAGAGGACCTGCCCCTCCCGGACTTCCGCGCCCTCGGTGTAGAGCCGCCGGTCCAGGAAGCCGCTGACGCGCGCGTAGATGTTGACCTGCCGGGAGCTCTGGGTCTGGGCGACGTACTCGCCCGTGACCGGCGTGTCTCTGGCGACCACTTCCATCACGGTGACGGCCGGGGCGGCCTTCGGGGCCTCCGCCTTCTTGCCGCTTCCGCAACCCCCCGGGATGAGCAGGGCGAGGAGGGCCATGCCGGCGGCGGCCATCCGGGCGGCGTTCCTGCGGGGGGTCCGGACGAATCGGATCATGGGGGTTCCTCCCTTGAAAAGGGGGTCTTCCGGGGGTGCTTCGGCGTCGGGTAAAGGAAACCTCGTCGACTGGAACATCCCGTGCCTCCATTTTCCCGGTCCGGGAGGACGAGGCGCGCCGCGCCTCCCGCGGGGTGTTCCGTTTCCTTCGGGTCGAAAGGTGACTGGTCTTTCAAGGGAAATTATGGTGAAAGGGCGGGTCTGAGGCAAGCGGGTTTCTGTTCCCGCGGGGCAATCGGCGATTTATTTTAGTGCCGCCCCCGCCCCGACTCCTCCATCCGTTCGGAGAGCTCCTTTTCGATATCCACCATCGAGGCGCGGCCGTTTTCGAGAAACCGGTCGATCCGGACCGATTCGAGCGACTGCAGCGCCTTGACGACCGCCTCGATCCGGGCGGCCTCGTTCCGGATCGCGTCCAGATGCTTCCGGATGGCTTCGTCCCGCTCGTTGCGGGCGTCGCGCGCGGCGAACCCTCCCACGACCTGCACCGCGTTCAGCAGGTGGTGGGAAACGGTCATCATGAGCTGCCGGACGGTTTCCATCGCCAGCATCCGCTTCTCCATCTCGAGCCGTCTTCTCCTGGCTTCCAGCCAGAAGCCGAAGAACAGCCCGCCCGCGCCCCCGAAGAAGGCGAAGGGCATCCCCCGGGGAAGCAGACCCGGCCGGAAGGACGACGCGAGCTCGCGGAAGACCGTGCCGGGCCCCGCCCGGAGGATGTCGCCCGGCCGGTCGTAGAGGTCGTAGACGAGCGTCGTGTAGGGGTGGAGGACCAGGAGGCCGGCGGCCGCCCCGAGAAGGGAAAAGAGCAGGAGACGTCCCGGCGCCGGAAGGGATTTCATGGGATTATCATACTAAAGGAAAGTTCCACCCAGGGGACGGATCCGGGGGGTGCGCTCGGGATGACGGCCGGGGAGGGGAACGGGGGGATCCGGGGGCGGCGGCACCCGCTGCGGCGGTTCGTCCACCGCACCCTGCTGCTGCGCCTGGCCGCGGCCGCGCTGGCGATGGCCGCCGTCACCTCCGTGACCGTCGCACTGCTCGAGCGGAACCGTGTCAGCGGCGACGCCGTGGCGCACGCGCTCGGGCGGGCCGGCAGGTTCCATGCCCTGCACGGGGAGCTCTACGCGGACCCGGCGCGGGTCAACGCCGACGCGCTGCGCGGCGCCCTGCTGGCCTTCCGCGGGAACCTGGAAAAGAGCCCGCTCGGCGACTTCGTCGCGTTCCGGCTCTGGCGGCCGGACGGTACGCCGCTCACGGAGATCTACCTGGAGGTGAACGGCCCGTCTCCCGAGGTCCGCGCGGCCGTGGCGGGCTGGACCGCCCCGCGGACGGAGGACGGGAAGGCGCGCGGCCGGACGGTGCGGATCGGGGGCAAGCCGTACCTGCGGATCGTCCTGCCGTTCCGGGACACCGCGGGGAATGCGCTCGGCGCGGCGGACGCCCTCTTCGCCTTCTCGCCGGAGACGATCCGCGCGTTCCGCGGGGACGGCCTCCGCGCGGGGCTGTGGATCGCGCTGGCGGTCCTGCTCACCGCGGCGATCATCTACCCGGTGGTCCTCCACCTGACCGGGCGGGTCGTGGATTTCTCGGTGCGTCTCCTCGACGCCAACATGGACACCCTCGAGACGCTCGGGAACGCCATCGCCCAGCGCGACAGCGACACGGACGCCCACAACTACCGGGTGACCCTGCTGAGCGCCCGGATCGGCGAGGAGATGGGGCTGACTGCGGCGGAGATGCGCACGCTGATCAAGGGGGCGTTCCTTCACGACGTGGGGAAGATCGGCATCCCGGACCGCGTCCTCCTCAAGCCGGGGCGGCTCGACGCCGCCGAGTTCGAGCTGATGAAGACCCACGTACAGCACGGCGGGGAGATCCTGGGCCGATCCGCGTGGCTCCAGGACGCCCTCAACGTGGTCCTCTACCACCACGAGACGGTGGCGGGGAAAGGGTACCCCCGGGGGGTGGCGGGTGAGGAGATCCCCCTCACGGCCCGGATCTTCGCCGTCGCCGACGTGTTCGACGCCCTCACCTCGAAGCGTCCCTACAAAAACCCTTTATCGTTCGGGCAGGCCATGGAGATCCTCGAGGAGGGGCGCGGCACGCACTTCGACCCGAAGGTCCTGGACGTCTTCGCCCGCATCGCCGGGCCGCTGTACGAGCGGCTGGAGGAAAAGGACGCCGTGCCCCGGGAGGAGCTTGCCGGGATCATGCGGACCTGGTTCCGCGAGGAGATGGACAGCCTGGATTATTGAGCCGCGGGGATGCGGGACTCCCGGCTACCCGCGCTTCCTGAACGCGCTGACGACGATGGCGACCACCGAGACGAGGTAGAGCTGGCCGACCACCGCCTCGATCGCCGCGAGCATCCGGCCCGGGCCGTACGCGGGGGACAGGTCGCCGAAGCCGGTCGTGGTGAGGGTTACGAAGCTGAAATAGAGGTAGTTCAGAAAGTTGTCGGCCCCGGGCTGCGCGAAGAACGGCGCATCCGAAAGGATCGCGACGGAACGGTAGATGACGGCGAACCAGCTCCCGATGTACAGGTAGGCGCAAAGGGTCCCCAGGACGACCTCGGAGCCGACCCCCTCCTGCGTGAATTCCCTGCGCACCTTCCTCAAGATCGCGACGGGGGCGAGGGCGGTCAACAGGTTGAAGCTCGCAACGACGAGGAACTCGAGCCCTCCGTGGAGAACCTGGGAAGGCCTCCATGCGGCCGCCGCGACCACGGCCAGCGACGCCACCGTGAGGAAATACGCCTGGCCGACGTCGGAGACATACAACGCGAGGGCCAGGGTGGCCGCGGCGAGCCATAAGTTCGCGGCCTTCAGCCAGGGGTGGCTGTCGCCGAACCCGAAGACGGCGAGGTTCAACAAAATCAAGGGGAGCAGACAAGCGAATTTCGCGAATCTCCGGTGGGCCTGCAAACCGCGCTCCAGGATCTTTCCAGCCTTCCCGTGCGGCATAGGTTCCTCCCCGCGGACCCGGCGCGTTGCCGGCTTCGCACAGTATACCCGCCGCGAGCCCCGGTGGTATGCTGTTCGCGGGCCGCGCCGGAAGAAAAGGGGATGATCGCCGGGGAATTCCCGCGGCCGACCGGGGGGGGGATTGCGCATCCGTTCCGGACAGGGGGATTCCAGCGCGGGATCCCGGGGAAGATGGCCGGACCCGCGGGAATCGCTGGCGATCCTTTGCCTGCTGCTCCTCTACGTCTTCAGCTTCACCCTCGCGAGCCCCGTTAACGGACTCCGTCCCACGGAGGAATTCCCGTTGGAGGTGTTCGACCAGGACAGCAAGTACATCATCGAGGCGCTGGCGGACGGAAAGCGCTTCCAGTGGAACCCGCAGCACCACCTTCTCTACCACGCGTCGACGGAGTATCTCTACGGTAAGCTGGTGCGCCCGCACGTCCGCCACGGGCTGCGGCCGGTGTACCTCTTCCTGAAGGGCTTCACCGTGCTGACGGGGGCCGTCTTCCTCGTCCTGCTGAGCCTTCTGCTCCGGGAGACGGGGCTCGGCCCGGTCCCGCGGGCCGTCCTGCTGTTGCTTTCCGGCGTCTCCGTGTCCGCGTGGTTCAATTTCTCCGCCTTCGAGGCCCATTCGCTCGGCATGGCCGGGATCGCGTTGTACCTCCTTGCCCTGGTACGGTGGACGCTTCACGGCCGTTTCGGCCTCAAGGAACAGCTCATGCTGGGCGGATCCCTGGCGTTCCTGTTCCTCTGCAGGCTGGATCTCGCGCGCTTCTTCGCGGCGACCGCGCTGCTGATCCCCTTTTCCCCCTTCCGGGCGCAGTGGCGCCGGCTCGTGGCCGTGCTGGCGATCGCGTCGCTGGCCGCCGGCCTGATCTACCTCCCGTTGGCCTCGAAGTACCTCAAGGTCCCGTTGCGGGATGCGCCGAAAATCCTGCTGCAGAGGGAAGACGACACGGAGCGGCTGAAAAGCCTGGGGACTCCCGAGAATTTCACGTCCGCGAATCTGTCGCGGATGCTGCTGGCCACCACCGTCGGCACGGTGATCATGCCCACGGGCAAGGGAAAGTTCCGCGAGCCGCTTGAGGGAGTCTCGCGGCACCCCTCGTTCGCGGCCGCCCTTGCGCTGTATTCCCTCCTGGCGGCGTACGCGCTCTTCACGTGCGTCCGGAACAGCGTGCCGCTCTCGGTCTGCATCCTCGCGAACTGGGCCGTGGGGATCGGGCTGTACACCTGGTTCAACCCCCAGGAGCCCTTTATCTGGCTGCTCGAGTTCCTTCCGCTCCTGGCGCTGTTCCTGGGCAACGGGCTGAAGACGGGCGGCCGCGCGGCGTGGGGTCTGGCCGCCGCGACGGCCTTCCTCGTCCTGGTCCACAACACCTTGTTCTTCCTCCTTCCGTACAGGGGCTAGCCGGCCTCGCCGGAACCTTCGCGACGGCCCTATATTTCCGGCGATTTCTTCCGATAGAGAGAAGAAGGGTGTTTGCGCGCTTCGGGGGCCCGGAAGAGGGAGAGTCCGGTAATGGCAATCGATTTCAACAGGTTGCGGTTGGAGGGAAGCGACCCGGATCGCTTGCCGTCCGCCCGGTCGGCCCGGCCGCTTCCCATCTGCGTCGATCTGGACGGGACGCTCGCGAAGACGGACCTTTTGCTCGAATCGGCCATCGCCGCGGTCTTGAAGGATCTCCTCAATCTTTTCCGGATCATCGGCTGGCTGTTCCAGGGGAAGGCCGCGGTGAAGGAAAAGATCGCGGCGATCGGCACCGTCAACCCGTTGACGATTCCCTATAACGAGGAATTGCTGGAGTACCTGAAACGGGAGCGGCTCGAGGGGAGGCGCATCATCCTCGCCACGGCCAGCGACCGGAAGATCGCCGAGCGGGTCGCGCTCCACCTGGGGATCTTCGACGACGTGGTTGCCTCCGACGGGGTCACGAACCGGAAGGGGACCGCGAAGGCGAACGCCCTGGTCGAGCGATACGGCGAGCGCGGCTTCGTTTACGCCGGCGACAGCCGTTCCGACATCGAGGTCTGGAGGCGGGCGGATTCCGCGATCCTTGTGAACGCCGGGCGGTCCGTGTCGAAGGCGGTCCGGGGCCTGTGCCCGGTCACGAGGGAATTCCGCGGGGCGGAATCCGGGCCCCGCGCGTTCCTGAAGGAGATCCGGCCTCACCAGTGGCTGAAGAACCTGCTCGTCTTCACTTCCCCGCTGGCCGGCCACACGCTGCTGGAGCCCGCGGTCCTGCGTTCCTCCCTGGTCTGTTTCCTGGCCTTCTGCTTCGCGGCGTCGGGGGTTTACGTCGTCAACGACCTGTTCGACTTGAACGCCGACCGCAGGAACCGCTGGAAGCGGGGCCGCCCCTTCGCCAGCGGCGACCTGCCGCTCCAGTTCGGCCTGACAGGGCCGGTGTTCTTCGGGATCGCGCTCGCTCTCGGATCGCTGGTTTCCAAGGAAGTCGCCCTGATCCTCTTCATCTACATGACGGTGTCCCTGGCGTACTCGCATTACCTGAAGACCAGGCCGCTGGTGGACGTCTTCTGCCTCGCATTCCTCTACACGATCCGGGTGTTCGCGGGCGGCAGCGCGTCCGGCACGGGCGTGTCGATCTGGCTCCTCAATTTCTCCGGGTTCCTGTTCCTGTCCCTCGGGTTCCTGAAAAGGTACTCCGAATATTCCTCCGGCGACGCCAAGGGCGCGGCCGCGGCATCGAACCGCAGGGGATACACCGGGTACGATTCCCTGCTCATCATCGTCATGGGCGTCAGCAGCAGCTTCGTCGCCGCCATGATCTTCGCGTTCTACGTCAACAGCACGCAGGGGCAGATCGCTTACAGGACGCCCGCCCTCCTGTGGGGGGTCGTCCCCCTGGTCCTTTTCTGGCAGCTTCGGTTGTGGCTGGCGACCGTGCGCGGGCACATGCACAGCGACCCGCTGGTCTACGCGACCCGGGACAGGATCTCGTTCCTGGTCGTCGGGCTCGTGGTCGTCTTCTACGCGCTGGCGACCGTCGGGGTGCCGTTCATCACCGAATAGGATCCCGGCGCAGCTCTTCCAGGTACAGCCAGAGCATCGCGCCCGCCGCGAGAAGCGGCAGGTACGCGTACAGGAACCTCGAAAAAGCGTCGAACCTCCCGATCATCGGAAACAGGACATAGGACGAGAGGGAGGGCGCCAGCACCAGGAACGCCGCGACGGGTGCCAGCAGTTCCTTCTGCCGGCGAAGGATGGCCAGGGCCGGGATCAGGCAGATGACGTACGCGTAGTCCTTCATGCGGGGGACGACGACGCAGAAGGCCAGGCAGGCGACGTAGACGAGGGTCTTCGCGTCGGGCGCGGGCCGGCCCTCTCGATCGGCCCGGAGGCGGTGGCAGCAGAGGGCCGCGACCCCGAGGACCGCCGCGGCGTAGATCATCCGGTCGACGTGCGGAACGAGCCCGTGCAGCCCCTTGAACGCCAGGTCGATCCCGTCCTGGACGAAGGCCAGCAGCGACGGGTTGAAAGGTCCGCGTTCGTCGAGGTTGCCCTCCATGGTGGATATCCGCGAAAGGAAGGAACGGGTCAGGCCGGGCTCCAGAAGGAAATTGAGGGAGAACAGCCCCAGGAAGCCGGCCAGGCCGGCGCCGGCTTCGAGCCACCTCGGCCGGCCGTCGACGAAGAGCAGCAGCCCGAGGAAGACGACCGGCTGCAGCTTGAACTGCGCCGCGATGGCCACGCAGAGGGCGAACGCCAGGTACCGCCGGTCGAGAAGGAAAGAGAAGCCGAGCCAGAGGACGAGCTGCTCCGGTATGGTGATGTTCCCTGTGGTCAGGTCCCGGTAGAGCGCGCTCGAGAACGCGAGCAGGAAGAACAGGACCATCGGGAACCTCGGATTGAGCGGCTCGAACTTCCTGTGCCAGACGAGGAGCAGGAGCGCCAGGGCGGAGAGCTTGAATCCCAGCCACAGGAGGCTCGCGACCTCATACGGAAGGGAAGCCAGCGGCCGGAAGAGGTGCAGGGTCGCGGGGGGGTAGAAAAATTCCATTTCGGGCGCCGGGAAGACCTTTTCCCGCTGGTCGTAGTCGTACGGGTCCAGCCCCCTCTCGTAGGTCATCGCCGCGCTGTAGTACACCCGGAAGTCCCAGTGGGAGATCCCGGGGAAGCGGACGATCTGGAGGATCGGCAGCGCCGCGAGCAGCCAGACGAGCGCGGAGAGCCATGCGTGCCGCCTCTTCGCCGAAGAGGGGCGCACGGGGCTGTCCGGATCGCTCACCGGAATGCGGGGAACCCGGCGCGGGCGGCGGCGCCGGTGGTTTCGATGCGGGTGGAAACCATGACGAAAAAGAAGACTCCCTTCTCCTGCTCACCCCCCGGTAATATAGATTCATGCAATTCGCCATATCAACGCTTATTTCCGTTTTGGACCGGTAACGCCTCGGCCGTTGCCGAAGGCAGGGAGGGGCCGCCATGCCGGATCGGGTCGAAGACAGGAACGTTCTCGACGTGCAATGCCCATGCTGCGGGGCGAGCATCGCGGTCGACGCCGCAAGCGGCGCCGTGCTGGAGAGCCATGAGGCGGTCGATCCCCGGAAGGGAGCCGACCTCAAAGACGCGCGCAAGCTGCTCGACGAGGAGTCGGCGCGCATCCAGGACCGCTTCCGCCAGATCGTCGAGGCGGACAAGGGGCGCGAGGCGGCGATGGACAAAAAGTTCAAGGAGTTCTTCGAGAAGGCGAAGGACGAGCCGGCCCCCAGGCCGGTCCGCGACATCGACCTCGATTAGGAGGGGGCCATGAAGACGCTTCTTCCCGGGCTGCTTTTCCTTGCGGCGCTGGCGACGGGGACGGCGTTTGCCGGGGAACGGCATGAAAAGGACGTCATCCCCACGTCCGCCGGAGATCTCGCGATCACCTTCCTCGGGCACGGGAGCCTCCTCTTCGCGTTCGACGGCATGACGATCGCCGTCGACCCCTACTCGAAAGTGGCGGACTACGCCACCCTTCCGAAGGCGGACCTCGTCCTGATCACCCACGAGCACGGCGACCATTTGGACCCGGCGGCGCTCCAGGCGATCCGGACCGGCCGGACCGTCGTGGCGGCCAATCCCGCCGCGGCCGCGAAGGTCCCCGGCGCCGTGGCCTTGAAAAACGGCGACACGAGGACGTTCCCGGGGCCGGCCAAGGGCTCGCGCGGCGTCCAGGTGACCGCCGTCCCGGCCTACAATCTCGTCCACGAGCGGAGCCCCGGGGTGCCCTTCCATCCGAAGGGGCAGGGCAACGGCTACGTCCTGTCCTTCGGCGACAAGAGGGTGTACGTGGCGGGCGACACGGAGAACATCCCCGAGATGAAGGCGCTGGCCGGCGTGGACGTCGCGTTCCTCCCGATGAACCTGCCGTACACCATGACCCCGGAGATGGCGGCCGACGCCGCCCGCATGATCCGCCCGAAGATCCTCTACCCCTATCATTTCGGGGAAACGGACACGTCCCGGCTGACCGCGCTGCTGCGGGACGAGCCGGGGATCGAGGTCAGGATCCGGCGGATGAAGTGAGGCTTTTTCGCGGAGGGGACCGGGCGCCCATCGTGTATATTTAAGATATAGGCGCATTCCTTTCCCGCGCTGCTGGTTGGTTTCCCGGGCCATGGGACCCGTTTCCCTGGAGGGAGGGCCGACCGATGAAAGCGACCAGATCCCATTCCAACCATGATCCGGAGGCCGGCTTCGCACCGCGGCGGGAACCGTTCTGACAGGGCCCGGAAGGGAGGGGCGCACTCGTGTACCGGATCCGCTTTCACGGCCGGGGCGGCCAGGGGGTCAAGACCGCCAGCCGCATCCTGGGCACGGCCTTCTTCCTGTCGGGGTTCGAGGTCCAGGACGCGCCCCGATATGGCGCGGAACGGCGGGGAGCGCCGATCTTCGCATACGTGAGGGCCGACCGCCGGCCGATCCACGAGCGCGGCGTCATCCGCGATCCGGACCTCGTGCTCGTGGCCGACGAGACGCTCGTCGCGATCTCGGCCGCCTCCGTCCTGGAAGGGGTCGGCGCGCGGACCGCGTTCCTGGTCCACAGCGGGGAGGAAACGCAGACGTGGCGGGACCGGCTCGACCTGGCCGGCCCCGTCGTCACCCTGCCCGTCGCCGGGCCGGACGGGGAAGGCCTCGAGGCGAGGCATATCGGGGCCGCCTGCGCCGCAGCGGCCGCCTGCCTTGCGGGGGTCGTGTCCCTGGACGCCGTCGAAGAGGCCGTCCGGGAGGAGCTCAAGGGGCTGGCGGACGAGGTGATCCGGAGGAACCTGGAGCACGCCCGCTGGGCGTACGGCCTGATGGAACCGCAGCGGGGATGCGTCGAGCCGTCCCTTTCGCATCCGGCGGGACCCATCCCGCCCCCGGGCTGGGTGGAGCTGCCGTTCGAGGACCCCCGGATTTCCGCCCCCGCCACTCACGCCGGGGTGACCAGCACCCTGGTGAAGACCGGGTTGTGGCGCACCGTGCGCCCGGTCATCGATCACGCTCGCTGCAAAGGGTGCTGGTGGGTGTGCGGCTCGCTTTGCCCCGACGGCGTCGTCGGTGTGGACGAATCCGGCCGCCCGTGGATCGATTACGACCATTGCAAGGGGTGCATGGTGTGCCTCTCGCAGTGCCCGAACCGGGCGATCGACGCGATCCCCGAGCGGGACGCAAGGGGAGCGGAATCCGCCGGAGGGGGAAAATGAGCCGCGCGATGCTGACCGGCAACGTCGCCGCGGCCTGGGGAGCGCGCCTGGCCGGGATCGAATACCTGCCCGCTTTCCCCATCACCCCGCAGACCGAGATCATCGAGACGATCTCCCGGTGGATCGAGACCGGCGAGATGGACTGCCGCATGACGACGCTGGAGTCGGAGCATTCCATGATCACCGCCGCGGGCGCGGCGGCGGCCGCCGGGGTCCGCGTCTTCACCGCGACCTCCAGCCAGGGGCTGCTGTACGGCATGGAGATGCTCTATACGACCGCCGGCTGGCGGGCTCCCTTCGTGCTGGTCAACGTATCGCGCGGGCTATCTTCCCCGATCACGCTCGAGCCGGACCACAACGACGTCCTGGCGGCGCGCGACAGCGGCTTCCTGCAGCTCCACTGCGCCACCTGCCAGGAGGTCCTGGACGGCGTCCTGATCGCCTATCGGCTGGGGGAGGACGAGCGGGTGCGGCTTCCCGTCATCGTCAACCTGGACGGGTTCTACCTCTCCTTCACCCGCGAGCCGGTGGAGATGCCCGACCTTTCCGACGCGGCGCGCTTCCTTCCCCCGTACGATCCCGGGAACCTGGGGTTCCGGGCCGGCGCCCCGCTCAGCGAGGCGGTGGCGGTGCTGGGCGGCTCGCCGTATTCCTATTTCCGGTACCAGGTCCACCTGGCCGCCCTAAACGCGGAATGTTTGTTCCCTTCGATCGCCGGGGAGTTCCACCGCTCCTTCGGAAGGCCTTTCCCCGCGGTGGAGACGTACCGCTGCGACGACGCGGAGGTGGTCTTCGTCATGATGGGCTCCTTCGCCACCAAGGCCAAGGCGGCCGTCGACCGGCTGCGCGAGGCGGGGGAGGCGGTCGGGCTGGTGCGGCCGGTGATGCTGCGGCCGTTCCCTTCCGCGGCTCTTCGGGAAGCGCTGGCCGGAAAACGGGGAGTCGCGGTCGTCGACCAGAACCTGTCCCCGGGGCGGGGCGGGGTGCTCCACACCGAGATCTCCGCGGCCCTCCAGGGATGCGCCGGTCCGTCCCCCGTCCTGGCGAGCTTCGTCGGGGGGCTCGGGGGCCGGGAAATCGCCTCGGAGGAGTTCTGCGAAATGGCCGCGGTCGCCCGCAGGGCGGCGGCCGAGGGGCGGGCCCCGGAGCCCAGGCTCCTTTTCACCGAGGCGGAGCGGAAGGAGATGAGGAACCTGCAGACGATCGCCCTGGCCCGGGGGGCGAGGGAGAGGAGGCCATGAGCGAGACCCGGTTCCGGGCCATGAAGGACCTGCCCGCCGCGCATCTGCTCGGCGCCGGAACGGCGATGTGCGCGGGATGCGGTGGGCTGGAGGCGCTGCACCAGATCTACGACATCCTCGGGGAAAAAACCGTCTTCATAAACGCCGCGGGGTGCATGACGCTTTTGGCCATCTATCCCTACACCCCGTTCGGCGGCTCCTGGCTCTACTCCGCCATGGCTTCGGCGCCCGCCGGGGCGCAGGGGGTGCGGGACGCCCTGGACATCCTGCTGGCCAAGGGGCGCATCTCCCCGGAGGAGGACCTGACCGCGGTGGTGCTGACCGGCGACGGCTCCGCGTACGGCATGGGGCTGTCCGCCACCTCCGGCGCCATCGAGCGGGGGCTGGACTTCATCTACGTCTGCTACGACAACGAGGGGTACGGCAACACCGGCCAGCAGTATTCCGGGGCGACCCCCCACGGGGCGAGGACCTCCACGAGCAGGGGGTGTTCGGGATTCCCCGGGTTCAAGAAGGACCTGTTCGCCGTCTGGGCGGCGCACCGGCCGTCTTACGCGGCGACCGTCGTGGGCGCGGAACCGCTCGACCTCGCGCGCAAGATCGAAAAGGCGAAGGGGCTGCGCGGCCCCCGGCTCATCCTGGCGCTGGCGCCCTGCCCCACGGGGTGGGACTTCGATCCGGCCGAGGCGGCCCGGATCGGCAAGCTGGCCGTGGAGACCGGCGTGTGGCCGCTCAAGGAATATTTCGACGGCGGGGTGACCTTCACCAAGGCGCCGAAGAAGCGGCTGCCGGTGGAGGAATACCTGAAAGCGCAGGGGCGCTTCGCGCACCTGTTCCACCCGCGGCGCAACGACGCTTTGCTCGGCGAGATTCAGGCGGAAGTCGACGCCGCGTGGCGGGAGGCGGAATCGCACGGGTTTCCAAAAAAAAATAAATGAAAACGAAAAGCGGCCGGGGATGTGTTACACTTGGGGTTCTGGTCGATTTGGGCCTTGCCGCCTGGGTTGAGCAAGAACAAATTTTTGGAGGCTGTTTTGGCAAAAGGCACCGTGAAGTGGTTCAACGACGCGAAGGGTTTCGGATTCATCACCCAGGAAGACGGAGGGCCTGATGTGTTTGTCCACTTCAGCGCCATCAAGGCGGAGGGCTTCAAGAGCCTCGCCGAAGGGGACAAGGTCCAGTTCGAGATCACGCAGGGGCCCAAGGGCGCCCAGGCCTCGAACGTGACCAAGGCCTGAATTCCTGCAAACAAGCCAATTCTTACGGCTCGAGGCGGCCGGGGGGGAATCCCTCCCCGGCCGTTTTCTTTGGCGGATACCCGTTCAGCGGATCCTGACGATGATCTCGTTGCGCCGGAACGGGGGGATGGTCCACGGCGGGTTGTACTGGGCCGACAGGAACGGGAGCACGGGGGTCCGCCCGTCCCGCTCCAGGAGAGACCGCAGCTCCCGGGTCTTTCTTTCCACCGTTTCCGCATCGGTCCAGCCGCCGTATCGCAGCGCGGCGGCCGTGAACGGCGGGACCTCCCGGATCCGGATCCGCGGGTCCTTCGGGACCGGCAGGGTTTCCGTCGTGTATTCCGCGGGCGCGATGAAGGAGACGACCTGCTCCCCGCCGGCGCCCGTCTCCTGCAGCACCGGGGCGGTCATGGCGATCTTTTCCGGCTCCCCGGAGAGCACCGGAGCCGCCATCGCGAGCTTCGCGCGACCCTCGTTCTCTCCGGAGATGTAGGAAAAGAGCCTGCGGAAACCTTCCCGAAGCCCGTCCTTCCACGGGCCGGATACCGTCGTCTCGGCGGCCAGGTAGCCGGCGTATTCCCGGACCTCGTAGCCGTCGCCGACCGAAACGACCTTGTATGCGGGCTCGCGCACCGTGGCGCATCCTCCCGCGGCGAAGGCGAATGCGGCGGCGATCGCAAACAGGTTCAGCCGCATCCCCTTACTCCTTTACCGGTTCGGTTCCGGCCATTTCTGCGGGACCTTCCGGAGCTTGCCGGTGTCGTATCCCACGGAGGCCAGCCAGTCGGAGATCCTCCTGTACTCCTCCTCCGGGATGGAGGGGGTCCGGGCCATGACCCAGACGTAATCGCGCTTGCTCCGCCCGATGACGGTCCGGGTGTATTCCTCGTCAAGATAAATGACCAGGTATTCCGCCTTGACCGGCCAGACGAACTGCATGCCCCACACGGCGTTGGTCCCGGTGTCCCGGATGAAGCCTCTCGGCCGGTACTCCTTGCGGGGGCCGTCGAAGCCGCCCTTGCGGAAGGTGAACGTGGTCGCGATCGTGCCGTCCGGCTCCAGCTTGTACGACTCCACGGCGTTGTGGGCGCCCTCCTCGATCCAGGTAGGGATGTTCGCGATCACGTACCAGTCGCCCATGAACCGGGGGATGTCGACGCGGGGGACGACGGGAAGCGGCGGGCGGGAAGCCGCGCACCCCGCGAGGAACATTCCCAGTGCCAGAGCCGCCGTCAAACCGAGGATCGTTCTCATGCCGGCCATTATCCTTTCCGGAGCAGGTTGTCTTTCAGCCCCCGGTCGAGCGGTTGTTTCCCGAGCCAGATGGAGAAATAGGCCGAGGCGAAATCGTTCCCCTCGATCACGACGAGGGGCGTCCCGTTGAACGACAGCTCGGTGCCCGACCCGGGCCGGTAGGTCAGGGCATACCGGTCCCCCGGCTGGACGTCCCGGTAGGCCGCACGGATCCGGTCGAGGCGGGATCGAAGGGAGGACAGCGTCGCCGCGTCGACGTTCCGCTCCAGGATCTCTTCCCCCGCTTTCCCGATGTCCCCGGCGGGTATCGCCCAGAAATAGCTGATCTCCAGCCGCTTGGGCACATCGTCCAGAACGGAGGCGGGATCCGCCCCTTCGGGCAGGTAGAGGGCGGCGACGTACGCGCGGAAGATCACCTTGTACCGCAACAGCGCCGCGTTGTGGAGACGCAGGGAAAGGTTCGTGCCCTCGTACCGTTCGGCGAACGGCACGCCTTCCACGACCCGGGTTTCCCCGGGGGAGCTTCCCGCGGAGGCCGCCCGCGGACAGGCCGCCCATATTCCGAGGAGGAGCGCCATCGCAGGCAGGGCCGCGATCCGTATCAGGGGTCGGTAAATCAATGGGTCCTCCGTAAAAAGCAGGGTTGCCTCTTTGATTCGGAAGGCGCCGCCCGGATTCGGGCTCCGCGGATGAATTCCCCGCCGGAATTTCCGCATCCAAACGGCGCGCAGGGGAAAAAACCGGACGTTCAGGGAGAGAACGCAAATGACGGGACGGCTGGGTAGCGCACTGATCGAACAGGTGGAGCGCGGACGGGTCCCGGACCCGCTCGTCCGGATGGGGGTCCGGGCGGTCTGCCGCCGAAGGCTGGCCAGGGAGTCCCGGGGCGGGACGGAGGAGCAGGGGCGGCGCAAGCGGGAGCTGGTGGAAGTCCTGCGCGGAAGCCCCGTGGCAGTGGCCACGCGGGAGGCCAACGTCCAGCATTACGAAGCGCCCACGGAGCTGTTCCTCAAGGTCCTCGGTTCCCGGATGAAGTACAGCTGCTGCTTTTTCCCCCGGAAAGACTCCTCGCTGGCGGAGGCCGAGGAGGCGATGCTCGCGCTCACCTGCGAGCGGGCACGCCTCCGGAACGGCATGACGGTGCTGGACCTGGGGTGCGGCTGGGGGTCCCTTTCCCTGTGGATCGCGGAGAAATACCCGGACTGCCGGGTCCTCGCGGTGTCCAATTCAAGGACCCAGAGGGAGCACATCCTTGCGCGCCGCGCCGAGCGGGGTTTCCGAAACCTGGAGGTCGTCACGGCCGACGCGAACGCGTTCGAGCCGGGCAGGACCTTCGACCGCGTCCTCTCCGTGGAGATGTTCGAGCACATGCGGAACTACCGGCTGCTGATGCGCAGGATCTCCTCCTGGCTCGACCCCGGCGGGAAGCTGTTCGTCCATATCTTCGCCCACCGGGAGTTCGCCTACCTGTTCCGGAACGAAGGGGAGGACGACTGGATGGCGAGGACCTTTTTCACCGGCGGGATCATGCCGTCGGACGATCTCCTCCTCCACTTCCAGGAGGACCTGGTACTGTCGGATCGCTGGCGCGTTTCCGGGCTCCACTACCGGGAGACGCTCGAACGGTGGCTGCGGAACCTGGACGACCGGAAAGGCGAGATCATGCCGGTGCTCGAAAAGGGCTACGGGAAGAGGGAGGCCGCGCGGTGGTTCCACAGGTGGCGGCTTTTTTTCCTGGCCTGTTCGGAAGTGTGGGGGTTCCGGGGCGGAGGGGAGTGGTTCGTCTCCCACTACCTTTTCAGCCGGAGGGAGGACGCCTGAGAGCAGCGCTTCGCCAGCCCCGCCAGCGCGGGCATCGCGATGCACCACGCGACGCCGACCGCGGCCAGCCCCGCCCACGCCGGCTCCGGGATCGATGCCGCACCGAGCCGCGCGCCGGCGTAGTAGGCAAGCGGCCCCCCGAGGGCGCCGAACAGCGCGGAAAGCGCGGGCCGATCCTTGAGGAACGTGAGGGAGACGTTCAGCGTCGTTCCGAAGTTGACCCACATGGAAACCATCCAGGGCGGCGACCAGGGCGCCGGGAAGGAGCCGCGGACCGGCAGGAAGAGCCCGAGGGCGACCAGGGCCGTGTCGGCCGCGAACCCGAGGATCCCGCAGGAAAGCAGGAGGAGGGATTCCTTCCGAAGGTCCTCCGCCTGCGCGAGGCGCACGGCGGCGGCGACGCCCGTGACGAGCGGGCCGGCCCAATAGATCCCTTTCGCCGCGCCGATCACGGACGCGAACCAGGCGGCCTGGAACAGGGCGATGTTCACGACGAGTCTCATGGGGATCCCGGGCCCTCCAATTCCCCCTTGAGATAAAATAACATCTTCCGGGCCGGATTCGCCGGGCGGGAAAGGAGACGGAATGGAAGACGCGGTCGCGTTGGAGCGGATCGTCCGGGAACTGACGCAATCCCAACGGCTGGCGGTCCTCTGCACGGACGAGCGCGGCAGGCCATACGCCAGCCTCATCGCCTTCGCCGCGGCGCCGGACCTGAAGACGCTGGTCTTCGCGACGCCCCGCCCGACGCGGAAATACGCGAACCTCGCCGGCAATCCGCGTGTTTCCCTCCTCCTCGACAACCGGTCGAACCGGGAAGAGGACTTCGCCGACGCGACGGCGGCGACCCTTCTCGGGAGCGCCCGCGAGGTGGCGGGGACGGAGCGGGAAAGCTGCCTGGAACTGTTCCTGGGAAAACACCCCTACCTCACCGGGTTCGGCCGGTCGCCCAACAGCGCGGTCTTCCTTGTCGAGGTGGAAGCCTACTACGTGGTGAACCGATTCCAGTCCGTCTCGGAGCTCCACGTCCGGCGGTGAGCATCCTCCTTTCCATCGAAGAAGCGACGGACCGGTCGCTCGTCGGGGGCAAGGCGCTCGCCCTGGGGCTTCTCCGGTCGAAAGGGTTTCGCGTGCCGCCGGCCCTTTGCGTGACGACCCTGGCCTATCGCCGCTTCGTCGACGCGTCCGGCCTGCCGGCGTCGATCGCGCGGGAGCTCGGCCGCAAGCGGTTCGAGGACATGCGCTGGGAGGAGATCTGGGACGCCTCGCTGCGGATCCGGGGACTCTTCGACCGCGCCGGGTGGCCCGCCGACCTTGAATCGGATCTGCGCGAGGGTTTGGAACGGGCTTTCGGGGAGCGCCCCGTGGCGGTGCGCTCCTCGGCTCCCGGGGAGGACGGCGGAAAAGCCTCGTTCGCCGGGCTGCATGAATCGTTTCTGAACGTGAGGGGCCCCTCCGCCGTCCTGGGACGGGTTCGGCAGGTGTTCGCTTCCCTGTGGTCCGACCGGGCGCTGCTGTACCGGAAGGAACTCGGGCTGGACCCGGAGGGGAGCGAAATGGCGGTGCTCGTCCAGGAAATGGTCTCCGCGCAACGCTCCGGGGTCGTGTTCGGCGTGAGCCCTTCCGACCCGGACCGTGCGGTCGTCGAGGCCGTGTGGGGCCTGAACGAAGGGCTCGTGGACGGGACCGTGGAACCGGATCGCTGGATCCTCCGCCGGGACACCGGGGACGTCCTTTCCTTCCGCGCCTCGGCGAGGGAAAAATGGGTCGTCCCGGGCCCCCTCGGGACCGAGGTGGCGGACCTGCCGGCGGACCGGGCGGGGAGTCCGCCGATCTCCAGGGAGGAGATCCCGCAGGTGTACCGGGCGGCCATGGAGGCCGAGGCGCTCTTCGGTTCCCCCCAGGACGTGGAATGGTCATTTGGGGATGGCGGGCTTTCCGTACTGCAGTCCCGCCCCATTACCGCCCGCCGGGGGGCCGGCGGCGACGAACGGGCCTGGTACCTCACCCTCCGACGCAGCCACGCGAATCTGAAGGTCCTGAAGGACCGGGTCGAGCGGGAGTTGCTCCCCGAGATGGCTCGGGAGGCGGACGCCTTCGCCTCCATTGGTTTGTCGCGGCTGTCCGACGACGGGCTGGAGGAAGAGATCCGCAGGCGGGGGGAGTCGGTGCGGAAGTGGGAGGAGATATACCGCGGCGAATTCATCCCGCTGGCGCACGGCGTCCGCCTGTTCGGGGAGTTCTACAACGACCACCTTGCCCCCGGGGACCCCTTCGAGTTCGTCCGCCTCCTCCCGGGCACGGGAATGCTTTCCGTCGAAAGGAATTCCGGGTTCGGAAGGCTGGCGGAGAGGCTTCGGACGGAGAGCTCCCTCGCGGAAGCCGTCCGGCGGGAAGGGAAGGGCGACGCGGATTTCGAGCGACGGCTCGAACGCCTCCTGGAAAGTTACGGCGACGTCTTCGCCTCTTCGGGAAGGGATGCCGGACGCCGGGGGGTGCTGAACCTCCTGCTGGAGATGGCCCTTGCCCCGGCAGGCCCGCCAACGGCGGATTCCCGGGGCGCCGGCGCCCTGCGGAACGCGTTCCTCTCCCGTTTCGAAGGGGAAAACCGGAAGTTCGCGGAGGAGCTGCTCGACCTGGCCCGCGACTCTTACCGGCTTCGCGACGACGACAACATTTATCTCGGCCGGTTACAGTCCGCCCACGCGCTGGCGCTGGAGGAGCGCGCCGCCCGGTCGGCGGGGCGGCGGGAGGGGAAGCCCGGAATTTCCGGAGGGGCGGCATCCGTCGAAGCGCTGAACGAACCGGGCGGTGAAGATCCCGCTACGCCTCCCCCCCTGCTGGAGACGCCGGGTTTCGTCCAGCGGGACAGGCAGCTGGTCGGCCAGCCCGCGGGACCGGGCTACGCCCGCGGCGTCGCACGCGTCGCCCGGAAGAGGGAGGACCTGTTCCTGTTCCGGTCCGGGGAAATCCTCGTCTGCGACGCGGTGGACCCGAATATGACCTTCGTGGTTCCCCTCGCCGGCGGGATCGTCGAGCGCAGGGGAGGGATGCTGATCCACGGGGCGATCATCGCGAGGGAATACGGGATCCCCTGCGTCACCGGGATCCCGGACGCGGTCCACCGGATCAGGACGGGGGACCTGTTGTCGGTGGACGGGTTCCTGGGGATCGTCACCCGGGAGAAAGCCTGATTACCGGATCCTCCCGATCACGACGATCCGGTCCCCATCGGCGCGGACGACCACGATCTCCCCTTCCCGCGGGAACACGCCGGTCAGCGCGGTGATGTTGACCTGGTGGGTTACGAGCACGGCCGACGCCCCTCCCCGGAGCCGCCGGATCAGCTCCTTCGCCTCGGCGGTCCGCCGCTCCTCCTGTTCGGCGTCCCGGAAGAAGGAGTCCAGTCCCGGGTGCGGCGTCACCTCCCCCAGCCCGAGCAGCCGGGCCGTTTCCAGGCTCCGGCACCACCGGCTGGAATACACCGGCGCCTCCCGGATCCCTTGCCGGCGGAACCGGTCCCCGATGGCGCGGGCCTGCCGGCGGCCGTCTTCGGAGAGGTTCCGCTGGGTGGAGCAGTCCTCGAGACGGAACCCGGCCGGGTCGCCGATGCCGGGCGCATCGGCGTGACGCATCAGCGCGGCGTGGCCCCCCGCCTTGAGCGCCGCCCAGGAAGCGGCTTCGGTATCCGCGAAGGCGTTCGCGGACGGGAAAAGAGGCGCACGCAACAGCAGCAGCGCGGCGACGGCGATGACCGCCGGCCCGGGGCGATTCCGTTTCCTTTCGACGCGCATCGTCGCCCCCTGTTCCATCGGGAGGTTCTGGTATAGTTGCGGCAGGAGCAGAGGATAAGGAGGATACCATGCGGCTCGGCCTCTGCTGCATCTTTGTCCGGGAGCCGATCGCTTTCCGGGCGACGACGGCCAAATCCCTCCTGGCGCTGCCGCGCGACCGGCGGCTGGCCAGGGCCTCGGAGATCTGCCTTCACAACGCGGCGAGCCTCCTGCGGGCGCTCGAGGCGGTCCGGCGGCTGGGCATCGGCGCCTTCCGCATCCTGTCGCCGCTCTTCCCCCGGATGACCCACCCGGACGCGGGGTATCGGCTCGACGAACTCCCGGACGGGGAGGCGGTATCGGCCCTGCTCTCGGAGAGCCGGGCCTTCGCCGCGGCGAACGGCATACGGCTCAGCTTCCACCCCGACCAGTTCGTCGTTCTTTCGTCCCCGACCGCGGCCGTGGCGGAAAGCTCCGTCCGGGAGCTGGCGTACCAGGGGATGCTCGCCGAGGCGGTCGGCGCCGACGTCATCAACCTCCACGCCGGCGGGGTATATGGCGACAAGCGCGGGGCGCTTGCGCGTCTCGCCGCCGCGGTTCCCGGCCTGCCGGAAAACGTCCGAAGCCGGCTGACGCTGGAGAACGACGATTCCTCCTATTCCCCGGAAGAGCTGCTGCCGGTCTGCACGCGTCTCGGGCTGCCGCTGGTCTACGACGTCCATCACCACCGTTGCAATCCGGACGGCCTTTCCGTGGAGGAGGCGACGGACCGGGCGGCCGAAACCTGGGAGGCGGCCGGGCGGGAGCCGTGGTGCCACATCTCTTCTCCCAGAAACGGCTGGGGCGGCGGCGACCCGAAGCCGCACGCGGACTACGTCGACCCGGCCGATTTCCCGGAATGCTGGCGCGGAAGGGAGATGACCGTGGACGTGGAAGCGAAGGCCAAGGAGCTCGCCGTCGTCCGGCTGGCGCAGGAGCTGCGGAAGGGAGGCGGGCCGTGATCCGAAACATCGGGAGGGCGGGGACCATGGGGATCATCGCGTTTCTCCTGGCGGCGTGCGCGGGAGACCGGCCGGGCAACCTGGGGGTGAAGGACGGGGCGCTGGTTCCGTGCCCCTCTTCGCCCAATTGCGTGTCGAGCTTCGCCGGGGACGAGCGGCACCGGATCGATCCTTTGGCGTTCACGGGCGACGCGGACGAGGCGTTCTCGCGCCTGAAACGGGTGCTCGCCGCGCGGGAAGATTCCTCGGTCGTCGAGGAAGGGGAAGGATACCTGCGGGTGGAGCTGCGGACGAGGCTCTTCGTGGACGACGCGGAATTCCTGCTGGACCGGGCGCGCCGGGTCATCCAGCTCCGTTCCGCATCGCGCGTGGGTTACTCGGATCTCGGAAAGAACCGCCGCCGCATGGAAGAGATCCGGGCGCGCTTCGCCGCCGCGGAGTGAGAGCGGGCGGCGGAGGTCAACGGGGCCTCTCGCCTTCCGGAACCCGGCCGGGGCCGTCGAGGATCCGGGCCCCGGCGGCCCTGGCGATGCCCCGCAGCATCCCGGCGAAGACCAGGTTGTGCAGCGGCAGGACGCCGTACCAGTAGAGCAGCCCGAGCAGCCCGCGCGGCCGGAAGAGGGCGCGCTGGCGCACCTCCGTGGCGCCGTCTTGGAACTCCGCCAGGAGCAGCTCCAGCACCGCCTCGCCCGGCAGCTTCATCTCGGCGACGAGCTTCAGGCGCCGCCCCGGCTCGGCCGCGAGGACCCGCCAGAAGTCGAGCGCGTCGCCGGCCTGGACGGATTGCGCGTCGCGCCGCCCGCGGTCGATCCCGGGGCCGCCGAGAATGCGGTCCATCGCGCCGCGCACCCTCCAGAGCCAGTCCGCGTAATACCAGCCGGTCTTGCCGCCGATGCCGACCACCGCCGGCCAGCACTGCCGGGCCGGGGCGTCGACCCGCATCCGCCGGTCGTCGACGAAGACGGTGCCGCCCGCCCACCGCGGGTCGTCGCCGGTGCTCCATTCCACCGGCGGCACCCGGCCGGCGTCCGTCCAGGAGCTTTCCACCTGCTGCAGCCGCAGTTTTTCGAGCGCCAGGTGGATGGCCGTCCTGCAGTCGAGCAGCGGCTGGGGCAACAGCTCCCGGATGACGTCGTCGCGGCACACCACCGGGTTGCGCAGCCCCTCCGCGAGGGGGCGCGCCAGGGCGGCGGGGACCGGCGTCACCAGGTGGATCCAGTAGGAGGAGAGACGGGGGGTCAGCACCGGCACCGGGATGACCCAGCGCCTCGGAAGCCCCGCCTCCTCCGCGTACAGGCGCATCAGCTCCCGGTAGGTGGAGATTTCCGGCGTGCCGATGTCGTAGGAGTTGCCGGCCGTGGGCGGGCAATCGAGACAGGCGACCAGGTAGTGGAGGACGTTGGTGACCGCGATCGGCTGGCAGGGGGTGTCGATCCAGCGCGGGGTCACCATGACCGGCAGCCGCTCGACCAGGTAGCGCAGGATCTCGAAGGAGGCGCTCCCCGAGCCGATGATCATAGCGGCCCGGAAGATCGTCACCGGGACGCGGCCCCGCCGGAGGATCTCGCCGACCTCGTGGCGCGAGCGCAGGTGGTGGCTCAGCTGCGGCGCCTCCTCGCCCAGGCCGCCGAGGTAGACGATCCGCTCGATCCCGGCGGCTTCCGCCGCGGCCGCCATGTTTTCGGCCGCCTTCCGGTCGGCGGAGGCGAAGTCGCGCGCCTCCGGGTTCATGGAGTGCACCAGGTAGAAGGCCGCCCGGCAGCCAGCGAGCGCCGCTTCCAGGCCAGGCCGGTCGAAGACGTCGCCCGCCCGGATCTCCACCATCGGGTCGCCGGCCCAGGGGCGCCCGGCCAGCTTGGAGGGGCTGCGGCCGACGGCCCGAACCCGCCATCCGGCGTCGACCAGGCGCGGGACCAGCCGCGCGCCGATGTACCCGGTGGCGCCGAGCACGGCGACGGGGCGGGGGTCGGGTCGATTCGTCGGCGGGGGCATCTCCCCCTATTCTATCCGAGGCGGGCCGGGTTTGCCCTCGACGACCGGGCGAAGGAGGCGCGCGAGGGGGAGCGTCAGCAGGATCACCGCGGCCAGGACCGCCAGCGTCGCCGGGACGCCGGCCGCGTCCGACAGGATCCCGAAAAGCGGCGGGGCCAGCGCTCCCGCCCCGATGCCGACGGTGTAGAAAAGGCCGTAGACGCGCGAGCGGCGCTCCGGCTCCACCAGCTCGGGG